>CAZTZA010000026.1:6231-26485 GCA_964618015.1 uncultured Spirochaetaceae bacterium | reverse complement strand
AAAGATCACTGTCAGTCCCTGTTGATCGGCAGCTTTGGTAGCGACGGGATCAAAAGGTAGGTGTGTTCCGGGTTGCCACTTGCTCTTATTCATTTGCCCGAGTTGTCCCCAGGTCAACCGTGAAAGCGGACGGGCATCAGGGTCCAGTTTGGGATCGCCGCTATATATGGTCATTACATTGGAAAGCTTTATTACCGTGTTAGATTTAAAACGTTCGGCCAGCAGAACGGCGTCATAGTCGGTGGAAAATCCGGGCTTCCAGCCGGCTGCAATCATTACTCTCCCAGGAAAATCATCAACAGCAGTTGGGTCAATAATTAGCGGTGCTATGCAGTCTGGTGCGAATAGGTGGCGCAACAGCTCTCCATGCAGTCTAGTAGCGGCTATCCCGATCCAATCTTGTGCATCGGCCCCGGGGTTTTTGACCAAATCGCAATAAGAAGATTGATACTTTCGTGCTAACTCTCCGCCGCCAGTGACGATGATCGCTTTGTCGCCATCTAAATCATCAAGCGCAGCGAGCACGGTAGTACGCAAGTCGTGGAGATAGTTGTCTGCCTTAGAATTAGGTTCAATGAGCGACCCAGATAGGTCAATGACATGCACGGCCATCAATGACCTATGGTAGCATGATCTCTCTCTTTGTGGTGCGGTTTTGCTTGTTTCCAGGCCAAAGGATGCCGTTATATTGGTGTGTTGGAAGCTAAGGATTGATGGAACAAGATCTAACCGATGTTCTTTTAGATTGGGACTATGATGCTGATGATCAATATCGCGTGATCAAGGCACGTGATGGTCGTCGTGTGCTGCAAGCGCGTCAGCCGCTTGGGATTGAGCAGTATGAACTTGATGGTCGTCCAGATGGCTTGCGGCCATTCGGCAAAGATTCAGTCCTAACTGAGATGCTTGACCGACTTGATTCCTGGCAAGAACAAGAGACGGGCAGTTTTTCCATTGACCACGACGATTTCGTCAGTCTTCAAAACGAAGGAATCCTCTACTACTACCGCTATCTAATATTATTTCAGATGGGAGACTTTGAACGGACTATAAGCGACACTGACCACAACTTGAGGATCTGTGATTTGGTGGAGCACTTTGTAGGGACATCGGATGATCAGAAGGAGATTCTGCAGTACAGGCCTTACATCATTAGGATGAATGCGGTTGCTGTTGTCATGCTCCAACTTGGTGCCGAAAAGCCAGATGGGGCCAGGGAGGCCCTACAGCGTGCAATCGACAAGATAGATAACCTTGAGGAAATTGATACTCCGACCTATCACTACGAACGGATGCGTTCGTTAAAATATCTTCGGACTGCCCTTAAGCAGCTGAAGACTCGTAATCCAACCGAGATAGAGCAGCTAAATTCGGCGCTGGACGAGGCGGTTGAAGAGGAAGCGTATGAACGTGCAGCCCAGTTGCGCGACCGAATTCATGCCTTACAGCAGCAGCGTTCGACGACATAATTTGCAATAGTATGCGCGACGCTGAGCAGCTCGGCTCTGGTAGGACGGTGCCGTGCCAAAATAGTCTTTGTCGGTGTAGCGCTTCTATTATGGCTGCTGCATTGATGGTTATCGTTATGGCGGGGGTATCAACTGTCGCTATAGCAGGAGATCTGGTAACGGCTGAAGTTTTCTTTGAAGAGGTTGCAAGTAACTACTCCGAAATAGAAGACTATCAGGCTCAGGTTGTGATCGCTCTGAGTCGATTCGAGCCGGCGACGACGGAACCTGATGAGGAATCAGAGTCAATAGATAATGATGATCCCGAGAGTGTGGCCGAAAAATCAGTTTCCACTCCTGTTCTGGAAGAGATAGAACTGTCGAGGATGACCGGGATGATCTCCTTTAAACGCCCGGATCAATTACGTATCGACTTTATTCAACCAGCGGGAGGGGTCATGGTTTCAGATGGAAATTATCTAAAGATATACCTTCCAGAATTCAATCTCATTATTGAGCAGTTACTCGAAGATCAGGATCCTGCGGCGAATACTGCACTGGCCGATGACCTTGCACCAATTCTTGGCCTGGGCTTCTTGAGAAATAACTACGCCATCGCCTATGAAGTTGGCCCGAACCCGGTTCCTATAGGCGACGGATCAGGGCGGGAGGTCGTTAGGCTCGTATTGGAGAGGCAGGTTCCGGAAGAAGGATTTGAAACGATTATTGTAGCTGTGGGGGAAGATAAGCTGATCCGCACAATAGTTGGGGAATACCGTTCCGGAGACCGTTGGTCTATCCGGTTTCGTTCCGTTCGAATAAACCAGTCAATTCCGGACGCCCGTTTCCAATTTGAGTCGCCCCCTGACGCTAATATCTACCATGACGTGTTGTCCGGGTTGATAGACTAACGCCATGGCCGAAACGACGGTAGCAGTTTCATTTTCTGAAGCCCGGGCATCTAGGGGTCTTTCACTGGACCAGGTGGCACGGGACACGCTCATCAGTATGAACTACCTGGAAGCGCTCGAAGCTGCCGATTACTCTGTTTTCCCCGGTTCCGTTTACGTGATCGGTTTTATTCGTATTTATGCGTCTTATCTGGGACTTGATCCCGTGTCACTGATTGATCGATATCGGATGCAACAGTCAGCTGTGCAGACCGTTCCTGAAGAAGTCTCTCCTGCTGGTGCTCGGAGGTCGTCGAAGATCAGAGTGTTCACTCTAATTTTTTTAGTCATCGTTGCTGGCGTGTTTATTTTGGAACGTCGGGTGATCAACCCTGCAGGTGTGGATGGAAGGAACGCAGAGGGTCTGTCGGATGAAATGGTTTATCCGTTTGCGATGGGCGGTAACGCGGTAATTCGCGTACTTGAAATTGGTAGCATGTTGTATGTTCCATTAGGTGATAGTGGGTACCAGGTACTAATGGCAAGGTATGAGGACGGCCTAGTGGTCGATCATGATGGCCGTGAGGTGCTTATTCCGATCGGATCGCAGGCTATGCTCGATCTTAATGGCGATAACAAAATGGACTTGAAGGTACTGTTGAATAGTGTTGACCAAAGTGGGGCCGTAGTACGTGTTAATCTTACGCTGCAACGTGAAACCGAGAGTGAGCAGATATCGATCGCCGACCGTGAAACCCAGTCGGCTTGACGTCGTCTGAGATAGACGATAGGCCTTTCGGAGGCGGCAGAAGGCTATATTAGTGGCCGGAATCGAAGATCATCTCGCGCTTTTAAACGATCCTCAGCGACGTGCAGTCGAACACTGGGGCTGTCCACTGCTGATCTTGGCTGGTGCCGGATCTGGCAAGACGAGGGCGATCACCACCAAGATCGCCTATCTTGCGGAGCGGCGTGGAGTACAGCCGTATTCGATGCTATCAGTAACGTTCACCAATAAGGCGGCGGAAGAGATGCGGCATCGTGTTGCCTCAATGCTTCCGGATGCCTCTGGTCTACAGATACGTACTTTTCACTCCTTCTGTAGCTGGCTGTTGAGGCGCTATGGGTCTAAGTCTGATATTGATCCGCGATTTTCCATTCTTGATGCTTCCGATTCGCTATCTGTTCTTCGTGATGTAGCTGGGGGAGGTTGGTCTGCAGAAGAGGTCAAGGCGGTAGGAGAGCTGATATCACGAGCCAAGGACAACGGCCTACGACCAGGTGACAATCTCGACGAACTGGACGCACCCCAGGTGGTTTCGATATCGGACCTGTACTCTGAATATCAACAGGCGCTTCAGCGAAGTAATGCTTTGGACTTCGGAGATTTGATTCTACGTGCGATTGATCTGTTGTCGACAGAAACCGTTGGGGCTGACATCGTTGCTCGGTTCCAGGCAGTGCTGGTCGACGAGTACCAAGATGCTAATCGCGCTCAGTTTCAGCTCCTTCGTCTACTCGCTCGTAAGGGCGCCTACGTTTGTGTAGTTGGCGACGACGACCAATCAATCTACCAGTTCCGCGGCGCTGACATACATGCTTTTCTATCTTTTCCTGAACATTTTCCGGACACTGAGATAATCCGTTTGGAGCAGAATTACCGTTCTACTCCTCAGATTCTATCGGTTGCCGGCGCCGTGGTAGCCGGGAATAGTGACCGTCTAGGAAAGCGGCTGTGGACTGAAAACGGTCAGGGACCCAAACCGCAGCTGCATGAGCTTCCTGATCAGGAGGAAGAGGTCCGGCTTTGTTGTGAGTTGGTTGACCGGGATCCTGATGTTGAAACCGCGATTCTCTATCGAATGAACTTTCAATCTCAACCGTTTGAGACTGCTTTCCGTCGGCTAAACATTCCTTATCGTTTAGTCGGTGCAGTTAGCTTTTTTGAGCGACAGGAAGTTAAAGACGCGCTGGCATATTTGATCCTTATAGTGAACCCTTTTGATGCCGTCGCCTTCCGCAGGGCGGTAACCACGCCTCGGCGTGGTATTGGTCCAAAATCATTATCGCGTATTCTTGCTTCTGAACCAGTTCCGGAAAATGTCATTCAGACTGAAATGTCATTTGATCTCGGAGCGCTTAACATCAACCCTATCCAACGTGCTAAGGCTGCACTGAGTTCGTTGTCGCGACCGGCGCGACTAGGAATTAGCGCTTTTCTGGAGCTTCAACGCGAGCTTTTTGACATGGTCCAGGAAGCTTCGGTCGTGTCTCTAGTTACGGTAGCGATTGAGCGGTCAGGTCTTTCAGAGCACTACAGGAAGGTTGATGAGATCTCGGGCGGCAACCGTCTTCGAAATTTGGAGCAGCTTGTTGCCAGTGCTCAAACATATGGTGTCGGCCAGCAGGAACTACAGCGTTTCTTGGAGGCTGCTGGCCTCCGTGATAGTGGCACGAAACTTGAGAAAGAACATAGCTCAGCCTTCCGTCCGGTCACATTGATTACACTACACAATACTAAGGGTCTAGAGTTTGAAAGAGTTGTGATTACCGGGCTGGAGGAGGGTGTTTTTCCTTTGTTACCTGGAGAACAAGAGATCGAGGAGATCAACAAACAGGAAATAGAGGAGGAACGGCGGCTATTCTATGTTGGAGTTACCCGAGCAAAGCGCCACTTACATCTAACCTCCTGTGCCCGTCGCACTGTATTTGGACAGCGCCGTGATCAACGGATTAGTCGATTTTTGAGGGAAATTCCTGACAAATTACTCGCCAATCACAGCAGCATTTCGTCTGCGGAAGTTGACGCGGACCGAGAGGCACAAGAATTTCCGGCTGGGGCCGAGGTTTACCATGATGATTATGGAAGTGGAGTAGTAAGGCGTCGCTGGAGCCGTGGAGGCACCTGGTTCGTGACGGTACGCTTTGCTACTGAGCATGAAGCGTCGTTTGCGTTACGTTACGCACGATTAGAGCGCATCCGTTCATGATCCATCGTGATCAGACGGCTCGTTCCCGGATAGCTCGCCTTGGGCCAATTCACCGTGCACGAGAATATCGTTTATACGACCGTAAAGGAAGAAGATATCTTGATTTATGGCAGTCTGGTGGGCGTGCGTTACTGGGCCATAGGCCTAAACGAACGCTTGCGCTAGTGAAGGGCGTGTTGTCTCAGGGATCGAACGCTGGTCTTCCGTCGGTTTACGAGGACCGCCTGCTTGACTGCCTACGCCGACTCATTCCTGGTTTTGAGCCGTTTCTGACGAATAGTGATGCTGAGGTATGCTCGGTGTTAAGTCGATTGGGTTTTCAGGCGGAGGAGCTTTATGACCCAGCTCTCAGTGCAGAGCGACCAGAAGCGTCCTCGATAGGCCTCTGGCGGCCGATTGCTGGGCCTTCCTTGGTCCCACTGAGCTGGAGCGCTATAGTGCCGATCCTACCATTGACTATCGGACAAGCGCCGAGCCCAATCTGCGTGCGGCTGTCGAATAATTTGGCAGTAGGGATGACAAATCTTCAAACGGCTGCTCCTCAGCCGGCTGCTTTGTTAGCTGCTGCTGTCGCTGGTTTAGAACAGTTAACATATTATAGAGGGGCAGATTGGGCCGATGAGGCATGGCCTGACCCATCAGCGTATGCGGGATGGGAGCGGCGTGGACCGTACGTGGCCGCACGTTGTGAATCCTGTTCTTATGACGCGGTATTTGATCGATTTCTTCAAGCGGGGGTTCTATTATCGCCGATCTACCCTGGACCCAGCATACTTCCATCTTTTGTCTCCGCTGGTGAGCAGGCAATACTTATGCGACTGTTCGCGGGGAAAGATGACCTTTAAACCAAGCCATATATTCGGTTAAAGGTCTTCTATGTATATAAATACTATTATATTTATATACATAGAAGGTGGAGATAGTTCGTCCAGATAACATAGTAGTCTCAGTTATTCACAGATAAACTTTGACCATAAATCAATTCTCGAGAATTATTCCGGTGCTATCGCTTACTGTGAAATTGTCCGCAAGGGCGGTTCTCAATCAGACGGTTAGCCGGTCGGACTGGTTTGTGGTAGAATTTTCCTCTTTCAACTATTGTGCTCAAATAATATTGTGGGCGATGACACGTCGGCCACAACCGGAGCGAATGACAGTTGGGATGATTCTTGCAGTTGCTTGACTGGCTAAGGAACGTTATTCTTTTCTAATCTATATTCGTATGAGGCGACAATGATTGCTCTTTTGGTGGGCTTGGTACTTCTATTATTTGCGGTCTATTCGGTGCTGCCGGTGCCGTGGTCTACGCAGTGGTGGGCTGAAGTAATGGAGTTCTTAAAAGGCGGAATTCCGGTGGCAGCCTTGTTTATCGGTCTGATTGCGCTATTCGTCGGCTTTGCCGATATTAAGGATAAAATGGAAGCAAGAAAGGAAGAACGTGAGGCGAAGGAACGGGAGTCAGCTGAGGCGCTTACCGGTTCGTCTGATTCGACCGGTGAGGGCGGCACCGGGTCTTCCTCATAGGAAGGCGGAATAGTTACGAGATGAAGACCATATTTGTGCGCCCGCGTGATTTGGACCGGCGCTGGTATATTGCAGATGCGGACGGAGCTCCGCTTGGTCGACTAGCTGCCCGCGTCGCTAGTATTCTGCGTGGAAAACATCGGCCTTATTTTTCTCCCCATCAAGATCTAGGTGATCGCGTGGTGGTGATCAACGCAGCCAAAGTAGCTGTTTCGGGAAAAAAGCGTAGTGATAAGCTTTACTATAAGCATTCAGGGTACCCCGGCGGGCTACGTAGCGAAACTTTTGAACATGTTATTAACCGCAAGCCAGTATTCCCTGTGGAGCAGGCAATTCGTGGCATGTTACCCAAAGGAACGCTGGGCCGTGAGTTGTTTCGTAAGCTGCGCGTTTACCCGGGGCCTGATCATCCTCATGAAGGGCAGCATCCCCACCCACTTAATCTGGAGCAGGACTGATGGCAGAAACAGATAGCATTAATCTCGCTCTAGGCACGGGACGTCGCAAGACCGCCGTCGCTCGGGTTTTTCTGCGCGAGCCGGTGCCCGGTGCCGGCGCAGGAGAGACTGATCTGCGGCGAGCTGCTGTTAAGCAGATTACCGTTAATGGCAGGTCGTTAGATGACTATTTCCATTCTGAGGAACTGGTGCGACGGGTTACCGCGCCGTTGGACGTCACAGACAACCTTGGAAAGCACAGTATCATTATTAATGTTTCGGGTGGTGGCCCGGCCGGCCAGGCGGATGCCAGCCGCCACGGTCTGGCACGTGCATTAGATGCCAGCGACAATAGTAATCATGATGCCTTGCGCGCTAACGGGTTTCTGACTCGTGATCGACGGATGGTAGAGCGGAAGAAATATGGCCGACCGAAGGCTCGCAAACGCTTCCAGTTTTCCAAGCGATAATACGGCAATCGCGTAGACAGGACTGGAACGGCCCGTTCTTTCTACGATTGGTGAGAACGTGTGGTTGAGCTGACTGAACGGGGTTTGTCGGCCTTGGAGTTCGCTAAGAGTCTAATTGCCCGACGCGAGCACTCGGTTTTTGAGTTGCGTCGGAAGCTTTTGCGCAAGGGTCTTGCTGGTGAAGCAGATGCGGTTATCGCCTCCCTTTCCCGCAGTGGGTTGCTCGATGATCAACGCTTTGCTCATGCTTGGGTGTCAGCCCGTATCTCCCGAAAAGGGGAAGGTCGTCGCCGATTGGTGGCAGAACTGATTAAACGCGGGGTTTCCCGCTCAATAGCCGAGATCGTAGTGAGTGATCAACTTACCCAAGAACAGGAGCACGCACTGCTCGAGGAACGTGCTGCAGCTCTGATTGCGTGCGGCTGCAAACCCGCGACAATTAGGCGCCGCCTCCTTACTCAAGGCTTCTCACCGTCGGAGGTGAATCGTTTTGGGAGGTCAATTGAAAATATAGAACGGGCTTTAGTGGAGTAGCATTGTTTCCCGCAGAAAAAAGAAGCTTTGGCTATGTGCTTAGGAACCAGGAAATGCTGCGGTTCCTGGGTAGGTCGCGTACTCACCTAGTTCATCTTCAATACGCATCAGCTGGTTGTATTTTGATAGTCGGTCAGAGCGAGAGAACGATCCGGTCTTTATTTGGCCCGTTGCAAGGGCTACCGATAGATCAGCGATAAAAGCGTCTTCAGTCTCTCCCGATCGGTGTGATACGATGGTGGTCATGCCGGCTCGACGTGCCGTATCGACCGCCTCGTACGTCTCGGTCAGTGTTCCGATTTGATTTAATTTGATCAGGATCGAATTGGCTATCCCTTCGCGAATACCCTTCATTAAACGCTTAGTGTTCGTAACGAACAAGTCGTCGCCTACTAGCTGGATTCGGTGGCCGAGAGACTCGTTAAGTAGTTTCCAGCCCTGCCAATCATCTTCTGCCATGCCATCCTCAATAGAGATGATCGGGTAGCGATCTACCCAATCACTCCAGAATGCAGCCATTTGTTCCGATGTGAGTGTTTTGCCTGTAGTCTTCTTGAATTTGTAACGGTTACTTTCAGCGTCATAAAGTTCTGAGGTAGCTGGGTCTATAGCGATTGCGATATCTTCACCGGGACGTAGGCCCGTAGCTTCAATGCTCTCCATAATCATACCGAGTGCTGTTTCATCAGAGTCAAGGTCGGGTGCGAACCCACCTTCGTCGCCTACTCCAGTAGAAAGTCCGCGGTCTCCGAGCACTCTCTTCAAGGCATGGAATATCTCAGTGCCCATACGCACCGCTTCACGAATGTTGGGTGCGCCGACCGGTACGATCATGTACTCCTGGAACTCAAGACTGTTATCAGCATGAGCACCGCCGTTAATGATGTTCGCCATTGGTACCGGCATTAGTGACGAATGAAATGTTCCCAGGTAACGGTATAGGGGGAGGTCTAGATCAGCGGCCGCAGCTCGAGCGACTGCAAGGGATACACCGAGGATCGCGTTAGCACCTAATACACGCTTATTGTCTGTCCCATCCAGATTAATCATTTCGCGATCTATGCCTAGCTGATTGATTGGGTCGTAACCAACCAGGTTGGGAGCGATACGAGTGTTTACGTTTTGTACTGCTTTGAGTACACCCTTTCCGCCAAAACGCTCATCTCCATCCCGAAGTTCTACTGCTTCATGCATGCCAGTCGATGCCCCGGAGGGGACTGAAGCCCGGCCACGAGCACCACCTTCTAACCCAACCTCAACTTCTAAGGTGGGGTTTCCCCGGGAATCCAGAATCTCACGCGCTACTATTAAATCTATCGATGCCATCTATCATACCTATCAGCTATCATGCCCGATCAAGAGATATAGTAGATTCAAGACGGGGTGCTGGTGAAGTTCAAATTGCTGCCGGAGATTGTAGACCGTGTTGTCTTTGCTATGGAGGATCAGGTCACTGAATATTCGATCGCTGTTGATACTGGTGAGATAGTCAAGGAACAAGGTCCTCACCTCAGTGATCGATTTACTTCGATTCCTCCATGGCGTCCGATTGACGGCTTTCAACTTATGGAAAAATTTGTTGCTACGTTACACAATCCTATTCATCGGCAGCGTTTACGAGAGGCATTAGACTCTGGCGGACGTGTATTTAGGATTTTCAAGGACGAATTGAAGCGTAATTCTTATATCGAGAAACTTTGGTACCGGTTCAAGATGGCCGCGATGAGGCAGATGGTAACCGAGTGGTACGATATAGAGCGCCGTTCGAGAGGTCTATCACAAATCGGACCAGAACCCGAAGATATCGATGATCTTTTGGCGAGCGAGATAGACTTTGGTCCTGCAAAATTTGATGAGTTGCCTCAGGTGGCACAGCTGTGGAGAGAGCTACAGTTGGATTGCACTGCTCCATGGAAGATGTTGGAAACGGGTGATGAGCCAATGCTTGTGAGCGTCGCTCGGTGTAGCAAGCCTGAAATTATTGGCTTTATAGTCGGCCGTCTGTCTTCAGGAAGTACTGTCAGCATTTATACTATATCAGTAACGCCAGAGTTTCAGCGACTAGGTGTTGGAAAGGCTCTTCTTGCAAATTTTATCGATCAGGCGGGACAGAGGGGTGTCCACGAGATTCAAGTGGATCTATACAATAGTGCCCAGGATTTTGCTGCCTTGTTTATCCAGCAAGGATTTAACGGTGTAGTCCGGACTCTCAGGCTTACGATTGATCCTTTGGCGGAGAGTTCAAGTGAAGAGGTAGCGTCAGGAACATCCTCCTCGGTCGTGTCCGACCAGGCTCATCCGCTGAGAGGATAACTCCTAGTTCTATAGAACGGGATTCTTTGATAGCGAGTAGGCTGTCAAAGAAATCGAGCTTCAGTAGTCTGGTAACACGCCTACCGGGGTGGATGGTGCCGAAGGATAAGTTGAGATCTTTCGTGATTAATTTCACACCAGTTCGGGCGGTAATGCCGTCATTCATTACTGTTACAGCAAGCTGAACCGGGTCTCCAGAGTTGTCAGCGTTAATGATCAACTGTTGCGGATCAATGCTAAGAAAGTGTTCCTGAAAAATTGTTGACTCGGCATCATTTCGCAGATTCACGGAACGGTCGTTCCCGACAACCAGCTCTTCATTTTTCGGATTTTCCTTCAGTGCGTACTGGAACATGTGTGCGGCGAAATTTGCGATCTCTGCTGAAGCCTTAAGGTTCCCTTGTTGGTGTTTAGAAGTCGCTTCAATAAGCGCTGAGTTGGCGAGTTGAGTAAAGCGCTGCATCAAGGTCTCCTCAGCCATAGCTATGTGTGGAGCCTTTGTGCTTAGACTGTCGAATCTTAGGATCCTTGCTCGAGGACCGTCCAGGATATAGAAGGACATTCCGCTTGCCGATGGTTCTATTGAGAATTGGGAAGGTAGGCTCTCTCGTCCAGCTTGGAAGCGGGAAAGTCTCCAGTATGGTCGGCCACTACGGTCGAATGCCCATATTGTATTAGAGCCGCCGAGGAGGATTGATCCGTCAGCGAGTACCGCTAATGCGTGAGGGAATGGCAGCAGCCTTGGATTCACCTGTGGTCGTATTGAGCTGAGCTCTTGTCCGTCCAAGTTCACGATTACCACACGGCGATCGTAGGCATCGTACAGCGTCAAGCGGCGATGGCGATCAATGTCCATGGCCGTGATAAATCGCGCTGCGACCGAGATAGGGTGGTCGTCTATTCCTCGTTCAGTAGCCTGAAAAAAGATTGGACCTTGGTCGGTGATCGCCACTAATCCTCCGTTCGGTACGGTGTCAAACCGACGACTTCCCGATGGAAGATTGAGGATGCTGGTGTTTCCAGCGTCGTTTATTCGGAACAAATTTAGAGAGCGATCAGACTCGAATGTGAGCAGGTCATGGGTCCAGGTGGTACGGGCTATTTCATGATGAACAGAGATAATGTCGAGTATATTTGAAGACTTTATCAGCGATATAGCGGTGGCAGTGGTTAACTCGAAGTGAGGACCTAGATCAATAAAGCTATTCTCAAAAAGAATGCTTAAACCGTGGGGATGCGCTGCGATATCAATGATCTCGGCATTGACTTCAGTAGTAACGTCTATTTTTCCTAATTCTTGCATAGTAGTGCCTATGAGCTCTGCAATTCTTTCTCCTTCGATCACGTGAGATAGAGAAGGAGCAGGAGTTAAAGAAGACGGAAATCCGTCACGTGCTGCCTTGAGGTAGGATAGGTCAGTAGTCAGTGCCTTTACTAACACCTCCATGGCTCTTAGATGGTCAGCCGGCGGGTGAATTGTCGATCGTACCGTGCGATCAGCTTCAAGATCTGTACTGTGGACTAATAGCCCGTGTTGGGTGCCTTTCTCAACGACGGTAATGCTTACTCCTGCGCGCATCGGCAGTGCCGTGACAGGTGATGACTGTGTATCTCCTTCTTTAGATAGCACTTCCCTTAGGCGATATAGCAGGGTCTGAGGATCCACTTCGACACGTGGATCGATTGACCATTGATGTATCCGCACGCCAACAGCTGGTGCCGTCGCAAACAACAACGCGCCAAGCGCTATAGTTACTCGAAAAGCAATCACGTCTCGAGCGCAGCACGTGCTTCTGCGAATTCATTCCATGGTTGCGTGTGATCAGCGTACTCGATGGTTTGTTCGTGGCCTTTTCCTAGCAGCAATACCGTATCTCCGGCACGTGCCTCATGAATTGCCGCAGCGATAGCCGCTCGTCGGTCAGGGATTAGTTTTGGTTGGGCAGATCCTGGTGCAAAGCCAGCGGCGATGTCTGACAGAATGCTCATCTGATCCTCTTCACGAGGATCTTCGTCCGATAAGATCACGACATCGGCGTATTCTGAGGCGATCCGTCCTTGCATCGGTCGCTTCAATCGATCCTTCTCTCCAGCAGAACCGAATACGGCGATAATCCGATGGCTCATTGTCTTGGCGTAAACAGGGCGTTGCATGTTAAGGCCCATGAAAAGCTGTTCAAATGCTGCTGGAGTGTGTGCATGGTCAACTATAACTGTGAAGCCGCGATTATTAGGGACTATTTGCATGCGACCAGGGAGCGAGCTTAACGACGGTAGCATCTCAATTATCTGTATAGGGCTAGCGCCAGAGACGCTAATTGATAATAAGCAGGCAGCGGCCAGATTGCCGACCTGCACTGAGTGTCCCACCGGAACGCAGCATCGTCGCTGTACCCCATACAGATCGATTTTTAGATGTAGGCCTTCGGGGTCTATAGACTCCGCAACGACAGTGCATTCAGCGGGTGGACCTGTGTCCGGTTTATAGGGGGTCACGCTAAAACTCTGTGCTGCAGGGAAGAGTTTATGAAAGTGATCCCACGTCTTGTCGTCGCGGTTGAGCACGGCTGGACCTGGCGATTCGTCTTCTGTGATACGCCTGTCAAGGACGATCGCCTTAGCATCACGATACTCCTTCCAATTTCCGTGAAACTCCATGTGCTCGTGTGTGATGTTCGTGATTGCTGCGGCGGTCAGTGATAATCCAGTGAGCCTTCCTGCAGCCAATGCGATCGACGTTGCTTCAATCACGGCTGCTTTTTGGCCGTTATCGACCATGCAATTTAGCAGCTCATGCAGCTCCGGAGGCTCTGGAGTCGAAAGTCTCCACGGAGTTTCACTAACGCCACTGCCGTCATCGATGTAGACGCTAGTGGTCAGTCCGGTCGGTAACCCGATCCTGTCCAATAGAAGCTTAGTGAACCACGCGGTAGAGCTCTTGCCGTCAGTGCCCGTTACTCCGACCAGGTTCAGTCGTTGTGCAGGGTCCTCAAATAGCCAGGCGCTTGCTACCGATAGTGCTGTCCTCGCATTTTGCACCTGCAGGTAACAAACGTCCGGTTCGTAACGGTCTAGATCATTTTCGTGGATAATTACAACAGCATCGTGGCGAATCGCGTCCGCAATATACCGGTGTCCATCCTCCTTGCTGCCTGGACGTGCGACGAAGAGTCCTCCTGGTCTTACCTGTCGGGAATCATAGGTGACCCCCGTCACTCGACCTATCGCTTTACCTCGGACTCGTGGTGCGTCAAGACGGATAAGTAGGTCGGATAGTTTCTTTGGTTGCTGTGGCGCAGTAGCGTTCACAGTGTGAACCAGCCGTTCATCCATTTGTCGATCGCCCTATTTGCCATCCGAGATGGCAGTAGAGCCAACATAGTACGCGAGAGTAGACCGGGCGGACCAACCGTATAACGGGATCTTACATGTTTACTTTCTATAACACGATGTACTAAGCGTGCTACTCGTTCTGGAGGAATGCCACGTAGGCCACGATTAAGTGCTCGGTTCCGGGCTTCAGTGAGTGAGGTTCCATAGTCAGTGTCAGAAAATCCATCAGTGCGTATTGCGTCGGGTTTCTGCCAAATAGGTGTCGCTACGATACTCGGCGCGATCACCACGACGCCAACCCCGTATATTTGAAGTTCACCGCGGAGGCTTGTAGAAAGCGCTTCCAGAGCATGCTTGGAAGCAGCATAAGGACCTAGGAAAGGAACAGCGAGTTTACCGGCGATCGAGCTGATGTTGATTAAACGTCCGGGAGAACGGCCCGGCTGATGCAGTAGAGGTAGAAAGGCACGGGTAATATTAAGCGTTCCTATTACGTTAACTTTATAAGGTCGGAGTGCGGTTTCCTCATCGATATGCATCCATGGACCTCCAACCGCAATTCCGGCGTTATTTATCACTGCGATGAGCCCGTTGGAGCTGACTTCATGGGTAACAGACGCAGCAGCCTTATCTACGGCGTCTTTGTCCGTAACATCTAGTACGAGAGGGCTTACGGCACTACCTAGCCTGTTGATCAGGTCATCGGCCGCCACAGCCGTTCGAACCGTGCCGAAAACACGGTATCCGGCCGCGACCAGCTCAAGGCTGATCGCGCGACCGATACCTGTCGATGCACCGGTAACCAGTACACCGTTGGGCTCGCAGGACGAAGACACTACTACGTTACGCAGTGGGGTCCGATTCTATCGCTGGCGGTAGAGGTAGTCGAAAAACTCAGCGTCAGTTGACAGTGTTTTCTGGAAGTTTGGCAGCAGTGCCCGGTATGACTCAATCGCTTTAAAGAAAGCGTAGAACTCCGGATCGACATTATACGCGTCGGCATAGATCGCTGCAGCCTGCGCGTCTGCTTCACCTCTAGTCACTTTGGAAGTTCTCTCGGCTGCGGAAATAATCTCCAGTCTCTGACGTTCTCGGTTACCAAACCACTCTGCTTTTAGCCCTTCACCGTCTGAACGAAAAGCCCGAGCGATCTGCTGCCGCTCGGTGATCATACGACTGTAGACGCTCTCGGTTAGATCGTCTGAGTAGCGGATCTGTCGGATGATTACATCGATTAACTCAATTCCGTAGATCGGTGCTGTCTCCTGAGCTCGACGAAGCATCTCGGTCGCCAGGCTATCACGTCCTTTGTCGATCTTTGGGTACTCTACTACTGTAAAGGTTTCACCAAGAATTGACGCTACGTCTTCTGAATCAGAGCCTTCGGTGGTCCCTGATTCGACCTGATAGACATTGCGGCGAGTGATCGTGTTGATTACATCGGAACTACGCACAGCCTCCCGCAGCAGGTTATTAGATACTACCTCTTTGACCGCGGAGTCGATGACCGCATCAAGGCGTGTTTGTGCTCCATCTTCATCAGTGACTGACTCATAGAACAACTTTGGATCAGCGATTCTCCAGCGGGCAGTAGTGTCCACCCATATAAACTGCCGTTCCTGGGTAGGCACTAGGGTAGCTTCCCCATCCCACGAGATAATTTTCTTTGGAAAACGTACGACCTGATCGATCAAGGGTGCCTTGATCCACAGCCCTGCGTTCCGTTGGGAATTTACGATTCTACCAAACTGCAACACGATCGATTGTTCGCCTTCCGGTAGAACGTAAAACGGTCCAAGAATGAGAAATACTAGGATCGCTGCGCTGGCGACTACCAGAATCGTTACAAAGCGTTTCATTGACTTCCTCCGATCTGCAGCTGCTGTCCCAGCTGTTTCAGCGGTATAAAGTTTGACAAATTCTTATCGATAAGGTCGGTTCCCTCAGCGTCCTTAAACACTTCTTCGAACATTTCATAGTAAAGGCGTGTACGAGTTACCTCAGGACTCTTCTCATACTCCTGATAGATTTCCATATAGCGCGTGACATCACCCTGTGCACGGTTTAGTCGTTCTGCGCGGTAACCTTCCGCTTCTGCGATGAGCCGGTCAGCATCGCCGCGCGCACGTGGAATCGCCTCGTTGTAAGCTTCCTTCCCTTCGTTGATTAGACGATTGCGGTCTTGGATGGCCTTGTTAACGTCTTCAAAGGCATTTTGCACCGCACCTCGTGGCGGTACTACGCTCTGTAGATTAACGGCGACCACCCGCACACCGATGTCATAATTTGCAAACAGGGCGTTCATCTCTTCTTGGGCTATCAGCTGGATAACCGGGCGTTCATCTCCCATGACGTCAAGAATGGCGCGGTCGCCCACCAGCCGGTTGAATACTGACCGTGAGATGTCTTTGATTGTGGTCACGCCATCAACAATGTTGAATAGCCATTTGTCAGGCTCGACAATCCGATATTGGATCGACCACTCCAAGTCAACGATGTTTAAGTCGCCTGTGAGCATCACTGACTCTTCCGGGAAATCCTGAGTAGAAAACACACTGCGAACACCAGCTTCCTCAGTGCGGAAACCAAATTCCAGCTTGTGAGGTACTTGTGTCTGTACATTAAAAACACGATCGATTCCGAATGGAAATTTTAAGTGTAGGCCAGGCGCACTCTCATGGCCTATGTAACGGCCAAAGCGTAGCACGATTCCTCGCTCACGCTCGTCAACTACATAGAAGCTTGAGAGCACGACGATGACAACGAGAAGGCCTACCAGTATGAGCCCTAGTGCTTTCGGACTGAGACTCCCTGGTGTACGGCGCGAAGATGAATCGGTTTCGGACATCAGACTCCTCCCTTGGGGGGGACAGGGTCGAACGTGGTACGCTAGACCCTATACGTTACCGACGATATACATGCAGGTGCGTCTGGGTCAAACCCATCGATATTAAAGAGTGGTCGAATGTCACTGGTCGAGAATTTTGTAACATGTTTTGACGTTTTCAGAATAGTGAATTTATGAGGGTCTTGATATAGGAGCTTCGAACATCTCAGAGGTGGTTTTGGTTTTTACTCTTAGTATTAGGCCGACTTGTTATAGGGCTACCTTGACTGGCATCTTATTTGCCAAACGAGAATGTTATTCATAGTTCAGCGCATGCAATAGAAAGGGCTTGTGTCTACTCATATGATTTTCAAGGACGTCAATCTGGATATGCTTAGTGGCGACGAGTTACTACAGAGTGGTTTTTGGGGAGCATTCCGTAGCCGATTTGGATGGGAGCCGCTTGCCCTCGACGTGATAGGGAATGGCGCAACCGGCACCGTGTTGCTGCTCTCTCGGAAGACGCCGTTGGGCACGTTCGTGTATTGCCCACTAGGGCCACAGATGGAACCAACTGATGGAGGCGGTGAGGCATATCTGAGACGCATTGCGAATGCTGCTCGCTCTTTTCTGCCGCCCGCATGTTTTGCGATTCGTTTTGATCTTCCTTGGCCAGAGGATGCCTCGTATAGGCTAAGAAATGCCGCACCGACCGTGCAGCCTAAAAGCACGGTAATTCTTGACCTTCGGCGTAAAGAATCCGTTCTGCTATCGGACATGAAGTCTAAGACACGCTATAACATAAGGCTCGCCGAACGCCACGGCGTGATAGTAAGTGAGAAAGGGCCCAGCGCACTGGAAGACTGGTACCAGCTGCATCGCGATATGGCTCGTCGCCAAGGGATCACTTGTCACGGCGAACGCTACTTTCATGAATTGTTTGCTACGGTTGAAGAATACCCGGGCCGGGCTCCTCGGTTGCTACTGCTCATGGCAGAATATGCTGGAGAGGCAGTGGCTGGAATCATCGTATCACTCTATGGCAGTCGTGCTCGTTACTTGTACGGAGCATCTTCGGATCGACATCGCAACGTGATGCCAAATTATCTTTTGCAGTGGACAGCGATGAAGATGGCTCGAGAGGCAGGTTGCTTTAGCTATGATCTCTTTGGGATTCCGCGCAACGCTGACCCATCGTTGCCGATGGCTGGCCTTTATCGCATGAAGACTGGGTTCGGCGGAAGAATATTGCATCGAGCCGGAGCTTATGAGGAAGTGCTTAAGCCAATACGCCATGCAGGTTTTCGGGCTGCTGAAGCTATCCGGTCGGTTTATTTCCGGCGAAGCGCCGTGTCGTCCTAGAAGAATGCTGGGGCTGCCTGCGCCTCAATTCGAAGCAGGGGTCGCCCTGCTCGCGTGCCAGGCCACGGTATAGCGATGGTAATGAGAAGCAGGGTAACCAAGACCGCTATTCCCGTATCACGAAATCGGTTCTTAGCTGCGGCTCGTCGGATGCGGCCGGTGGCGATGCTCATGAAGGTTACTGCTATCGCCATCAATAGCGAATGTTCTATGAGGTAGTAGCGTAACTGTCCGTCACGCAACGCTGCCTGTATGTTTTCAAAGGCTAGTCTTGTCCAGGGGCTCAGCCCCACATAGAGCAATAGGCCTATGAGGAATTCCAGCGATAGCACATTAGCTGCCCATCGCAGGAGCGCCATATCTCCTGGCTTCCATTCTTTCTTGCGAGCCCAGCCGATCATGCTTCGGATCAGAAGGAGGACAAAGAGCAGCAGTAGTGGCCATCGCAGATAGGAGTGCAGCAGCAGGAGGATTTTGTACACACAGCAACCTTACGGATTCAATCAATCAACATCAACGCGGTTCGGCAAGCTCCCGAACCAGTTTGCGGAAGTGGTCTCCTCGGTCAAATTCGTTGAGGAACATACCAAATGAAGCGCATCCCGGTGAGAGCAGAATCGTTGTTCCTGGTGCGGCTACGCATAAGGCAGTTTTGAAGGCCTCTTCCATGGTATCAAAAGGGCCATCGCAGATAACCTTGGAACCGCTAAGGGTCGCGAGAAGCTTGGCAGTAGCGCTGCCGGCAAGCAACACACAGCGTTGAAGGCTGCTAGCAGCAGAGGCCATCGGCATGAAGTCGAGCTCCTTGTCGGCGCCGCCGGCTAACAGCACGACTGGGGAAGACACTGAGGCAAGCGCGGCAGCTGTAGCTTCCGGAATAGTGGCGGCTGAATCGTTGATAAATCGGATCCCTCCTACCTCACCAAGAAGTTCAAGTCGGTGGGGTAGGCCCCGGAAGGTGTCCAATCCTCTGTAGATGGATTCTGTTTTGCTACCAAAAACAGCAGCAGCAGCTGCTGCTGCCAGTAAATTAGTACTGATTGGGCCAGGGATATCTTCGTTCCTGAGTTCTAAGGTGCCGGGGGTATGAAAGGCGACGTTTTCGTGACCGTTCAGCGACACATGGCCGACTCCGTTCTGCATCCATGCACCGTCGCCGGTCGGTTTTGTGTGTGACGAGAACAAGGCGATATTCGCTGCTGTGCCCTCGGCGAATCGGTGATACCAGGGATCGTCGCGGTTAAGAATTAGCCAGCTGCCCGGTGGTTGACTCTCTGTTATCACGCGTTTATCAGCCATATATTCTTCCATCGACTGGTAGCGATTTTGGTGGTCGGGCAGTAGGTTAGTAATGACTGCTACCGTTGGTGATAGTAGAGCGCTATCACGCAGGTCGGCGAGTTGCCAGGAAGAGAGCTCCAAAACTACGGGAGTGTACGCGGAGATTTCTGTAAGGAAATCAAGAGGCGATCGACCGATGTTTCCTCCGAGTTGGGTCATAGGTTCTTCCTGCTGAAGAATAGCTGCGAGGGCAGCGGCAGTAGTTGATTTGCCTTTACTGCCGGTAACTGCTAACACCGGCGATGGACAACGAGCCAGGAATAGCGAGAGGTCGGTCTGTATTTCTACCCCCGCCTCTTTGGCTGCGGAAAGGAATGGTGAGTTAGGTCGAACACCTGGGTTCTTTATCACTAAGTCTGCGCCGGTGAAGTCGCTCATCTGGTGGCCATCGAGCGCAAGACGTATTCCGTCTGGAAGTGCTTCCAGAGATGACTGCAGTTCGTCGGAGCCTTTTAGATCCGTGACAGTAACGAGAGCTCCTTGCGAGTGGAGGAAGCGGGCTGCGCCGAGGCCGCCGCCTGCAATACCGAGCCCCATAATGGTTGCCCGCAGTCCGTTTAGCTCTGTGGCGTATCTGAGAGGCCGATGAACGTTCAGTTGGTTGCTCCTGCTATTTGTGTTCGGACAATTGATTGACGGAAATGGTCTCTGTAGATACTGGTTTTCGTTCTAATGACTGCACACGCTCGATCGTCCAGTCTTTGCCGTTCCAAAGCATCCATATGCGCTCGGTGATTATTAACCGGGGGGGCTTTGCCAGGCTTGTGACGTTCTCGATATTCGGC
>CAZTZA010000026.1:2534-6221 GCA_964618015.1 uncultured Spirochaetaceae bacterium | reverse complement strand
AAATAATTAGTTTGCTTAGATTTTGGTTTAGGCAAAATCAAATATATAGTCGGCAATAAATATCGGCCTTGGTTCTCCTTGTTCTTGGTAGAGTTCAAGATTGGTAATACCGTAGACTCGGAAGGGCGGGTCCGCGGGTCGACCCATTTCGTCCCACTCGGTAGCTGATATGATCTGGGTTCCGCCACGATTGGCCAGTGCTATGCGCGATTCCAGAAACATGTGCAGTGTCTCATTGATTAAAACGCGCCCTCCATCTTTGCCAACTGCGTCCTCCATCGGCTCAGTGTCAAGCAGGTTAATTGATTTGTAGAAAAGCTCTACTACCTCCAGCGGCTCAAGCCCGCGAGTGATCGGCGGTTCAAGGGCACGCCAGACGATTGGTATCAATATTGACAAGGCTATCGCCATGCCTGCTCCCCAGCCGACAAGTCGTCGCCCGTTGCGGCGTAGAAATTGGCGACGTGCGAAGTGGCGTTGGGCTTGTTCCGCCTCAGCGCTGGCTTCCTGAAGTGCTTGTGACTCCGGTTCCCTCAATCGTGTTAAGGCTTTTGTTGCCGGCTGACTGAAGAGAAGTTCTTTCCAATCGGTCAAAGTAGGCACAGCGCTGTTGTCTTGTCTTAGGGAACATAGTACTGCTTCACAGAGCTCTCTTGGTGCCTCGGGTTGGAATGTAGCTGGAGATACAATTTGCAACTCGCGGACCTGATCGTGTATCTCCTCTTCGGATACCCCTGAAAAGGGGAATCGGCCACAGAGTGCTCTGTAGACTGAAACGCCCAACATGAATGCAAGCTGATCTGGCCCAGTTCTGTGTGGGTGACGGTAGCGTTCAACGCTGGCTAATTGCTCCATCTGAGATTTAACATTATTAAGTCGCCGCATAACGGGTGGAGGCAAGAAGAGTAGGCCGCCGTCGTTCGTGAATAAAACTGCGTCTCCCTGCACCGGGCCGTAAAAGTCGAACTGATCAGCAAGGGTAGCAAGTGCAAGCGCCAATAGTTGAAGGCGTCGACTGAGCTCGGGCAAAGGCGCTTCCGCCAGCGCTTCGTCTAAGGTGATACCATCAGTCCACGGACCGACTACAAATACTTGTTCCTGATGATGACGATATCCTGTGAAACGCCAAGTATGGATAGTTGGCTGATGCTTATCATTGGTGTCGTATATCAGCCATCCGTCTGACTGTGCGACTGCACCCAGCTGGGCAAGGCTGTATTGGTTATGTCTTGACCCGGCTGGAACTCCGAGGAGAGTTTCTTGTTCGAGATCGATTCGCTGCAATCCACTCACTTGTCCTACTATACAGCTACACGGTGATCTCGGTGCCTATTGCTGTTAATAGTCACGGGTTTCATCGATACCGAGCAGAAGATCGAGTCGTTTTTGGTCTAAGCGTACAAATAAGTTCTTCTCTCGCATTGGAATAACCGATCCTGGAGCACGATCCTTCGCTCGCCGGAGGTTCTTTACCTGTGTGTAGTGGATGTCTGCCTGACCGATACGCCGTGCTTTGCTGAAAAATAGTGCGAGGTTGGCAGCATCCAATAGCGTCTCCAGGGGCGGGCTCTTTCCCCGTTGGGCCATCAGGAATACATGTGCTCCAGCGTGATCTCGACAGTGGAGCCAGTAGTCGTTGCCGCCAGCAACGTAACGAAGGAGAGTATCGTTGGCAGTCGCTGACTTGCCGACGTGTAAGACCCATCCGCCTGATTTGTAACTGCGCCAAGGGTTACTCGGTGAGGTACGTACTGGCTGAATCAGCTCAGAGGGATCAGTAACATGGAAGGGTTCAACTCCGCCTGCACGTAAATCGTGCAGGCGCTGGACTGCGTCATCCAGGTTTTGTTGAATGTGCAACGAGGCTGCCCTATGGCGCCGATAACGATCAAAGTAGTGATCAGCATTCTCTGAAGGTGTTAGTCCTGGAATGAGGACGATAGATTCACTGCTTCCTGTGGGGCGCAGCTGGGTATCTGATTTGGACAAAATGTGAGTGTTGGATAAAATTGTTTGACCAGCAATTCGCAGGCTCTCAAAGTCGGCGGCATCGTTAAGAGCTTTTTTTAGGCGGGAAATGCGGGTAGTTAGCAGTGTTTGCTTGTGCTCGAAGCGTTGGCGAGCGACGGTCAAGGCGTGCTCTGCGGATTCCGTTTGTTTTTGTGTTCGGTAATACTCGTCAAGCTGGGTGTTGTAGTCGTTGTTGGCAGAAAGGCTGCGCAGTTCATAGCGCTCCGCGTCAAACCGAGTATCTATTTTTACGGAAGGATCGTAACGGCTGCCGGCAACCTCACCTCGTTGAGGACGCCGCATAAGCGCCTCAAGAATCATTCCGTGTTTATCAGTGACGATACAGTTTGAGGAGCGGCTCCATAGACGAATCCATATGATTCGCTGTCGGTCGCGTGTTCCGCAAGTGACTCGTACAATCCGTTCGGTTCCGAACTGAAACGCAGAAATTATACGACTTCCGCGTACGTGGGCGCGCAGGAAAGTCACAAAACGGGGTGTTGGCGGCCGGGATTTTGGGAAGATGTCTGTGGTGCTGTGCAGTCTACTGGTTCCAGTGGACCAGCTACATAACAGTGTAATGCGCCTAGAATCCAAGCTACTTACTCGATTATGAGGTCGGTAAAGCAAGAGGTATAGCGTTGATGGCTCTGGCTGTGAAATATCACGGATGAACATTCCTGGTAGGTTGAGTTCGCTTAGAATCCGGTCAATCTCCCTCCAGTTCATCGAGGGCGTATTCACTGAGCTTAATCTACCTTGTGGCACGGTGGCATCAGTATGAAAGCCTATAGCAGAATATACGTCCTAACATAGGCTGTATGGTAGGATGTAGGCATTAGAGAAATAGATAAACTCTATAAAGAATTATATTATATTTAATGACTACGATATGCCGTATAGGGATAGACTTTTAGCAGCGTGGGTAAACTTCCATGCGGGTAGAATCTGGAGCAATCCTGCAGATTTCTCTTGACTTTTTTGACCACGCTCGTCGATTGCGCTCGGTGTAGACTGTTTAGGGAACACTTAACTGGCGCTGAATGACAGGATATTAGGAATCAATTTGTACGATAGCTCCGATAGGCTGCAACGGTTTGTTTTGTCGTTCATGACTTTGTTGTTGTCCAGCTGCCAGAGCGTGAGTAGAATCTAGGTATCGAAGGCTCATCGCTCTTACTCCATAATACATTGACAGGGAAAACTGAGCCCTTTGTTCCCTTAGCAAACGGTCGTGTTGGTATGTATTGTTGCGGTCCAACAGTGTATCTAGATCAGCATCTAGGCAATTTGCGCACCTATCTATTTGAGGACGTCTTGCGGCGCACTCTGGAAGACTGTGGCTACGAGGTAAACCATGTAATGAACGTTACTGACGTGGGGCACCTTACCGATGACGGTGACGAGGGCGAAGACAAGATGATCAAGAGTGCGAGGGGTTCGGGGCTCACCGTTCAGCAGATCGCTGAGCAGTACACGGTTCAGTTTTTTCGAGACTGTGAAGCTCTGCGAATCATGCGTCCCACGGTGGTATGCAAAGCTACCGAGCACATTCCAGAGATGATTGCACTAGTTGAGCGTCTGACGGAGCGGGGTCACACTTACCAGGCTGGCGGCAATGTGTTTTACGATATCTCAACATTTTCGGAGTATGGCCAGATGGCGGGACTCGATCTG
>CAZTZA010000026.1:0-2524 GCA_964618015.1 uncultured Spirochaetaceae bacterium | reverse complement strand
GAGGAGCTGCAGGCCGGGGCACGTGTCCAAGTAGATGCTAACAAGCGGAGGCCGCACGATTTTGGGCTTTGGTTTACTAAGTCAAAATTCGAGCGCCAGGCGATGCTCTGGGATTCTCCCTGGGGCCGTGGTTATCCTGGTTGGCATATCGAGTGCAGCGCGATGTCAATGCGATATCTAGGAGAGCAGTTTGACATTCATTGCGGTGGTATCGATCATATTCCTGTTCACCATACAAATGAGATTGCCCAGTCTGACGGCGCCACCGGCATGCCGTCCGTGCGGTATTGGGTGCACGGAGAGTTTTTGGTGATTGACGGGGCTCGCATGGCGAAGTCCGGGGGAAATCTGGCGACGCTGACTCAGCTTGTAGACCAAGGATTCGAACCCCTGGATTATCGCTATTTCTTTTTAGGAGCGCACTATCGCGATCAACATACGTTCTCAGCGGAGGGGATGGTCGGCGCACGAGCCGCTCGTCAACGTCTTCTTGACCGCGTAGTTGAGCTGGCTGAGTTATCTGCCGGTGCTGAGCATCCCGGCCCGGAAGATCTGGCGGAGCAAGCGTGGCAGGAGTTCCGCCGACACTCCCGTGACGACTTGCACATGCCACGCTGTCTCGCGACCCTATGGCAGCTAGTTAAGGATACACGTATAGGAGCTGCCTCAAAGCTGGATGTACTTAAGCGCATGGACCGTATTCTCGCTGTTGGAATCGAGCAGGCGGCCATGGGACCAGCGGAGCTTCCCTCGGATTTCCTTGTGTTGATCGAACAACGCACGATAGCGCGGGAGAACCGAGATTTTGCTGCTGCTGATCGGATTCGTGAAGAGCTGTCAGAGCATGGTGTTTTGATAGAAGATCGTCCTGATGGCGTGCGCTGGCGCTACGCTGCTAAAGCAAAAAACTCACCGAAGTTGTAACTAGAGGCCGTTGATGTTGTTCTCTAACGGTGTAACGGGCCGTGACTTTGAGCAAATCTACCGAGGACTATTTCCAATCTTATTCCGGGTTGCGTATCGGATCTGTCTTGACCAAGGGTTGGCCGAGGACATCTGCCAGGAGGCGTTTATACGTTACCTTCGGCGTTCAGGTCCGTTGCCGAATCTCGATCAGACTAAGTACTGGATGCTTCGTGTGGTTCGTAATCTCTCGCTCAACGTGGAGAAACGTAAGAAACGTGAGCTGCGCGCAAATCGTGAGATCATCCGAGGGCCCCAATTGGCTTCGGATGAATTGGCTGATAGCGAAGTGTTGCAGTCTGAAACTCGTTCGGCCGTCCAGGATGCTCTCGGGAAGCTGCCTATTAATCTACGGACAGCACTCGTGATGCGCGAATATGGTGGTCTGAGCTATCGGGAAATAGCGGAGGTCATGCGCATCAGCGAGAGTAACGTAAAGGTTCGTGTTTTCCGAGCCCGTCAGAAGTTAGCTAACATTCTCGATCCGAGTAATCTTCATGTGCCCTGACGATCTCCTACTCTCAAGATTTCTTGACCATGATCTGCCAGTGAGTAGATCAGAGTGGGTCGAACACCATGTGGATAGCTGTGAGGATTGTCGTGCTCGCCTGCGCCGCTATCAACGAATCTCTCATCGACTATTGGAATGCGACGAGCCCGATGTTGAAGAAGTGGCGATGCGGATCTGGCGCCGAGTGGCCGGACAGACGGGAGTGTCATCGGTATGGAGACGGTGGTCTTTACGGCTGCCGATAGCGGCTGCGACGGCAGTGGTAACGCTTGCCGTTGTCTTCTCGATGGCATTCGGGAAGGGAGTGCTTGGAGATCACGTTTCGGTCGAGCCGGTCATGTTGCAACCAGTCACAATGAGTCTGGCTGATACTTTCATAGGATCCAGCAAACCTCCGGAAAAAGATGTTCCCAAGTCAGAGAAAAAAGTGTTGGAGCTTGTGCTCCCGGATAGTGGCAGTGGCCGGTTTCGGTCGCTTTCGGCTCCGGTAATCCTACATGAGACTGAGTTGTCGTCGGTGGCGTTTCCGCCGCTTTTTGTGGACGACCCAGAAGTGACACTGAAGATACAGCTTCCGCCAGTTCGTTATCGAATGGTGGGAGTACCAAGCATATGGCATGAAATTGAGTTACAGCCTACAACCCCGTAGATTTTGGGTTTCTGTGCCCGTCGTCTTTCTTCTCCTATTTAGCGTGGGTGTAGCTTTTGCTCAGACCAACGAAGGTGAATCTGACGCCGGGCTTGGACTGACCTCAGAATTCAGGACACGGCCGCTCGAGATTCGTATTTCCATCAACCTGGTAACCGAGGACGGACATATCATCATGAAGATGGACCGTTCTGAGCCGACAATACCTGGACGAGCAGTAGGGGCGATTCTTGAGCAGGAGAATCAGCTCCGCGTGGAGGCTTTATTCACGGCTTTTTGGGCAACCGAGACTAATCTGACGCTGCATGCCCAGGGCCAAGTCTGGGTTGCTGATTCCAGCCAAGGCTACGATTCTTCACCGATGGCCAGCGCCTATCGAGCTGTGCCCGTGGCTTTAGGTG
>CAZTZA010000025.1:23953-27794 GCA_964618015.1 uncultured Spirochaetaceae bacterium | reverse complement strand
GGAAGAGCGTCATGCATAGAACGGATCACGCGCACATCCACTGGAACCCGTTCGTCGAACGATCTGTCGACATCAGACTCCAGGTCGACGTAGCGATATCCACTCGAGAGAGCATCAAGCAGACGTCGCCGTTCTGACTCTGTTCCTCTAAATTTCCCTCCTTCGGCTACCCGACGGATCGTCAAAATCGCTGGCTTATCAATCATCTGCGGAAATCTCCACAGATGGGACAGCTCCTCCTGCTGGAGAAAGTCAACACGCAGTTCGACCATGTCGATGTGTGCCAAGTTCGCACGGGCCAACGTAGCCGCGCGCTTCAACGTAGGCTCGGTTAGCACCAAGCAGAGCTTGGCGGATCCGGAATTTCTCAGAGTGCCGGGATGATCAGTTGCCAGCCGGGATGGATCAGATCAGGGTTTTGAATCAGCTCGCGATTGCGTCGCCAGATCTTCGGCCACAGGAACGGATCGTCATATATAAAATCGTATTCAGCTATACGCCAGAGACAATCACGACGTTCTGGAATTAGTCGGACAGTGTAGACAGTCTTAACTGCATATAATTTATAAACTTCTACGTATCGACGCGCTGCCAGAAAGAGCTCAATAGCCTGGCCGAAATTACGCATATCATGCTCTATCACCCCCTCAACCCAAAGTGCTTGAGCCCGTCGTAACGCGCCTGTGTCCTCAAAATTTAGGGTCCTAAGCACTGCATCGCGCTGCTCCACATCACCGCGCAAAGCATCTAGCACCTCTACCCCAGCCCACCTGTCTGGTTTTATCCAATCACCGATATCAGTCACTACATTAAGTTGTGAAGCTGCTTCAATCTCCTCTCTTACCGCAATCAATAGCCCAGCCGAGCGTTCCATTTCCGTAGTGTCTCTGCGTTCAATAGATAATCGCATCAGCATCTTGCCTAGCTCAACGGCAGAGCCAAATGCCTCTTCGGCATCAGCCAGACGATAGTCCTGCATCGCTTCCAACCCAAGTAAATAGAGGGAGTTGAGTTTTTTTAGCTCTTCGGCTGCCCATCGCTGCGCATCAACCTTCTGCACTTCGTCTAAATATCTCTCCGTTTCTGCACGAGCTTCGTAAACTGAATTAAGTCGGTTGATCAGCGAGTCGCGCAGAACCGCCATAGCCCGAGCCGTGCCAAGTGCAAGCCGATAAGCACCAAACACATCATCGGCTTTAAACAAACTCTCAGCTATCTCCACATCAGTGATCAACGCCGAAAATTGCAGCGGCAGCCATTTATCAGCCTGAATCTCTCGCAGTTCCTCGATACGGTCTGCCAAAAGTAAACGCAACCTTTCCGCCGCAAGTCGTACCGAGTTCTCAAACGCCGTACGTGCCCGCATGGCAGCTTCGCGCAATGCTATATGAGCTCCCCCCGGATCGATACTACGAATCCGCTCTGCAGTTCGCAGCGTGCTACGTGCTTTCTGCAAATTCTCTGGGTCATAGAAATTGGCATCAACCTCTTCGGCCCGAACAATTAGTATGCGAACCGCGTTGAAGTCAGCCTCAGTCGGTGACCGAAGCAGTAGCGGCCCAGTGACGCTCGCTTTCTCTGGTTCACCCAATGACATAGGATAGGCAATTGCTACCTTTGGTGCAGGCGGCGCACTCGGCTCTGTCGCAATTAGACTATCCGGACCAGCCAACTTTAACTCGACCGGTTTCTCATTCTGAACAGCTTCTACTTCTGGTGATGCAGCCGCACTCGGCTCTGTCGCTACAACCGGCAGACCAGCCTCCGGCGTTACCGGCAACCCCGGCAACGCCTGGTGCGTTAATTCCGTTGACGGCCATGACGGTGCCTCTGGCTCAGACCCAGCTGGAACTGCTGTTGAGCTTCTGTCAACAAAAACAAGGTCTGCCTCAGAAGCGGGCTCATGCAGCAAAACCATCTGCCCAGCAACCACTGAAGGCGGCGAAGGTAAAACGGGTTCCATTTCACCTGGTGCCGCCGATGGCCTAAACGAAAGCACGGATCCTGGTTGCAGGAGCTGGTCGACTGCAACAGGTGGTGTGTAGCAAACAGCAAGCACCAACGGCATAGCAGCAACAACCGCAAGGCGGCTCCATCTCTTCACCGTTCGGCGGCTCTTTGTCATGGAGTCGGTTGCTTACCTACTCTAAACAGCGGCAGTGACTGCCTGGGTCAGGGACGCTTCAGTCTCAGTGTCGAAATAGTGAACCCTCTCCATGTTCGCTTTCAGCGTGATGTCCGTACCAACGCGCACGTCGATGTCTGGTGCCACCTTCGCGATGAACTGGTTAGATTCAGTGCTCAGATAGATGTGAGTTTCCGCACCGAGCGGCTCAACGACATCTACTGAAGCCGTAATCGAAGGGCCACTCGTGTCACCACCATCAGTAAGGTCCTCTGGCCGTATACCGAGCAGTACTTCACGTCCGATGTGAGAACGTAGACTGTCCTGGTGAGCAGGAGCGACATCAAGCTGCATTCCGCCCTCAGCGACGACCAGTCGACCACCTTCGTCCTGAAGACTGACCTTCATAATGTTCATCGGCGGTGATCCAATAAACCCAGCAACGAATCGGTTAACCGGCGTATTATAGAGAGATAGCGGTGTACCAATCTGCTGGATAACGCCGTCGCGCATTACCACAATGCGGTCTCCCATAGTCATCGCCTCTACTTGGTCGTGAGTTACGTAGACCATAGTCGCCTGCAAACGAGTATGAAGTGAGGCTAGCTCAGCGCGCATTTGAACGCGCAGTTTAGCATCTAGATTAGATAGCGGCTCGTCGAACAAGAACACTTTCGGTTTGCGTACGATAGCACGGCCAACTGCCACGCGCTGACGTTGACCACCAGAAAGCGCCTTAGGTTTGCGCTCCAGTAGCTCCTCAATATCGAGCACCTGGGCTGCATCCCGCACGCGTGATTCTATCTCACTGCGTGGATACTTTCTAATTTTCAAACCGAAAGCCATGTTTTCGTACACAGACATGTGGGGATAAAGCGCATAGTTCTGAAATACCATAGCTATGTCGCGATCCTTAGGAGCCACGTCATTCATGCGCTGGCCATCTATCGACAGATCGCCTTCAGTTATCTCCTCCAGACCGGCAATGCAGCGTAACGTTGTCGTCTTACCACAGCCAGAATGACCAACAAATACGAGAAATTCTTTGTCCTGGACGCTGATGTTGTCATTGTCAACCGCCTTCACGCCACCTTCATAGATTTTGGACAAGTTTTGGAGCTCAACAGTAGCCATCGGGCCTCCCGAAGCCTAAAGCAAAGGTCTGCCCGGCTGAAATATCTTATGTCCTTCAGGCTAACAATGATATTTCTCAGTGTCAACGTAGATTGCTAAGGATCCGTTATGCGACAGATGATGCCACGACCAACCGTCCCTTCCGAGGATCAGGGTTGATCTCGTCCATCAGCAGGCCCGAGTTTAGCCCAACTCTACGGTCCAGACTCGCCGCCGATGGCCCTTGCCAGACCTTAGGTGACCAGAGTCATTAGTTCAGTATTTGTCGATACCTATCGAAAATAAATATGATGTGCTGATCGTTCTCACAAGGCCCCCACCGAGCACGTTACCCGTCTGCACGCACAGTTCAGCAGCTGCATAGATCTCCTTATAAAGGTCCGGGAGGTTTTCTGCATCTACCCCTGCAAATGCTACTCGCAGGTGGCTATCATCAACAGATACAGTTCCAATTCCTTTTTTAAACAAAAGATATCGGCGAACTTCCTCAGCCACCCCATCCGGCAGGTAAAAACACATGAAATAGCCGGAGTTGAACGGCAACGGCCGGATAGCTTCGCTCGATCGCTGCTCTAGCACGTG
>CAZTZA010000025.1:11874-23927 GCA_964618015.1 uncultured Spirochaetaceae bacterium | reverse complement strand
AGCGCTGCTTGACGTGATCTGGGTGATTCAGAGCAGATAAGACAAGATGCTGAGCCATTCGGTTGGCGCTGGACACTGTGGAACGGATCGCCGCCATCGCCTTCTGCTCAAACGCCGAGTAGTGGTCTCCATTCAAGCCAGCGGCACCAATAGTAACAAATCCGATTCGGAACCCCCAGACGTACTCCTCCTTCGTGGGACCATCCACTTTGATCGCTAACAGACGTGGGTGCAGATCAGCAAGCTGAGCAAATAGCGATTCTTTAAGCGTTTCCTCTTCATAGAACAATCCGTGGTATGCGTCATCCACTAGCACGACCATATTGAGACCACGCTCGGCTGCAGTTACCAGTACCGCTATCAGTCGCTCAGCTTCCTTAATGCTCGGTGAATAGCCTGTGGGGTTGTGGGGAAAATTGAACATCAACACGACCTTTGATCCAGGGCCGTACTTTGATAGAGCCTGGCCAAGCCCATCTAAGTTCATCGAACTAGATTCGAGGTTAAAAAATGGATAGCTTGTCACCACCGCACCACGCCGCTCACCCATGATTAGTCGGTAGTTCCCCCAGACCAGGTCTGGTAATAGCACCGGATCCCCATCTTCCACAAACAAGTCAGCAGCCATCGAAATTCCAGCAGTTAGACCAGCAGTCACCACAGGTAGTGAAACTTCGGATGACAAGGACGGACTCTTAGCACGCAGCTCATTTGCCCAGCGATCACGAAGCGCGGACAGGCCAGCTGTTGGCGCGTAAGAAAAAGCTTCCTCGGCGGTAAGGCTTGGCACCCGTTCAGCGATTGCCGGAAGGTGCATAGGTTGATCATTTATCGTAGCCAGTCCAACTGTGGCGTTGAACCGATCGGCATGTTCCGATGCCTCGGCTGATTGTGCCACGACCCCCTTCGGAAAGTACAAACGAGACCCTAAGGATGACAGAGATCGCCCTATCGCCGTAGGAGCGAGGATACTGTTAAGAGTTTCAGCTAGCGGATGTAACGAAGAATTAGCAGACACCAGAGGAAAGAATACGGACCCGGTTTAATCGGGTCAACGATTCTCATAGAAGGATTTATTTGACAAAAACCCAGGAGGTGCTTGACAGGATTCCCTGGAAGCATACGTTGTAGGAAAGCCATGACCGACACGCAACCAGGCGTACACAGTAACGTCCAAGAATTGAGCCTACTATTTCAGATCAGCCGTATCCTTGATGAAAGCCTGGATCTTCGGGAGGTAGTCGGACCGGTACTTGAGGCGCTGAAAGAGCGACTAGGAGTACGCATTGGTGTTCTCAGTCTACTTAATCGTGAGACTGGCGAAATATCTATCGAGGCGGCATTGGGACTCTCAGAGCCTCAGCGTGAGCGCGGACGCTATAGAATCGGTGAGGGCATCATTGGTCGTGTCATCGAGAGCGGCCAACCGGTGTTGGTACCCAATGTGGCGAATGAGCCATCGTTCCTGAATAGAACTGGCGCTATCAACTCCGATCAGGCAGCTGACGAGTCATTTACGTGCGTGCCCATCAAGCTTGGTAATCAGGTGGTAGGAGCACTCGCAACCGGTCGGCTACCTGATCCGGTAGCATCGGAAGATGTTATACGTCTGTTGTCCATAGTCGCCTCGATGATCGCGCAGGCGGTTAAGCTACGGCAAGCTGCTGAAGAACAGCGCCAACGCCTTGCAGCCGAGAATGACCGTCTACGCGGGGAGCTCAAATCTCGCTTCCGGCCAGCTAATATCATTGGCAACTCGGTGGGCATGCAGACCGTCTATCGACTAATTGAACAGGTATCGAGGAGCGAAGCGACGGTACTCTTACGTGGCGAAACCGGTACCGGTAAAGACCTTGTCGCTCATGCTATCCACTACAACAGCCCACGCTCCGAACGACCATTCGTCAAGGTAAACTGCGCGGCACTGCCGGAATCAGTAATCGAAAGCGAGCTGTTCGGACACGAACGAGGTGCTTTCACAGGTGCAGTCGCCTCGCGTAAAGGTCGCTTTGAGCTGGCTGCTGGTGGGACGATCTTCTTAGACGAAATAGGTGACCTTTCCTTACACGTTCAAGTAAAACTGCTACGCGTCCTGCAGGAACGAGAATTCGAGCGAGTCGGCGGCATTTCTACCATTCGTTGCGACGTACGCGTCATCGCTGCCACTAACCGAAACCTGGAGGAACTCCTTGACCAGAATCTGTTCCGCAATGACCTGTACTATCGGCTTGCAGTATTTCCAGTGCACATCCCACCGCTTAGAGAGCGAAAAAGCGATATTATTCAGCTTGCCGACCATTTTGTAGAACACTACGACTTGCGACGCATTTCTACTCCTGCTATTGACATGTTGACCAGTTACCACTGGCCCGGCAACGTACGAGAACTTGAAAATTGCATCGAGCGAGCAGCGTTACTATCTAGCGATCAGGTTATCCATGGACACCATCTACCACCCAGCCTACAGACCGCAGACGCTACCGGGACTGGTCCCCGCGGTACGCTGAAATCGATGATTGGACAGGTCGAGCGTGAATTGATCGAAGAGGCACTAAAATGGGCAAAAGGGAATGTAGCCGCAGCTGGACGTCGTCTTGGTACCAGCGAAAGAATCATGGGGCTACGGGTGCGTAAATACTTCATTGACCCAGCCCGTTTTCGTACATAAGTGCAAGAGCAAAACCACAACTACTTACAGTCAAAGAATACTAACTATTCAGACAGGACGACTGATTAATGTCGCATAGCTAACGACAATCCCCTCAATCATCTTAGGTGTAAAGAATCTGAATCGTAGAATTAGGAAATGTTGGGCACGGGTTATTAGACCATTCGCAGGTAGTAGGGAAAAAATAAAACCCGCATAGAAGTCACTGTAAAAACCTTTCTCTCCTGCTCTATCGACGCAACAATTCTTTTTCCCGGAACATTTCGATCGGCGACGACAATATTTTCATAATAGCCTTACTATAGGACGTCCATATAGGCTCTGACGGACAAAGAGCAGAAGCAGTGACCGATTACCGAGAAGACTCATTAGAAGGAATCCTTGAACTAACTATCCCGCAGCAGAATGACCAAACCAACTATGAACCTTGAGATATCCATAGCTGGCCCGGTAAGCGCGTCAGGACACCACTCACTGGACCATCCTATTTCCTCAGAATAAGCAATCTACTCGGTCCTCAGAACAACTATTACTGACCTGCCTCTGAACCACAGCCTACCCCTGATTCCAGAACCATCGTTACGCCGAAAGCGTGTGGAATACGAGGGCATTCTATGCTCTCTACGAAACGTGGCGCTCAGATATCGTAATACAAAGAAAACTCGTGCGGATGGGGACGAAGATCAACCTCCTGAACCTCGTTCTCGAGCTTGTATTCAATCCAAGTCTCAATTACATCCTGAGTAAAAACATCACCCTTCGTCAGGAAATCATGATCCTTAGATAACTCTGACAAGGCTTCTCTGAGAGATCCCGGCGTAGTAGGCACCTTAGCCAACTCCTCCGGCGGAAGCTCATATAGATCGCGATCCAACGGATCACCAGGATCTGCTTTTGTTTGTATTCCATCGACCGCAGCCATCAATAACGCAGAGAATGCTAGATACGGGTTACAGGTGGGGTCCGGACAGCGGAACTCAGCGCGCTTTGCCTTTGGAGACGAAAAGTACATTGGAATACGTACTGCCGCGCTACGGTTACGTCGCGAATAAGCGAGGTTCACAGGTGCCTCGAAACCCGGGACCAACCGCTTGTAGCTGTTGGTTGATGGGTTCGTAAAAGCCAAAAGTGCGGGCGCGTGCCTCAATATACCTCCGATAGCATGCAAAGCCGTTTCTGACATACCAGCATAGCCATCGCCAGCGAACATATTCGCCCCTCCCTTCCAAATCGATAGGTGAGTATGCATTCCTGTGCCGTTATCGTTGAAAATAGGCTTCGGCATAAAAGTTGCCGTCTTGTTATATCGCCGCGCGGTGTTCTTGACCACATATTTGTACTTCAACATACGGTCAGCCATCTGAACCATCGGAGCAAACCGCATATCGATCTCTCCCTGACCGCCGGTCGCAACCTCATGGTGCTGAGCCTCTACCGGCACACCAATCTCCTCCAAAATCAGCATCATCTCGCTTCGAAGATCCTGCATCGAGTCCGTGGGAGGTACCGGAAAATATCCTTCTTTGTAACGCGGCTTGTAACCCAGGTTCGGCCGCTCGTCACTGCCCGAGTTCCAACGACCTTCATCGGAGTCTATAAAATAGAAACCCGAGTGCTCATTCTGATCAAAACGAACGTCGTCGAACACAAAGAACTCCGCCTCCGGCCCGATGAACGCCGTATCTCCAATACCGCTATCTCGCAGAAACGCCTCCGCCTTTCGCGCAATATGACGCGGATCCCGCGTGTAGTCCTCGTCCGTAATCGGATCACGAATGTCGCAGATCATCACTAGAGTCTTGCGTGCCATAAACGGGTCAATAAATCCGGTCGTTGGATCCGGCATGACCAGCATGTCAGACTCATTGATAGTCTGCCATCCGCGAATGCTGGAGCCATCAAATCCCACTCCGACCGCGAAGTCTTCCTCGTCGAGCGCGTGAGCAGGAAGTGAAAAATGCTGCCAAACGCCGGGAAAATCGATGAAGCGGAGATCAACGACCTCCACTTTTTCTTCTTGAATGAGTGCCAAAACGTCGGCAGCTGTATTGAGTTCCTTCATGAACCCTCCTATCCTTTTATTTACCTATCAAGAACCATGCCAACCGCAGAAATGAACTACGGAGCAATATTCCTACATCATTGTATGCATAATAACACGGATCCCACGAAAATGTCGGATCGTCTTCTCCCTATCACTCAAGCGTAGTAAGCTAGTAAGCAATGAATGACAATAGCATGACTACCGAGCAAACCCTAGCGATCATCAAGCCTGATGCAGTTGCTGCTGGCCACACTGGCGAAATATTACAAATGATTGAACACGATGGATTCATTCTAAGAGCATTACGCATGAGTAGATTAACAGCGGACCAGGCTCGCTCCTTCTATGCAGTACACGCTGAAAAAACATTTTACGATAGTCTGGTCGAATTCATGACCTCCGGTCCGGTTGTCCTGGCCACTATAGAGCGTACCGACGCCGTGGTTTCCTGGCGAAAGCTAATGGGATCTACCAATCCCGAGGAAGCAGCTCCTGGAACCGTTCGCGCTCGGTTTGGCAGCTCAATCGAACACAACTCCACCCACGGCTCAGATTCGCTCGAGAATGCCGCCACAGAAATCAACTTCTTTTTCAAAAATAGTCCATTCTGAGAAAACGAGCATCAGCGGACTGCTCCTCATGATATACATAATCCGACAGCCTATCCGTCAATCACATGCAGGAAAGACGGCTGTTACCTGAAGCAGGGCCCTGCTCCAAAGAAGAAGTTATAAACCTTGGGAGCCTGCTCCGCTGCTAAGAAAGCGTCATGCCACAGCTTCGTAGGTCGGCCGCGCAAGAGTGTAACGCAGCAAAGACGCAAGCTGTTCAGTGGCGGTTCCTGGTTCGAACTGATCTAATTCAGCACGAGCCTCCTCGGCAGTAGCCGATGCTCGGTCGGGCAACCTAGACCTCTCTCCGTAAAACGAATCGCCGTCTAGGTAATCATCTATAAGCTGGAACGCGATTCCAAAAGCCCTTCCAAAACGAGCGTACGCAGCGGCCCGCTCCGCGCTAGCCCCCGCGACTAGCGCACCGCTAAAGCAACAGCCTGACATCAACCCGGCAGTCTTGGAATCGATCACGTCTTGATAAAGACGTTCACGCGCAGGGATCTCACCGTTCAGGGCAGCCTGCTGCACCATCTCACCTAAACACATTCCACGAGTCACGTCGCAGAATCGATCAAATAGCGCTACCCGTACATTATCAGCTACGGGAAGTCTAGCGATGATCGTAAAAAACTGAGCATACAGAACATCTCCAATCAACACGGCCATCTGAGTACCAAATTGTTTATGCACTGACACTTTCTCGCGCCGGACTTCTGAACAATCGATTATGTCATCATGTATCAGAGAAGCAGCATGCAAGAGCTCGGTCGCCGCAGCTAGCCGGATTGCAGCCTCCGGAACGTCAGAAGCACCTGCTGAACGAGCAGCCAGCAACACCAACACAGGCCGCAAAAGCTTTCCGCGCACCGTACGGATCTGTTCAATTAAGGCACGCAGCCGATCATATTGACCAAGAAGCCCCTCCCTACCTGCAACTATTAACCTAATTTGCCGATCTACCTCTTCCCTAGTCGCCTTAAGGTCTGTACGAAGCGCAGCGTAGATTCTAGTAAGCATCGTAAAACCAGTTATACGAGCGATCTTTTCAGCTTATCAAAATTCGTCGAAGCGGATCATCTCCGGCTCAACGCCCAAGTCGTCCAACATCGTTTTCACTGCATTAAGCATTAGTGGCGGTCCACATAGATAGTATTCCACGTCTTCTGGAGCTTCATGATCAGCCAGATAGTTTCCTAACACCACCTGATGAATGAAACCAACTGGACCATCCCAATTGTCCTCAGGCAGTGGATCAGACAATGCAATATGGAAGCTGAAATTAGGAAACTCCTGTTCAATCTTGCGAAAGTGGTCCTCATAGAAGATTTCACGGCGTGAACGAGCTCCGTACCAATAGCTAACTTTACGACCAGTCTTCAGTGTATGAAACAGATGAAAGATGTGCGAGCGCAGAGGTGCCATACCAGCGCCCCCCCCGATGTAACACATCTCGCGTTCAGTATCTTGCATAAAGAACTCGCCATAAGGACCAGAGATAGTGACCTTATCGCCTACTTTCCTGCTATACACATAACTTGATGCAATACCAGGCATTAGATCCATAAATTGGCGACGTTCGCGGTCCACCGGCGGTGTCGCAATGCGTATATTCAACATAACGACATTCCCTTCCGCTGGATGGTTAGCCATCGAGTACGCCCTTGACACCAACTCTACTCCTTTCGTTTGTAAGTCCAGAACACCCAGCTGCTCCCATTCCTCTATATATGCCCCTTCAATACCGAAGTCCTTGAAGTCAGCTTCAAAAGGCGGCACCTCAATCTGGATATAGCCACCCGAGTGGAAGTTGAGATTCTCACCTTCCGGCAATTTGAGAGTAAACTCACGAATGTAGGTAGCAACACTTTCGTTGGAGAACACCTCGTCCGGCACCCGGATCTCCATGTCTTCTCGTACCTTTACCTGACACGAAAGCCGCCAGTCTTTCTTAGCTTCACGAAAATTGATGTGCGACTGCTCGGTTGGCAGGATATCACCGCCGCCGGCAGTCACCTGACACTTACACACTCCACAGGTACCGCCACCGCCGCATGCTGACGGCAGAAGCACTCCGGCGTTCGACAATGTATTCAGCAGTGTCCCGCCCGCATCTGCTTCGATCGCCTTGTCTGGATCGCCGTTGATGGTAATTTTTATCTTTCCACGCGGCTTCAGGCGAGTCTCTGCCGCCATGAGCGCCAAGGTCAAAGCGACTATAACGATCGGAAATACAATTACGCTGCTAATGACGACTGCCACGACTCTCCTCCTAGGATATCTTCCTTCTCCCGCTTGCTAAAGAGTGATGCCCGAAAAGCTCATGAATGCTACAGACATCAATCCAGTTAACAACATAGTAATGCCGAGCCCACGTAAAGCGCGAGGTACATTTGAATAGCGAATTTTCTCCCTAATCGCTGCCATAGCGACGATTGCCAGCATCCAGCCAATCCCTGAACCCAGCCCGAACACCGTAGATTCCAGAAAAGTGTAATTGCGCTCTACCAGAAATAGCGAACCGCCTAAAATAGCACAGTTAACCGTTATCAAAGGCAAGTAAATTCCAAGCGCTGTATACAAAGTAGTCGAGGTTTTTTCGATGACCATTTCCACGAGCTGCACCATGACAGCAATAACCGCGATAAAAGCAACAAAATTCAAGAAGCTGAGATCAACATCAGCCATCTGAGGGCTTATCCAAGCTAGTGACGCTTCTTTCAGGAGAAACTCGTGTGCAGCCCAGTTGATTGGCGCGGTAATTCCGAGCACGAAGATTACTGCAAAGCCCAATCCAATCGCCGTTTTCACCTGTTTAGATACAGCCAAAAACGAGCACATGCCCAAAAAGAACGCCAGCAGGATATTCTCTATGAAGATAGCCCGGACGGCTAGATTAATCAGTTCCATACGAGCTCCTTTGCTTTACCTAATCCTCTACCGAATCTTTGGAAATCAACCGCTGAACCCAGATCAATAGACCTAATAGGAAGAAAGCCCCCGGCGGCAATGCCATTAATCCGTTATTTACAAATCCTGATTCGTACAGAGCCTGCGGAACAATCTGCACGCCATAGATGTTGCCAGCACCAAAAAGCTCACGGAAAAAAGCAACGATAACGATCACCGCAGCATAGCCAAGACCGTTGCCCAGTCCGTCCATGAAGGCCGGACCTGGTTTATTTGCCATCGCAAACGCTTCCAGTCGGCCCATAACAATACAGTTAGTGATGATCAGCCCCACGAATACCGAAAGCTGACGTGACATATTATATGCGTAGGCCTGCAGTAATTGATCAACGAGAATCACTAAGGAAGCGACGACTGTCATTTCAACAATAATACGAACATTACTTGGTATTAGTTTACGCAATAAAGATATAATCAAATTAGAGGCAATCACCACCACGGTAACTGCGATACCCATCACTACTGACGGCTTCACCTGGGTTGTGACAGCCAACGCAGAACAAATACCTAAAACCTGCGTTGCAATTGGATTGTTATCTACCAACGGGTCACGGAATACTTTGCGGTTTTTTACCGAGAATAGCGATTCACGTTCGACCTTTGACGTCTCTCGTACGACAGCAGCGTCAGCCATCGATACCTCCTCTCATTGGCCAGCCCTTCATCGTTCAGCACGCACACGTCGAAAAAAGGGTTCATATAAGGCCACTTTAGTTTCCAGTAAGTTGCTCACCCCACGACCGGTTATAGTCGCTCCGCTAATACCATCAACGTAGTACTGCTGATCCTCCGTCGCGATCCGGTCCTCTACTAGTCCCTTGACGACCTGAATTGTACGCAGGCGACCAGACCCATCATAAATCTTCTTGCCAATAAAGTTGTTTTGAAACCATGCCTGCTCAATTTCTGCACCGAGCCCTGGAGTCTCTTTATGCTCATAAAAAGTCATGCCGCGAACCGTCTCAAGGTCAGATTCCAACGCAAGGTAGCCGTAAAGTGTCGACCAGAGACCCTTACCGAAAACAGGAATCGCGTAGACACTTGGCGGCTCATCTCCAGATGCAACGACAAAAACCGGATATAGATGTTGACTGGGATCAGGATTTTCCAGCACAGCCTCTAGGTCCAAGGATGCGCCTTCTACGCCTTCAGCGATATCTCCGTAACGGTCCACCGCAAAGCTCTTAATCGAGATATTGTAAATGTTATCAATCTCATTAAGGTCGACATCAGCACTACGGTCGAGCAGTCCCACCGCAATCAGAATGTTTCGCTTAACATTAACTTCGGCATTAAATTGTTGCCTGTCACGTAAAGCACTGTAAGCTAAAGACAGGAGCAACCCAAAAACGACAGTGATAGCCAACACAAAGAAAATGCTATAAGGCCTGCTATGCTGCACGCGCGAGCCTCCGCTTCATATTTGCCTTAACTACATAGTGGTCGATGAGAGGCGCAAACATGTTCATAAACAGTATCGCCAGCATCACCCCTTCCGGGAAGGCTGGGTTAACCGTCCGAACCAAAATTGACAATGCACCAACAATAGCACCGTAGATCAATTTTCCACTATTGGTAGCAGAAGCTGAAACTGGGTCGGTAGCCATATAGACCAAGCCAAATGCAAACCCACCCATCACCAGATGGTAGTGCGGAGGCAGCGCGGCAAAGCTTGCCGGGCTCGGAGCCACTAGGTTCAGTAGCACTGCCATCGCTATTCCGCCAAGCAACATGGAAAGCATCACACGCCAACTTCCTACTCCGGTAACAACCAAGACTATCGCTCCCAGAATAATAGCTATCGTGGAGGTCTCTCCGACGCTTCCAGGGATCGAGCCTACAAACATATTCCACCACGTAAATCCGGAAGCGCCAAGCTCAGCTACCACGTCCGACGTGCTCTGAGCCCCTTCAGCTATAACAGCCAGCGGAGTAGCTGCCGTAAAACCATCAGCCGCTACCCAGACTAAATCACCAGAAATCTGTACCGGGTAAGCAAAGAACAAGAAGGCACGTATCACCAGCGCAGGATTAAAGATGTTCATCCCTGTTCCGCCGAAGATCTCCTTGCCAATCACCACGCCGAATGAAGTAGCAATAGCAAGCTGCCATAGAGGGATAGTTGGAGGGACAATCAACGCCACTAACAATCCAGTTACGAGAAAACCCTCACTTACCTCATGTTTACGTACGAGAGCGAACAGCATTTCCCATACACCACCAACTACATACGTAACCGCAATAATCGGTAACATCTTGAGAAATCCCACGACTAACGCCCGGACCGCTACAAATTCCCCTGCTCGCATCCATCCAGCAAGCCAAGGGGGAACATAGGAAGGATCAGCACCTATCCCCTGAAGACTCTGATAGCCGACGTTATAAATGCCAAACAAAAGCGGAGGGATCAAGGCAATAACGACGGTAAACATCATCCGTCGCGCATCAATCCCATCCCTAATATGCACCCCGCCTTGGGTACGAGTTGGCAAGGAGAAGTTCATCGACTTTGCCATGTCGAAGGCGTAGTAGAAGCGGTGCAACTTGCCGCCCTTTTCGAAGTAGGGCTCTACTTTCTCAATAAGTTTATCGAATGGGTTCATCAGCCTGTGCTTAGCCACACGTCACCACCGTCACGTTTCGCTCTGGATTAAGTCAAGACCACGGCGCAGGATCTCCTGCCAGTGAATCTTTGACGGACAGATATATTCACAAAGAGCAACGTCCTCTTCGGCTAGTTCGTAAATGCCTAAGCCTTCCATTTCAGGAATATCTTCGGCCAAAATGCTCTTAATGAGGAAATCCGGATAGACATCTATAGGCAATACCTCACGATAGATACCAGTAGCAATAAAAGCGCGCTCGCCACCGTGGACTGCCGTGTTCGCAGTAAATCCACCGATGCGATCAGATAGTTTTTGCGGAAACCATCCCGAAAGAAAGGTGCGAGAGCGACTAGCTGTCCCTATCCGCGGCATCGCCCAACCCATGAGTACGTGACCATCGTGCTCGGGTAATACTGTCACCGAAGTTTCCATAAAACTAAGGAATCCCTCCGGGTTGACGGACTTTCCTGTGAGCGGATTGCCTGAAATATAACGCGCATCGTGTTCTGCACGGCCGCCAGTGACCGTCTCCATCGGAGCACCAAGTACTGTACGCACATAAGACCGCCGCGGCGCTGAGCTGCCGGTCGAAGCAACTATTATTTCCGGCACTAAGCGCCGCTCTTCGAACAGGCGTCCAATCAGAATCACGGCCGTAAGAGGACATACCCATACGGCATCCGAACGGCTAGCAATTGGCGCAATGTGGTGGATATGAACCCCGGCATTCCCCGCAGGGTGCGGACCTTGAAATTCATGGAGCCGCAATCGTTCAACATTCTCCACCTCCGGAAGCTCCAACGTACCATCGGTACACACATGAAGGTGACCATCTGTCAACCGTGAAAGAGCATTCAGCCCAGTACGAAAAGCGTGCTCTGACCCACGCAGCAGCATCGCGGGGTCAGCTGAAAGTGGTGCAGTATCCATCGCCGGCACGAAGATATCTCGCGGGGTTATATTAGGATCAGGAGCCACGGCCAATGGCCGTTGAGTAACAGCAGCAAGCAACCCGCTTGCCTTAAGGGCCCTTAGCACGTGATCCCGATCGGCCGAGGCTATATCCGGCAAGTCAAAGACTAGGGGCTCCTGATCGCCATCAGTCTCGACCACCACCTGCAGTATTGCGCGCCGCGCGCCGCGCGCTACGGCGG
>CAZTZA010000025.1:0-11864 GCA_964618015.1 uncultured Spirochaetaceae bacterium | reverse complement strand
CCGGAGACGGGCGAAGTGAACAGGAAATCTGGATGCTCTTTATCATGAAATAGAGGCGATCCGACTTTAACCTTGTCACCCGGCTGCACATCGGGACGAGCGATGATGTTCCGAAAGTCGGGCGGTTTAATAGCAACCGCTGGAGGCAACGGTGCTTCAACGACGGACTCCTCAGGCTGGCCCACCAAGGGTATGTCATGTCCTCGATTTATGTTAAATCGATTCACCGGAAGCACTCGACTCTGTACGCAAGACTCATAGCAGATTTAGGTGGCCGTTGTGCGGAGTCATCTCTGTCGGTCAGAAACCAACGCCATAGATGCACGAAAAAGGCTACGTGAAGACAGCGCTAACTGTCAATACGGGGATCTCATTTAACCTATAAGATTGGAAAAAGAAATTCCGGAAAGACGTTCAACTCCAGGCTGCGTCTATTGTCAGTCCGGCCTAGCATATGATGTTTTACGACGCTATAGCTTCCTAGAACTAACGATGCTCTCACGACAAACAGTTTGTAATGATGTCAGTCAAACCGGCTAGGAGAGAATAGCGCGCGATTTTCCAAATTCTGCGCACTTCAAATCAGATTTCCCTACGTAATCATCTACCTTCTACCGAGTGCAATAAGCGCCTTCACTACTCGGTAGAACATTGCTAAGGAACCAATAAGAACATAGACGAGAAACTGTAGAGTTACCTGTTTGAGCTGCAGTCCGTAATGGACCAAGCCGGCTACCATCGCTACGTAGACCAGCCGGTGCAACAACGTCCAATGCTTGCCGAGCCGACGAATCCATCCCGTTGTGGACGTAATTGCTAGCGGCGTGATGGCCGCGAAAGCAGTTAACCCGAACATAATGTAGGCCGCGCCTACGATGTCCAGGATCATCAGATCAAACCTTAACGCGAAATCCAACACTACGTAGATTAACAAATGCAGAGTAGCGTAATAGAAAGCGAAGAGCCCGAGCGGACGACGATAGATGGAAAGCCAATTCCAACCAGTAATACCGCGTATAGGCGTAATGCATAGTGACCCGAGTAAAAAACGGATTGCCCAATTTCCGCTTCGCAAGGTGATCTCCTCCACTAAAAAAGGACTGGTCTCGAAAGAGCCTCGGAGCCAACCTTGCAGCATATTGATCAACGGCAGCAGTGCCGCCGGGTAAAGAATTACCTTAGCAATGCGTGCCCGCTCTCGAGGACGCGCACTCCAGAACTTGAAAAATTGCTTCACGCCGCAGACATTAAAATATATCTATCTAACCAAATAAATAAGAAAAACTTTCACAAGGGATCAATAATTTAGACGCAGGTCCAGCCCATCGTACAAGTGAGCAACATAATTCCCGTAGCCGTTAAAAAGCTCGGTACGACGTCGACGATTTTCGCCAATGCGGGTTTCTGTTGCCTGACTATACGGCACAGGACTAACCCGAGGGTTAACATTGGAATACCAACCGTAAAACCGAGGGTTTGCCTCGTTCCAAGTAGCCTTAGGGCGATTTTCTGTTAATTCTATATTAACAATTGATTTAATACTTTTAAAACCGTACTTCCAGGGAACTAACAGGCGCAACGGCGCTCCGTTGGCGTTAGCAAGGTCTCCCCCGTACATACCAACTGCGATTAGGGTGAGCTCGTTCATTGCCTCGTCCAAGCGTAGCGCTTCTTCGTAAGGCCACGGCAGATAAGCATTTTTACGGTGAGCTGGAAATTGCTCTTTAGAGTAAAGCGTGACGAAATGGACGAACTTTGCCTTCGAGGTAGGCTCAGCCGCACTGATTAATTCCGAAAGACGAAAACCGATCCACGGAATTACCATCGACCAGCCTTCGACACAGCGGAGCCGATAGATCCGTTCCTCCAAGGGAAACCGACGGGTCAATTCGTCGATATCGAATACCAGGGGCTTGCTGACCGCCCCTGAAACATTCACCGTCCAAGGCCGGGGCTTAAAATCTTTCGAATTCTTTGCCGGATCCCACTTCTGTTTTCCAAATTCCCAAAAATTATTATAGGTGGTTGCCTGCTCAAAGGTATTTGGTTTCTCATCCAACCCAATAAAAGCTGAACCATCACTGGCAAAGGAGGAAGCTACCTGAGGCCAGACTATCTCGGGAACGCAAATCGCAAGTGCCATCCCGGCTACGGCACTGGTAGTCCGTGATAGAAATTGCCTCCGATTCAAATAGACGTCTTGATCAGTAATTTCAGACGGAGTGATCCCAGCATTCAACTGACTACCCAGAGAAGGTTTAATCATGGCCTTCTAAGCCGATTTGTTGGCAGTTTACCCAGACGCTCTTACCGTCCGAATAGTGTTCTCGCTTCCAGATTGGCAACCGTTCCTTGATCTGATCGATCACAAATCGGCATGCGGAAAAAGCCGATTCTCGATGAGCAGCGCTCACCCCTACCCAGACTGCTATATCGCCAATGGCAAGCTCCCCATGGCGGTGGACGCAGCGCGCACGGACAATTTCGAAGCGATAACAAGCTTCTGCAATCACCCGCTCTCCTTCAACCAACGCTAGCTCGGGATAAACCTGGTAATCAAGGCGTTCAACCTTGCGACCCTGGTCATGGTCACGTACCCAGCCTTCGAAGGAAGCAAAGCCACCGGCGCTCGGGTCGTTCAGATAACGTTGCTCCGATAATGGGTTTATTGGAACGTCACTCAGCAAGAAACGGGAACCCATTAGCCGCCTGCCACCGGGGGAATAAAGACAACCAGATCACCGTCAGCAATCCGATGGTGCCACGAGACAAAATCTCCATTACAGGCAACTTGCAGGCGGTCTTGGCTTAAACTAAAAGAAAACTGACTTTGCAGTTCACTATAAAGGTCAGCCACGTTACCAGCGCCAGTTGTAAACTGTTCTTCATCTACACCGCGCTCTTCACGCAGAACAGCAAAATAACGAACGTTGATCGTAACTATTGCTTGGATCAAGCGCCGACTACCCCTTATGAAAGGCCATTCAGGCCTTACCGTCACGGTAGGCACCGCTCTTACCGCCGGACTTTGAAAGCAAGCGGATGTCACTGATAACAATTCCGCGACTGATCCCCTTACACATGTCATAAACCGTCAAAGCAGCCACGGTGGCACCGGTCAATGCCTCCATTTCCACTCCAGTCTTGTGACTAACGGTGGCATGACATTCAATTAAAAGCTCCCCAGATTCGAGCTCATTAATGTCGACCGTACAGTCCTCAAGACTAATCGGATGGCACAACGGAATGAGGCTAGAGGTCCGCTTAGCGGCCATGATTCCGGCAATACGAGCAATCTGGAATACTGGCCCCTTGGGAGTAAAAATTTCTAGAGCCTCCCCATGAGCTCCCCCAGACAGACGTTCCTGGACAGCTGTCGGAAGCGACAAACGCGCCTGCGCGGAAGCAGTACGCACGGTAGAAGATTTTTCCGAAACATCAACCATCCGTGGGTGCCCCTCAGAGCTGAGGTGGGAGAAGCCTGGTTCGGCAATGCTGTCAGCCTCCGACACGATGCATCTCCACCTTAGTATGAGAGTTGCTCGAAGAAAGCCGGCTAGAGTCACGATTTGGGCCGCGTTTGCGATCCTCAAATGTCTGAATTCTCTTGCGGTCCTCAGAATATTGATCATCACGCCGCTCCCAGGTCTTAAGTAGCAGCTGAGTAATCTCAGCGTCACCCGTACCATCGCGTAGCATTGAAATCAACGAAGTACCCTTCCAAGCAAACAGGCATGTATATAACGTGCCGTCCACTGATAGTCGCGCACGAGTGCAATCTCCACAGAATGGTGCATATACCGAGGAGATGAAGCCAATCTCGCCGTTGCCATCAGCGTAACGATAGCGACGCGCGACTTCCCCTGGATAAGTGGACTCCAGAGGTATGAGCGGATACACCTGATCAATTATCTCTACGATCTCCCGAGAAGGCACAACATGGTCTATAGACCAACCGTTACGATTACCTACATCCATATACTCAATGAATCGAACGATAATGTCAGTTTTTCGAAATCGCTCCACAAGGTCCAGCAAGCCAGTATCGTTGACTCCACGCTGTACAACTACGTTTATCTTTATCGGCGTCATACCAGCCGCAACGGCAGCATCAAGACCACGGAGTACCGGCTCGAGCGGCTGCTCTAAGCCGTTCATATGCTCAAATATATGAGGGTCTATCGAGTCTATGCTAATCGTTATCCTATCAAGGCCGGCGTCCGCAAGCTCCTCTGCCTGACGCTCAAGCAGAAAACCGTTGGTAGTCAAAGCAATATCATCGATGCCACGCGTTCTCAATGATGCCAATTGAGCAATCAGAGCAGCCAAGTCGCCCCGCAACAGGGGTTCACCACCAGTGATACGTAGTTTACGGACACCTATGTCAGCGAACAGTCCCACCAGCCGGACCATCTCATCTGAGCTAAGCTGGCTAGCGCTCGGAACAAACCGATAATCCGAACCAAATTCTTCCTTGGGCATACAGTAAGGGCAACGGAAATTACAGCGGTCTGTAACCGATAGACGCAGGTCACGAAGCAACCGACCACGCTGGTCCCTGCCAGCCTCACGCGGCACGAGTACCCCAACGATACAATGGAGCTGCGTATCCGGATGGAAAAGAATCTGCTGCAGCTGGGAGCTCTATAAATCCATCCGATTCCATCAGACTCAAGAAATCACCCGATCCACCCGTGGCCCGAGGCATAGCCTCAAGCCTGCCCCCAGTGGAAAATAGGGAAACTGGGAGGTAATAAGTCAGAGGCGACGCAAAATCCACCTTTTCTATCAACGCCGCTTCCTCCGGTTCAGGGGGGATCGCTGACATCAGGCGAAACAGGAACGGTAAAACATAGCGACGCAAGCAAACCGCAACGGAGACTGGGTTTCCTGGCAATCCGAAAGCAGCCCGCGGGACACCATCAAAGGCACCTACGCCAAACCACAAGGGCTTTCCAGGACGCTGATTCAGACGGTGGAATTTTTCCTTTAGGCCTACGGAAGAAAGCACCTCTGGCATTTGATCGGTTACTCCCATTGAAACTGCACCTGTAGTGATTAGCACGTCATGGTCGACCAACCGCTTTGTGGCCTGATCGCGAATCAGCGCCTGATCATCACTGAGATGCTCGCTACAAGCTGGCAGCCTTGCTCCGTAAAGGATCGCCTCGGCTGCAAAGCGATTACTCTGACGAATTTGATGAGGTTTAACTGCCGCGTCAACCGAAACCACTTCGTCACCTGTTGTGAGAATAGCAATTCGGGGAAGCCGTGAAACGCTGACCAAGGATGATCCTACCGAGGCAATTACAGCTGCTTCGCGCTCACCAACAAGAACCCCTGAACGAAGGACCTTGTCTCCCGCACGGCCATCCGAGGCGGTGAGATGTACATTCTGCCGTGGCATGACTTCCACGGCTTCGGCAACATCCGCAACGCCGTCCAGTAGGGCTACTTCTTCGGCACGAATCACTGCGTCAGCACCGTGTGGTAGAACAGCGCCGGTCATGATTCGCACACAGCAGCTTTCATCCGTCAACGTTACCGCCGGCTGACCGGCAACAGCTTCGGCTTCAACGACGAACCGGCGCCGACCTCGTGTGAAAGCCGCGGACTGCACAGCAATGCCGTCCATAGTCGCCCGGTCGTACGGCGGCAAGTCCCGATCTGAGAAGAGCGGCTCGCGTAGGACGCGGCCGTAAGATTCCTGTAGCGAAACCAAATCAGCCGGAAGCTCCCAGGCTGCATCGGTCAGTATGCGATCCGCCTCAACTACTGAAAACATCAGCTGCTCAGACAGTAGTGGCGCTTTGAATCATGGTCAAACATACCTGGGCTGCTATCAGCAAACGAGTATATACCCCGCAAGGGAACAACAGACTTGCTGCAACTTTAACTCCTTATTCCACATGCATACCAGGCTCTCTCATAAAGAGAGAATAGTTGCTGGCATTCATTCCGATGTCTGCAAAAGCGGTCCCCTCATCACGATGCCTCCAGTAGTAGTCCCGCGCCGGTTAGTCCCTTCAGCCGAGGCACGGATTAAAAACCTTAATTCGCGTGCCTTATTGGATAAAATCGCAACGTCGGCATCAAGGCCGACTGGTATGACATGATAATCCTATATTCTTCAATCCGATGTACATTGACCAGCCTTTCTCCTAAGCTATAGGTTCTGCCCGCTATTAGACGAAAACGACCGTGCATGACCTAAAGCTTATCACCACTACTGACCTCCCCACCCCCATGGGGGTATTCCGCTTGGCAGCATTCAGTGCCGAAGACAGCGACGATGAGCATCTAGCGCTCATACATGGGAATATCGCGCAGACAGATAATTGCACCGTACGCGTGCATTCCGAATGCCTCACTGGCGAAGTGTTTGGCTCCCAACGTTGCGACTGTCGCGAGCAGCTCGAGGCTGCTATGTCATTCATTTCTAAGCAACCAAGCGGCGTACTTATTTACCTGCGCCAGGAAGGCCGAGGGATCGGTCTGCTGAACAAGCTGCGAGCGTACCGACTTCAGGACGAAGGAATGGATACTATCGAAGCGAACCAGTATCTTGGCTTTCCCGCTGACGCGCGAAATTACCGGGCTGCAGCCAGCATCCTAGAACTACTCGAGGTTCGCTCGGTCTCCCTACTGACCAACAATCCAGATAAGATTGAAGGTCTACGAGCAGCAGGCATTGATGTGACTTCCCGGATTTCTTTGGTTCCTTCGGAAAACCCCCATAACCGCAGTTACCTAGAGACCAAGCGATCCAAGATGGGACACCTTTTGTAACCAGGCGCTTGCCTGAACGCAGCTGCCTTCGGCGGTTCAATAATTCTTATTGCCGCTGCACCTCGACACAAATCTGATCTAATCGAGAAGTAGTCATAATTTCAAAAAAACCTTTAGGTATTGAAAGGCACTTGAGCTCTATGGTGAAGTTTCGCCCATTGATAAACCACCGGAATGTCTTCACCAACGCCTATTCCAAGGTTTACACTTATAAGAAACCATATCTCCTCTGCAAGAATCCAAGGGGCATGTCAACCGAAAACGAAGGGGCGGAATGCTAAAGAATCTTGCCGAGTTGCTCGGCCAAAACCTCAGAGTCCGTGGTCGGCCGATCACAGACGAATCCCTTACAAACAAATGCGGTCGGCTCCGGGACTGCTGCCATCGTTCGTAGTTCTGGCAATCGTTGAAATAGCGGTGAGTCAGTGTCAGCCCATACTATCTCCATGTGCGGCAGGAAAGCATGTCCTATCACCCTTTTTAACGAGGAAAGACGAGGGTCGTTACGCGATCCAGCTAACACAACTTGTGCCGGTTCCCGTACTGTAAGATCTATAGAAATAGCTAACTCTGGTACCGCCTCGGGCGTACGTACTACCGCATCAGCTGTTAGGTGTGCCGCAGCAATAGCTGCATCCAGTAAATCCTTACGGGCCAGCAGATGACCCAGCCGAGTCAGGACGCGAATTGCCAGCGATATTCCGCTGGGCTCTGCTCCATCATGCAGTTCTCGGCTACGAAACAATAAATCCCGAGCCGTACCATCAGTATCGTAGAAACCTCCATCGGAAGCTCCAAAACGGGAAATTATTGTATCAGCAAGGGCTTCAGCAGTGATCAGGAACCGGACTTGTCCACCAGCTTCATAAAGATCAATCAGACCGTCAGAAAGAGCTCCATAGTCGCTGAGCATCCCGTCAAAGCGAGCCTCACCGTCCCGATACCGGCGAAAAAGCTGCCCGGGACCAACTTCCTCAGACTTCCACATTGAATTCAATACGAAATCCGCGGCTCGCTCAGCAGCAGTAAGGTAGATGGCGTTCCCTATGGCGAAACTCAGCCTGGCCAAAGCCCCTATAGCCAGCCCGTTCCAACCAGCGATAACTTTATCGTCCCTTAGCGGTCGCGGACGACGGGCACGGAGCGCCAACAACTGTCTGCGACCTCTTTCCAGATCAGTATTTAGAGCTGGAAATTGCTCTACAGCTTTGACGTCTCGTTCTACCGAGCGATAGAGGACATTTCCGCTGCCTAGATCACCATGAGGGTCACTCAAAGTATTTCCGTGCCGCTCTAAGCCGTAGACGTGCATAAACGGCTCCGCTAATCCATCTGTGCACAGTGCAGCTTGCACTTCGTCATAGTCCCAGAGATAAAAGGCACCCTCACCCACGTGAGTCGGATCGTCAACGGAGATCACGCTATCAGCATCCTCTGCCGAGGAGAACGCGCCTTCGTGTGTAGTTAGGTCGCGCAAGAGAAAATTAGCGGTATGCTGTGCGATTTCTGAGTACAGCTCTACACCGGTCGCCTGATAGGCTTCCACATAGACGCGCAGCAGTTGACCTTGATCGTAGAGCATCTTCTCGAAATGAGGTACTCGCCAGTAGCGATCCACCGAGTAGCGATGAAACCCTCCCCCTAGGTGGTCGTATATCCCTCCACGCCACATTGCCTCTAGGGTGTGAAGCGCCATACGCTGGTGGCGTTCAAAATCAGTTCGATGACCTTCAGGGAATCGAAGTAGAAGAGCGAGAACGGAAGGTCGCGGGAACTTGGGAGCAGGTCCGAAGCCACCCTCCTGACTATCATATCCAGCCGCTACCGCTGCTGCGGACGCTGATAAATCGACTGTCTGAGGATCAGTCCCATGTGAGGGGGTCTCCATGTAGTAGTTACGTATGCGATCAACGACTGAGCTAGCTGCCCGTTCAATTTCCGCCCGACGTTCATTCCACATCACGGAAAGACGGCTTAGGACATCAATAAAACTGGGGCGTCCGTAGGCAGAGCGTGATGGAAAATACGTACCTCCAAACACCGGACGTCGTTCTGGAGTAAGGAATACCGTCATAGGCCAACCTCCTGAACCGCTCATCGCTTGCACTACTGCCATGTAGATCCGATCAATATCCGGCCTTTCTTCACGATCAAGCTTTATTGATACAAAGTTTTCATTCAGGAATGAGGCGACGGCGGCATCTTCAAACGACTCGTGTGCCATCACATGACACCAATGGCACGTTGCATACCCCACCGACAGGAAAACAAGTCGGTCTTCTCGGGCCGCCCTCTCGAATGCAGCATCGCTCCATGGGTACCAATCGACCGGGTTATAGGCGTGCTGCAACAAGTACGGGCTCTTCTCATCAATCAATCGGTTCGAAACGGCGCCTCCTTGTCGGTGGCGCTCCAAAAGAGCCTGAATCTGGTAATCTTGGTCCGGATCCATCTATTCCATGCTATAGGAGAAATGATCCTTTTACTAGAGGCATGAAAAATTACCGGATCGAACCTTATTTGGACGGTAGCATTGTAGCATTCATAATTTCTCCAGACTTCTGCAAAGACTTGCTTCTCGACACAGACGGTCGCGAAGCAAGTCCGCTCGACCGCAGTCCCGAGATGTCCCATCATAATTCTTTATAATGAAAGAAATTCTACATTACTTTTACCTATATCATTACCTCCTCGTGGCACGGATCCGTTCTCACGGCCACTGTAGTCAACCATAGAGGCCTGGCTGATCTACTTCAGAGTGTTTCTCACCGATTCACGATCGTGCCCAAAAAACCTGAAGACAACATGCATGCTACGGTCTTCACCACATGCGACTAAAACGAACTAAAACCTGCGGCGAACTTCGTTCAGCCGACGCTGGCATCGAAACAGTGCTAAGTGGCTGGGTGGCGTCATCACGCGACCATGGCGGAATACGATTTATCAATCTCCGTGACCGCTATGGTGTTGCGCAAGTGGTGATTGACGAGTCTTCACCTGAACACATACGCAAGGCAGCAGCCAGACTGCGCGATGAATACTGCATCTCTGTGTCGGGCAATGTCCGTCTGCGTCCTGCCGAAATGGTTAACAAGGAACAGGATACCGGTCAGATCGAGGTGGTTGCTGCCGATATCGAAGTTCTTTCTACTTGTGACTCGCTACCCTTCACTATCAGTGACACAGTCGAAGCACGCGAAGACCTACGCCAAACCTTTCGGTACCTAGACCTACGCTCTGGAGTCATGCAGCGCAACATGGCTCTAAGAAGTGCCGTTTCTACTGAGGTGCGCGCCGCAATGATCGACCAGGGATTCCTAGAGATTGAAACACCCACGATGGTGCGCTCTACCCCAGAAGGAGCGCGCGACTTTATTATACCGTCACGATTATCACCAGGCCGCTTCTATGCGTTACCACAGTCGCCGCAGATCTTTAAACAGCTCCTGATGGTAAGCGGCTTGGACCGCTATTTTCAGATCGCGCGCTGCTACCGGGACGAAGCAACACGAGGAGATCGCCAGCCGGAATTCACACAGATTGATATCGAAGCGAGCTTCGTCGAGCAGGAAGATATCTTTGACTCCGTGGAAACCATGATGGTCCGTGTATTTTCGCAATGCCTCAATCAGCAGCTTGAAACACCGTTTCCACGTATTACCCACGATGTCGCTATAAACCGCTATGGATCTGAAAACCCTGATCTGCGATTTGATCTTCCCCTAACTGATTTTAATTCTATTGCAGAACGTACCGACTTCAAGGTGTTCCGCTCAGTTCTCGCTGATGGTGGTGGAATCAGGGCGCTGACTGTACCAGCTGACTTCGGCCTTAGCCGCTCTCGTATTGATGTGCTAGAGAAACAGGTTAAATCACAGGGAGCAAAGGGACTGGCATGGACGCGAGTGACCGGAGACGGCTTTGACGGTGGAATAGCCCGTTTTCTCTCTGGGGTAGATCGGGAGGCAATAGAAGTACTCGGAGCTACTCAAGGAGATGTGGTACTATTCGTTGCTGATAAATTAAAAATCGCATGTGAATCCTTAGGTGAAGTACGTAACTCTCTCGGCAAAACTCAAAACCTCAGGGGGCATCGGTTTTGCTGGATCAACGACTTCCCGTTGTTTGAGTGGGACGAAGAAGGAAATAGATGGGATCCAAGTCATCACCCTTTTTCTATGCCGAATGATGAAGATCTGAACCGACTCGAATCTGATCCTGGTTCAGTCCGCGGGCAAGTTTATGATCTAGTTATAGACGGGGTTGAGCTCGGATCGGGATCAATTCGGATCCACGATCGATCCTTGCAGGAAAGAGTATTCTCGCTGATCGGAATCAATCAGGAAGAAGCACGCCGGCGGTTCGGCTTTATGCTTGATGCCTTTCGCTATGGGCCGCCTCCCCATGGAGGCATTGCCTTTGGTCTGGATCGACTAGTAATGATCATGGCTGGCCAGCCAACAATTAGAGAAGTCATTGCCTTTCCGAAGAACACTGCGATGGCGTCGTTGATGGATGGCTCGCCTGCAGCGGTAGATTCCGAGCAACTAACACAAGTAGGTCTTCAGATCACGGCCGCTCAGAATGACGATGAATCCGTATAGCGACATTCGGCAGGAGTTCTGGCGCACTCAATTCGAGGCTGCAAGTCCGATGAGGTCGTATTTGAATTCCGGTAAGGAACCCCATAAAACCAAGTGGGAAGCAATGGCCAATCACGTTGGACTTAGTTATGAACAGCAACAACGCGCTGGAACCTTCCGCCGCACAATGCCAATTCTTGTCCTAAGCGGCATTTGGTGCGGTGACTGCGTGCGACAGGGTCCCATACTCCAGGCGATCACTGACGCATCTCCTGGACTCGAGCTGCGTCTGGTGGAGCAATCCGAGGATGGCTTGGCAGATGAGCTCCGCATTAACGGCGCACTTAAGGTTCCAGTAGTAGTGCTCTTGTCGGAAGATTTCTTCGAGATATCACGCATCGGTGACCGGATGCTTAGCACATACCGTAAGAAAGCGCAGCGTGAGCTCGGTCCCACATGTGAGGTAGGAATAGTTCCGCCAGCAGCTCAAGC
>CAZTZA010000024.1:23304-27929 GCA_964618015.1 uncultured Spirochaetaceae bacterium | reverse complement strand
TTGGCCGGGGGGGCCTATTTTAGCGATGAGAAGTTCGAAGAGGCGGCTGTACGTTTCGTTAAGCTTGCTGAACGTGCGGGCGAGGATCTGACTGCGAGAGCCCTCTATCTTCACGCCAAGAGCCTTCGAAACTTGGGAAGGTTGGAAGAGGCTCAGCGTTCTTACCGTGAGGTGTGGCAGCGACATCGAAGGGCTGGAGTCGCTGATGACGCCCTTTTTGAGTATGCGGAGACTATGCACCGGAACGGCGATGTGGAACAGGCAGTTACAGCGTTTGAGATGCTTGCTGAACGCTACGGCTCCAGTCCACTACGTGCTGAAGCACTGTAGCGAAGCAGCGAAGCGCTACTCGACGCTGGAGCGTACGAGCGGGCGAAGAACGGGTTCTTCCGGTATCGCCAGGAATATCCTTCCGGGGATTCATTCCCGGCGGCTTTGTACTGGGGTGGTGTTGCTGCGGATTATTCCGGGGAGGCATTTGAAGCTGTATTCATGTGGTCAAACCTGATAGATCGCTTTCCAGAGAGTTCTTTTCATCCCGAGGCACTGAACCTGCGTGCGGAGGCCTATGTTGGTCAACAGGACTACAACGCAGCGTTGGCTAGCCTTGGTGAGTTGCTTGCTCGTCACCCTCAACGTGCAGAGGAGCTTGGCGTGCGCGATCGGGCCGAGGAGGTCAGGCTACTGTTACTTGGCCTGACCGGAAGAGAAGCAGAGCTATCGGCGTCGGTAGCACGTCTAGATCGTGAAAAGACCGCGGCTGGAAGAAAGGCAATGATAGAACTAGCTCGACTGTATGTTTTTGATGCAACGGCGCCCACTGACCTTGCCTTTCAACTTCTCAGGGATGTGATTGATACAGGTGATAAGGCGGTCTTTTCGCAGGCGCAGCTTCTTCTTGGTGAGTACTATCTTCGCCGGGATGATCTGACAGCTGCTGCAAAAGCGTTTCTTGATGCTGCTCTTTCTGAAGAAACTGATGATGAACTGAGGGTGCTAGCCATCTATCGATCGGCGCAGGCCGAAGAAAAGGCTGGACGCCGGCAAGCTGCCATGGCTCTTGCGCAGCGAATTCTTGACAATTTCCCTGGATCTCAGTGGGTTGGCGCCGCACGCGCCATGGTGAGTGAGCAATGAGACATATACGACTAAAACCGATGGTACTGTGTTCCAGCAGGTATTTGATTAAGGTATTAATGGCTTCTGGGTTAACTTTGACTGCCTACGGACAGGCGACAGAGTCTCAGCCAAAGGAACGAGAGCTACAGGTCCCTCCCATAACACTGAGCATCGAGGACGTAGCTGAGGTTAATGTGCGGCCGGGGCTGCCTCCGGCGTCAAAATTGATTGCGCCCCAGCGGGCCGTGCCACTGCCTGTCGCTGGGGAGCTTAAGGTGGTAGCGCCTGACCTTCCTGAGGTACTGAATAGCAATCCCGGTAATAGGTCAGGCTTATTTGGCCCTGACCTTGCTTTACAGGCAGCGATTGAAGCAGGGAACAATGGCCTGCTTAAGAGTAGTATAGCTCTGCAGCGAGCAGGAATCGGTCCAAGTTTTCAGCTGCAGGTTGAACACCAACTGCTGGACGGATTCGGGGCGAAAGAAACCCCTGAGCAAGGATACCACCGTACTGATGATTTACAGGGAGTATATCGCAGTGGCATCGGTAGTGCTGATATAGACGTGAGCGGTCGTTACCGTCGGATAGAAGATGGTCTGCAAGGTAGGGGAGGCGATCATCACTCGTTTAGCGATCAGCTTGTTGCCGGTGACCTGCAAATAGAGATAGATCCAACAGATGTCCTAACTGTAAAGGGGGAGATTGGGGGGAGTAGTTCATCGCGAGCTTTCAGGGGTAGCGAATCAGCGATAATGACGGAATTAGAAGGTTGGGCTGCAGCGGTTGCCACTGCCCAGATCCGTGAGCTTGATATTGGGGTTACTACTAGTTATTCATTTCGTCACATGGGCGGGGGCATCGATCCTGCACACCGACTGTTGGGGCAACTGGAGCTAGGGTATGACCTCGCAATTCCCATACGGGTCGCTGCTCGTGGTGGCTTGCAGTACGCATCTGAAGACGAGAACTCTAATGTTCGTTTTCCCTTTCAGCTCTCTCTGATAGGGACCCCTCATGAACTAGTCACGCTGCGAGTATCTGCTGGCCACGAGGTGGTCGATCGTAGTCTATCTGGCCTATACGAGAGACTGGGATTTCTCGAAGAGCCTACCGCAGTGCTGGACACACGCCAGTGGTTCGGTGACGCCTTTATACGCGCAGCAGTTTTGGACGATCTTCAAGTGGTCGCTTCTTTGAGGGGCGAAACCGGCGTGCAGCGTGTCGATATCGAAGGTGAGGTGGGAAAATCTGGTCTACACAGTCTTGTACAAGAAGATTCGGGGACGTTACAGACGGGGATAGGTCTGCGGTGGGATATCAATCGCACTGCAGCGCTTAGTCTTGATTGGTCGGGTGCCTTCTTCGACGTGCCGCTGTATCAGGCACCGCACATAGTGAGCGTCGGAATGCAGGCAACCTGGGATAGAGGGCGTTACGGATTTGATAACTACATCGATTGGGTGTTCCCGAGCGAGTTGGAGAGTAGTAGACACGCAGCTTCTAACATTGCTTTGCCAGTTATTTCTGCGTCGGGTTTCTATCATATATCCGATACGATCGCCGTGATCGCAAATGTAGCTGATCTTCTGCAGCCTCTGTCAGATCGGCCGAGATACGAACTGGCGCCATATGCGGACCCGGGATTCCAGGCATCGGTCGGCGTCGAAGTAAACCTATAAAACCGAGGAGGGGAAACTTGGATCTTATCGAGAAGGGCGGCGTCGTCATGATTGTGATCATTGCGCTGTCATTGGTTGCTGTGGTCGTGATCATCGAGCGGCTATTGTACTTTCGTCGCACTCGTGTAGACGAGGAGCGACTCTTGGGTAGGTTGAAGAATAGGATCCAGGAGCGGCATTTTGATGAAGCTCTTGCGATATGTGAGGCAAATCCGTCGCCGATTGCGAGTTTAGTCCGTGTAGGCATTGAACATCGTCACCAGTCAAACCGGATTGTACGAGACATAATCATGGATGCCGCTAACGTCGAAATCCCGAAACAAGAGCGGTTTCTGTCGACGCTTGGCACCATTGCCAGCGTTACGCCACTATTGGGTCTGCTAGGCACTGTCACCGGCAACATCCGTGCCTTTGGCGTGCTCGGTCAGGTCGGATCGGTAGCCGATTCGTCATTGTTAGCTCTTGGTATTTCTGAGGCGCTGTTGACTACGGCTGCTGGGCTAATCATCGCGATCCCAGTAATCATGTTCTACAATTATCTGGTCAGTAAGGCTAATTACACAATTGTTAGGCTTGAAAACAGGGTCAGCGAGCTCGTGTTGCTGCTCGGAATTCAAGGAGAAGATTGATGTTACGCAGCGGTCGAAGGCGACTGCAACGATCGACAGGCGTCAACATGGTGCCGATGATTGACGTCGTATTCCAGTTAGTGGTGTTCTTTATGGTTACGTCCACCTTCAAGATGACGCCTGCGATAGGCTTGACCCTACCTGACTCAGCAACTGCAGAGCCGACTGAGATGAGCAGGATAGTCGTGGCGGTACACTCAGAAGAAGTAATATATCTCAACGAAGAGAAGCTTGATTTACAAGGTTTCCGGGAGGCTTTTGTCTCCGAAGATAGATTGGATCCTATAGCGATCCAGAGCGTAATTGTCGAGGGTGATAGATCTGTCTCATATGAGCTGCTAATCGATGTTCTGGACGTCCTCCGACTTAACGGCTTTCAGAATGTAGCGTTACGCACTCGAGCCATATCAAAAGAGCAAGCTTTGTGACCTTCCGACTTGAGTCGGAGAGGATGTTAGTCAGTGTATTGTTAGCTGCCGCATTTCATGTGGTCGCCCTTTTTGTAGTGCAGCTTCTACTTGATGTCGACCGGGATCTTCATAGCTCTCCGGATCGTCTAACGGTACAGCTAATCGCCGCCGATGTGCCGTCCCGTGTTTCTAAAAATGTTGAACCTTCTTTGGTGTCAGCTTCAATGAAGGAGAATGTCATATCGTCGGTGCCGACACCCGACCAGAAGGAGCAACCAGTAGCTACAGTAAGTCCTGCTACTGAACCAAAAATAGTTTCTATTTCCGAACCAGAGTTAGTTCAGGAGTCTGCCAAGGTCGGGATGGAGTCGAAACCCGAGAACGGCAACGAGGATTCTTCTACTATTATCCCGGTTGCCTCTTGGGTGCCGACGTTACAGCGGCCGGTAGATGCAGTGCCTGTTCGTGGCCGTGGGGGCCTTTCTGCCCTGTCGCCCGTAGTTGGTACGTCGACAGGTGGCCGTACAGGTGGGGTGACTGTCGCAATGCCGACACCATTAACGGGTAAGGTAGTGGGGGTCGGGCCTTCGGGCGAGTACAAAGGTCGCAGTGACTTGGTCCCAGCCTATAATTACGGGTTGACGTTGCCTGCGGATGAGTCTGTTTACGCCATCAGTTCATCCGGTTCAGATACAGTAGCTCCGTCGTTACAGGGCGTTAGTCCTGACCATCCGATTCATCTATCCCACAATACTGGGTTCCAGGGACAACAGAGGGTGGCTGCGCCC
>CAZTZA010000024.1:22949-23294 GCA_964618015.1 uncultured Spirochaetaceae bacterium | reverse complement strand
CAGTGATACCCGTTAGGAGGAGCGGTTCCCCGACCATCAAGCTGGGAGATTCGCATAGAAACGGAACGCGAGGATTAGCTCTTTCTGCCACGCCGATGATAACAACTGAACCGGGCTTTCCAGAGTTAGGGTCACAACAGGCTATGGTGGAAGTCGCTATGGCGATGCAAGCTGGCGAGGCTTCACCAATCATCGGGGTTGATCGTTTAGCCCAGCTTGATCAGGTTTTAAGAGACGGTTGGACTAGTAGGGATCCATCCGAGAACCCCGAGCCTAGCTGGAGTTTGGCCCAGCAGGACGCAAGTGGCCAGCCACTCCTTGGGTTAGGAGACGAAGGCGGTCTGA
>CAZTZA010000024.1:5176-22939 GCA_964618015.1 uncultured Spirochaetaceae bacterium | reverse complement strand
CTGAGGCTTCCCGAGGGCATCGAAGTCAGTGCGTCCTTGGGACTGAGGCGGCTTGTAGCGGTGTCCACCCCTGTGTTGCCGGACGGGATTCCTTCTGAAATTGTACGATCAACCGTTCGGGTACACATTGTTGTGGATCCACAAGGATGGGTGAGGCCAATAGGATTCAGTCCTGATTCAGGGTCTACTGCTCTTAATAACGAGATCTACGCAGCTCTCAGGAAATGGCGTTATGAGTCAGTTAAGGACCAGCAATCGGTACGCGGCACTATAACTATCGAGATCCGGACTCGGTCCACCTAACCTCTGAACCAAATAATGGGTCAGCAGCGCGGCCGACGTGTTCAGGCCATTCTGTTTGATCTAGATGGCACTTTGTACCCCAATCACCAGGCATTCAGGTGTGCTTGGCCGTTGTTTGTGCGATATAAATCTTTGTTTCTCGCTTTTCGCGAAGTACGCAGTCGTGTTCGTAATATGCGGCCGATATATGATCTGCACGCGCTGCAAGCACAGATGGTAGCTGAAAAGCTTCGGATTGCCCCAGAAGTAGCACGGGACCTTATCGATGAGGTCATCTATACGCGTCTTATTGCGCGCTTTTCTGGTGTCAAAACGTTTAAAGGAACGTTAAGGGCCCTCACTATGCTACGTGATCGTGGCGTGGTGACAGGCGTTCTTTCTGACTTGCCTCCCAATGAGAAGCTTGAACATTTAGGGCTCTTGGGATTCGATTATGTCCTCACCTCGGAAACGACAAATTATCTGAAGCCTAATCCCGAGCCATTTCTATATGCGGCAGAACAACTGACGGTAAACGCCGAAAACATCATGTATGTCGGCAATCATTATCAATATGACATCCTGGGGGCTCGAGCAGTGGGGATGCTAACCGCTCATCATGTTCGTAGAAAACAAATGCATAGTCAGGCTGATCTAACATTTTTCCGTTACGATCAATTGACCAGCACTATTAATTCTTCCGGGATACAGTTGACTTCTCCCTGAATTTCATTCGTTGACATCCTTGGCGTTGCATTCATAGACTTACGCATCCCGCTGGGAGGGAATACATGGGCTTCACGGCCGGAGATGTAATCATGCTCCTGGTTGTGCTGGCGGCACTTTTCGTGTTCCGCCAGCTCGACCGAGGCAATCGGTCGTTAGACAAGGTTAAGCGTTACAGCGATAGGGTTATGCAGACCCTGTCGACCTTTGTCGACGGCAAGAGCTCCGAAATTAAGGATCTCGCAATCGAGGTCCAGGTCAGTCTAAAGCAGGGCAAGGAGTTGTTGCGAACGGTGAGGGAGGTGCAGGATGAACTCACCGCTCGTTCTAGGGACTTAGACGATCGCTCCTCAGAGATTGAAGCCATTCGTAGCCGTATCGATGGGTATGACAGTGCGCTTGCGGAATTGGTTAATATGAGCGAGCGGGTCGACGATAATCTACGCCGGCTCCGTGGAGAGGGTGAGCGACTACGTAGAGTGGACGAACAGCGGGCTGCGCTTCAGGAACGGGTGGCTGGTTTTGATTCAGAGGTAGCTTCACTTGAAGGTCGATTGAAGCAAATTGAGTCAAAGGCGCAAGATGATCTCTCAGACAAGCTGAATAGTAAAAAGGATGCTTTTTTTTCCAATCTGGATATTCGGGCTAATGATCTAACAGCTCAGCAGGAACAATGGAAATTAGAGATGGACGGGCGTCTTGATAGCATGCAGACCGAAGGAGCGGCACGTATTGCAGAGGTAGGGAAAGCTCTTGCCGAGGAGCTACAGGAGCAAATTGAAGATTTGCAACGACGTTCCTCAATGGAGATTGGGAGTGCGGCCAGCGTTGTCGACGGACTTGAGCAACAGATGACAGAGAGACTTGGCTCGCTGGATGATCAGCTATCTGCGATCGAAACACGTCTTGGCATATTTATAAATCAGACGCCAATCTTGGAGCGCGCTGATCGTATGCAAAAAACTCTGGAACAATTACGGGAGCAGACGGATACGGTCTTTCATCAGCAACAGGAGGTCGTTAAATTTGAGGTGGATTTTAAGAATATAAAAAATCTCGGTGAAGTTGTGTCGAGTAGGCTGGTTTCTTTTGAGGAAAATCGAAGTCGTATTGAGTCAATGGAAAGAGGCATTCGTGGGTTGCTTGCTGCTTCCGAGGAAACCGAGCTAAAGCTTGCAGACGTGGAAGAAAGTCGTAATAAAATAAATGAGGTGCAGGCAAAGTTGAAGGAGATTAACAAGCTCTCAGAAGTTGTCGAAGCGCGCTACCAAGAGCTTGCCGGTATGCACGAAAAGGCTGGAGGCATCATCGCTAGTAGTAGTCATAATGTTGACCTGTTAAGACAAGTCAACAAGGAGGTCATGAAAATCCGTCCTGAAGTGACTGAGCTTGCTGCAAGACTATCGGAAATACAGGTGAGGCTTGATGGGCTTCCGACTAACAAAGGCGGAGGCGACGCTGTCGTCAGTGCTCAATCTGGGCGTAACCGTGGAACTTCGCAGCTCCGTCTACCAATCGAAAACCGTGAGTCAGTGAGCAAGCTTGCTGAGCAGGGATGGTCCAGCGCAGATATCGCTCGAGCCACTCAACTGAGTCAAGGAGAGGTTGAACATATTCTCAAAACAGATTCGACTGCAGACTCTCACTCTTAGCGATAGAATTTCTTCGTGCATATAATTCCTGATTCTATAATTGCGAATGCAGTAGCCATCCCAATTGCCTTTGGTTTGCTCATTTATAGCGCTGGTTTCTTAGTAGATGGCGCTGTTGGGATAGCTGATCGCACCGGACTGCCCAAGATTATCATCGGCATTGTGGTGGTGGGCTTTGCTACTACAGCGCCGGAGCTGGCCGTATCTGTGGCTGCAGCCTTACGCGGATCACCTGAAATTGCTCTGGGAAACGCGATTGGATCTGTAATCGTTGATGACGGTGCGGCTATCGGCTTGGGCTTATTGGTAGCGCCGGCCGTGGTGTTTATCGATCCACGTATCATGCGATCAGTTGGACTCTTTGTTCCGGCGGTTGGATTAGCGACGTTTTTACTAGCACTCAACGGCACCATTGGTCGCATAGAGGGAGCGATTCTGCTATCGGTACACGTAGTCTATGTCATTGTCTTGGTAGCCTCTAACCGCCGGAAGGATTCTCAGTTAGAAACTAACGAGAACGAAGAGATAGCTGAGCATGTGAAGTCTGGAGGGCTTTTTGCCCAAGTTGTTCGTCTGGGTGGTGGCGTAGCCGGCGTGCTTTTAGCCAGTGAAATTTTGGTTCCATCGGCGCAGTATATTGCGTTGGAGCTGGGAGTATCAGAAGCGATTATTGGGTTGACGGTAATTGCAATAGGAACTTCATTGCCGGAGATAGTTACCTGTGTCCGCGCAAGCCGCAAAGGGCATGGTGATCTAGCTTTTGGAGATATCTTGGGAGCGGATATCCTGAACGTGTTATGGATACTCGGCCTTTCAGCGATAGTCAATCCCATTTCAGTCGACCAAAAGGTAGTGCTTTTCTCATTTCCATGGATGCTTGTTCTCGTTGGCACAATGCTCGGCCTGGTTTGGATGGGATATTCTTTGCGTCGTTGGAAGGGCGTAGTATTGCTATGTCTGTTTGTACTCTATATGGCGTCTACGATCGTGCTGTTTTACCTCTGAGGAAGGCAACTTATATTGCATGGAAGCTCTGAACATCGGAGTTCCGTTGTTGACCGTTCTTTCAGGCCGTTATTACCTTCAAATTATAGATTTGATCACAGCCGGGGTTTTAAACGGCGAGCTATGCTGTACGATCGTAAACTCGTGGCGCAGTACTGTCGGGTGGCGGGCCGGCAGGGGGGGCGGAGGCCGGCAGACATGAAGAAGGACGAGGGCACGTTGGATCGGAATGCTCCTGAGGATGACACAACCGTGTCTGATCAGCATAGCGCCCACACTGACGAAGCGATTGAGGGTAGCGCCTCGACTTCTATCGAAGATGCGTCAGAAGACGTGTCTCTACACTATAGGAGTGGTGATGATGGGAATACGGAAGAGGGGGCTAACGCTGATGCAGCGGGATTACCTGATCAGGCTGCAGAGTTAGCTTTATTACAGGATCAATTACTGCGAAAGCAGGCCGATTTTGAGAATTTTCGTAGGCGATTACACCGAGATAAGGACGAAGCTATCCGTTATGCCAACACTGAGATGTTGTTAGATCTTGCCGAAGTCATCGATGGGTTAGAGCGGGCGGTACAAACCGGCGTTGAAGCGGATGCGGTCTCGTTGCGTGATGGCGTGTTGCTGATAGAGAAGCAGCTTACTGGCATGCTTGAGCGTAAATGGGCGTTCTGTCGCTTTTCTTCCGAAGGGGAACCTTTTGATCCTGATAAGCATCAGGCGATCGCCTTAGAAGAATCTGAAGAACATAGCACTGCGACTGTAGTTGAAGATTATCAGAGAGGCTATATGTTGCATGATCGGGTCGTGCGTCCTGCCCGAGTAAAAGTCGCTCAGCCGATTGCTGGGAAGGGCGGTAATTCGAAACATGCCGAGGACACAGAGTCAGCGCAAAGAAAGGAAGGCACGTAACATGGGAAAAATCATCGGCATCGACTTAGGAACCACTAATTCTTGCGTTTCGGTGATGGAAGGCGGCGAGCCGACAGTAGTACAGAATTCAGAAGGCCAGCGCACCACGCCGTCTATTGTCGCGTTTACGGATAAAGGTAGGCTGGTTGGCCAGCCTGCAAAAAATCAAATGGTTACGAATCCGGATAAGACGGTGTACTCCATAAAACGCTTCGTGGGGCGTAGATTCTCCGAAGTATCGGAGGAGATCAAAATGGTTACCTACCCGGTTTCTGACTCAGGTAACGACGTACGTGTCCACGTAGACGACAAGCAGTATTCGCCGCCCGAGATCTCCGCTGCGGTTCTGCAGAAGATGAAAGAAACAGCTGAGGACTATTTGGGCGAAACAGTGACTGAAGCGGTTATCACCGTTCCTGCTTACTTCAACGACTCCCAACGACAGGCAACCAAGGATGCTGGTCGAATTGCTGGTCTCGATGTTAAACGGATCGTCAATGAGCCGACTGCAGCAGCGTTGGCCTATGGGCTTAACAAGGAAGGGAGGGAAGAGAAGATTGCTGTCTATGACTTAGGCGGAGGAACGTTTGATGTTTCTATCCTAGAGCTTGGTGACGGTGTCTTCGAAGTCAAATCTACGAATGGTGACACTCATTTGGGTGGTGATAATTTTGATCAACGAGTCATAGATTGGCTGATTACCAGCTTCAATAATGATAATGGTATCGACCTTTCGAAGGATCGGATGGCATTGCAGCGGCTTAAGGAGGCTGCTGAAAAGGCTAAGATCGAATTGTCTGGAACCCAAAGCGCTGAGATCAACCTTCCGTTTATTACGGCCGACTCTTCTGGTCCAAAACACTTGCAGTACACGCTGACAAGGGCAAAATTCGAACAGATGATTGGCGATCTAGTGCAACAAACGAGGAGACCGTGCGAGCAAGCGATCAAAGACGCAGGAATTGGTGCAGACTTGATCGATCAAGTGATATTGGTTGGCGGCTCTACCCGGATCCCAGCGGTACAGCAACTGGTTGCTGAGCTGTTCAAGAAGGAGCCCCACCGCGGGGTTAACCCAGATGAGGTGGTAGCGGTTGGGGCGGCAATCCAGGGGGGAATCCTGGGCGGAGACGTCAAGGATGTCTTGCTATTAGACGTCACTCCTCTTTCTCTTGGTATTGAGACTCTCGGACAAGTGTTCACCAGGCTAATCGAGAGGAATACAACTATTCCCACCCGAAAGAGTCAGATTTTTTCTACTGCGGCCGACAATCAAACCGCCGTCTCTATCCATGTACTACAGGGTGAACGAGAGATGGCGAACCAGAATCGTACTCTCGGGAAATTTGATCTGATAGGAATACCCGGTGCGCCTCGAGGTGTCCCTCAGATCGAAGTTGCTTTTGACATCGACGCTAACGGCATCGTGCACGTTTCCGCTAAGGATTTAGGTACTGGTAAAGAACAGAAGATTCGAATTGAATCTTCTTCCGGCCTCTCTGAGGATGAGATCGAGGGCATGGTAAAGGACGCTGAACTCCACGCAGACGAGGACAAGAATGCGCGCGAGGCCGCCGAAGTCCGTAATGAAGCGGACAGCTTGATCTATGCCACCGAGAAATCTCTGAATGACTTTGGAGAAAAGGTGGATGACGACGAAAAAGCAAAGATCTCATCTGCAATAGCAGACTTGAAGCAGGCGATAGAAGGAAGTGACACAGAGCTAATCAAAGAAAAAACTGAAGTAGTTAAGCAGGCCTCTCATAAGTTGGCAGAAGAGGTGTACAAGGAAGCTCAACAGAAGGCTGCTGCTGAACAGGGTGACGCTACCGAAGAAAGTGGTGACGGAGGGAGGACACCTGGTGGCTCTGGTCCAGGGGCGCATGATGACGCTGATCAGAGTGACAATGGCAGGGCTACCGGCACGAACTCTGCCGAGGATGCTGACTATGAGGTAGTTGACGATGAGGAGAAGCGGTAGGAGATAGGAAGAATCGGCAGAGCATAGCTGCACGGTATTTCAATTATGAATCTGTTAAGTTTTGATCGGTTCAGGGTGAGGATCTGGTTGGGTTACCATCTTTTCCGATCTTCTGGAATATACTGCTAGCGGTAGTTGTGAGGAGATAACTCAAGATGGCCAAGCGGGACTATTATGAGGTCCTGGGGATAGATCGATCCGCGGATCTTGACGAGATAAAAAAGTCGTACCGCAAACTAGCTGTTCGTTACCATCCTGACCGGAACGATGGCGATAGTCAGGCAGAAGAACGATTTAAAGAAGCTACTGAGGCGTATGACGTACTGTCCGATTCTCAGAAGCGTCCGGCTTATGACCAATTCGGCTTCGCTGGCGTGGATGGAATGGCTAGCCCAACGCAGGATTTCTCTCACGTTTTTCGTGATTTTGAGGACATCTTTGGTGACGTAGGTGGTATCTTCGACTCCTTTTTTAGTCGTGCAGACTCCCGAAGGGGAGGAAGGCGTCGTAGTGCAGCAGGTCGCGGGGACGATCTGCGTTATGAGTTGCGATTGCCGTTCGAAGAGGCAATATTTGGAACAAAGGCGGAAATCGCCTACCGCCGTTACGAAGCGTGTGAGAGTTGCGATGGCGCTGGAACTGCGGATAGTAGCAGCCGTAGCATTTGCCCGACCTGTGGTGGCTCTGGTCAGGTGCGGCGCAATTCGGGGTTCTTTTCGATTGCGACTACTTGTCCGTCTTGTGGCGGTGAGGGTGATGTAATCCAAGATCCGTGTCGCCCATGCCAGGGCACGGGCCGACAACAGAAAAATCGACGCCTTCGGGTGACCATTCCAGCAGGCATTAAGGATAGCCAGCAAATTCCCTTGCTTGGACAAGGTGATGCGGGTACTGGCCGAGCTCCGGGCGGTGATTTGTATATTTTTGTACGGATAGAACCTCACGTCTCATATCAGCGCCATGAAAACGATTTGTTCTGTGTAATCCCGATTGCGTTCACTCAAGCGGCGCTTGGGAGTTCAATTTTGGTACGCACTCTTGATGATCGCAAGATTCGGGTAAAGGTGCCGTCTGGAACTCAGGCTGGCAAGTTGTTACGGGTTCGTGGCGAAGGTGTGCCACACTCGGACAGTCCAAACCGGCGCGGTGATTTATATATTAAGGTAGCACTAACTGTCCCAGATAGACTTCCGGCCCGTGCTAAGAGTCTCATTGCTGAGCTTGCAGAGGTCATCGGTGAGGAGACTGATCCAGAACCTGTGGCGCTCTCGGATATGGAGTAGTCGACTACGGTACATCCAACTACGATCGGAGTGATTGCGCTTGTCGTGCTGACAATACCCTTATGCATAACAGCTATGTGGCATCAGCGTTGGACATGGAAGGGGCTTTGGCAAGTTGGATTGCTGGGAACTCTATCCTTGAGAGCGATCGGGCGTCTATTTGAATCCGATCAACTGTTCGAGATACTTAGTGCCCAAATAATAACTTGGATTGCCGGCAGTTGGTTAGTGATTCGTGATAACGGTGTGTCTCCACGAATATGGCACGCGATTTGCGCTTCGTTAGTGGCACAAAATTTGCTGATTGTAATTTTTGGCCTGGAGCAGTTGATTCCTATATTATTATTGTCCTCAGTGACGTTCGTTGCTTCGGCGTCTTTTCCTGTCTGGTTACTCTCTTCAGGCGTGGTTATTGGAAAAAATAGGTTGCGGATTGTGGTCATGGTGTTGGTAGCGCTCGCAATCACGGGTGGACTCTACGAACGCTGGATAGAACCATTTTCTCTTCCTCGGATAGATCCAGGCTTGTGGGCTGAGCTGTTATTACTAGTAACCGCTATGGCGGCAGATCAACTGCGCGCTAGTTTATTCCGTCCTCGGCACATACAGGGTTCTCGTGATGGTCTAGCCGTAGCAGAAGAGTTCATACAGACCCAGAACCGGTTGGTTTCTGTTGGTCAATTAGCTACTGGAGCAGTGCATGGGGTCAAGAATGCGCTATCGGCGATTGGATTAGCAGCAGACTGGGGTACAGCAGCGGGTTCGGAGCAGGATGCGCAACGAAGCCTCAAATTGATCAGACGAAATGTGCGCGTGGCTCATCAGGATTTGGAGCGATTACTCGGCGGGATGACCAACGGGGATGATGGCCAGGTTGACGTGAGTGAGCTCATCCAGGGAGCTGCTGAATCACTTCGTATCGCTGTTCGTGCGGAGCAGGCTACAATAGACCTTGATTTAGAGCCAGGTCTGATGGTAGCAATCGGTTCTAGCGACCTTACAATTACAATTTCTAACTTGGTAACTAATGCAGCACATGCTGGCAAAGGGTCAGAAGCAACGAAGATACGTATCATTTCACATCGGAGTACATCCGGAAAAGTAGCGATCGATGTTATAGATAACAGTGGCGGAATGGACGCTGAATTAGCGGAAGCGGCATTTGATTTAGGTGCTTCTGGAGAGGAGAGTACTGGCGTTGGCCTGTATTTAGCTCGGTCCATCATTGAGCGTGCTATGGGTAAGCTAACCTGGCGCTCCGTAGATGGCGGATCGTGTTTTACGATCGAGCTTCCTGAGGCATAGCTTGAACGGAGCGTCCTCGATGCGCACTTTGCCGGGCGCCACTAATCGTAAATTTCTCGGCTGCAAGCGACGGTTGGCTAGTTGGGTCAGTGATGCAATTTTTGCGTTTGCCGGAAGGCCTGATTCCTTGATTGACGGTTTTTGTGGGACTGGGGCAATAAGCCTGGAGATGCTATCTCGTGGAGTAAAGCAAATTACCTGTATCGATAGTCTGCGTTCCAACACGTTAATTCTAGATGGGGTTCTATCAGATCCTGATCCTATACGACTGCAATCGGCAATGCTGCAATTGAACTCAGCCCCGTCATGTTGTGGGTATGCAACTCGATGGTACGCTGACACCTACTTTACACGGAACAATTGCATGCGAATTGATGCTATTCGTCCTGAGGTCGATCGTTTGCTTATTACTGGCCGGATTAGTCATGCTGAACGGTCGACGCTTCTCGCTAGCCTTCTGTTAGCTTGTGATCGTGCGGCCAACACGGTCGGCCAATACGATGCTTATCTAAAACACCTTGGTAGCAGATCGATTTCGGGAGGGCGTCATCTGGTCGACTCAAGGGTATATGAGCCGCTTCGCCTCACGGCGCTGCAGACGGTTCACGCTCCATGTGCCAAGGTGCTTACCGGTGATTTACTCAAACTAGCACCAAAAATTGACGCCGAAGTGGCTTACCTAGATCCCCCTTATACTACACGTCAGTACATAGACAACTATCATGTGTTAGAGAATATTGCGCTCTGGCAGAAACCAGCGTTAACGGGAAAAACACTAAAATTTCCTCGGCAGAACCTAAAGAGTCCGTTTAGTACGCGAAGGTCTGCTGCGGGTGCTATCGCCAGTGCTCTTGATTCAGTTCGATCTCGCTGGATTGCGCTATCCTACAACTCGGAAGGGATTGTGCCCTTAGCCGATTTGATGGAACTTTCGCGCTGTCATGGTCCTGCGCGTGTTTTGCGTCACATGTACCCGGTGTTTGGCGGGGGAGCTGGGGTGGCACGCCGGCGACAGGTAATCGAATATCTGATTATGATCGGCCCTCGGTCGCAAGCGATGGTATGTAGATGAGTGATGGCGATCAAGTCAGTAGCGGCAAACGTGAGCTGTTTTATCCAGACGGTCGTTCGCGGGGTTTTTATTCGGAACGCAATCGTTTGAATGACCTTACTGGTAAGGAGTGGCTGTATTGGACTCGCTCGGTTATCAATCGTCCCTATCCGCCGGACCACCAGCATCGCTTGAGGCGCGTTCATGGTGGCCAGAAGGCCCCGGCCCTTTGTGCTGACTTGATTCGAATCTTTACAAAGTCTGGAGAATCGGTCCTTGATCCATTTATGGGGGTAGGAGGAGTACTTCTAGGTGCTGAATTGTCTGACCGAGATGGTGTGGGTGTCGATATAAATCCCAGATGGATAAATATATATAGAGAAGTTTGCAAGCTAGAAGGATTTCAAGGACGGAAAACCTATGAGGGTGATGCATACGCAGTACTTCCTCAGTTACAAGAACGAAAATTTCAACTTGTTCTAACCGACGTGCCATACTGGCAGATGGAGACAGCACGGCAGTCAACAGGTAGTTTTAAACGAGTAGGGCAGCCATCGAAGGATCGACGGCCAACCCGGCTTCATCCTCATAGTGGTGTCCGCTACTCCAGTAAAGCAGATTGGCTCCATTCTATGGCTCGAATTTTTTCCAAGGCGGCAGAACTTTTGGAGACAGGCCGGTACCTTGCTACTTTTATAGGGGACATGTATGTAGAAGGGCAATACCATTGTTTATCTGCGGATCTCGCTGAAACTTTGAGTAGTGTCCCGGGATTAGTGTGGAAGGCTAATCTAGTGTGGTACGACTCATCCAAGGCATTGCATTTGTATGGTTACCAGTATGCTTATATTCCTTCTATGCTTCATCAGAATATTCTGGTATTTCGCAAAGAAGATCGATGAATCCATGCTCGGCGGTGGTTCCGGAGTGATTTGACGATGAGTAGCGAGCGTCACCAATTTATCCATGGCTTTCGTGCAATCGAAGAATTTATAGCAGCCTCGCCACCCGGTGCTGTTCTTTATCTGTCGCGCAATGGACAACGACATCGCAGGCTCAAGGTGATGGCGTTGTCCGTAGGCTTGCCCGTGCGTCATGTGAGTGAAATTGATCTGAGTCGACATGTCGAAGTAGAACGTCACCGAGGTGCTTTGCTGCGCGTGCGTGATCGCCAGCGGCGGCGCACTAGCGATAGGCAACTATCTGAGATGGTATCAGGGTTTGGTCCAAACGCACTGATTTTAGCGGTTGATGGAGTTACAGATTCCGCCAATCTCGGGGCAATTCTCCGGTCAGCGGAAGGGTTCGGCGTTGACTTGGTAGTTCTGCAGGAGGATCGTGCGACATCAGTGAATCCGACTGCAATGCGCACAGCTGCTGGCGCGGCTGCTCACCTATCTATTGTAACTGTCACGAACCTATCGCGAGTCCTTGTCCTTCTTCAGCAGCATGGATTCTGGGTAGTTGCTGCGGATATGAAAGGCGAGCCACTGTACAGCTTTGAATTTTTTGAGCGTAGTGTCTTGGTTGTGGGATCGGAAGGAGGAGGGATTCGGCATGGAGTGCGCTCGCGGTGTGACGCGTGCGTGACCGTCGAGACAGGCGGTAAAGTGGGTTCTCTAAACGTGGCGGTAGCAGCTGGTATTATTCTCTACCGTGCGTCGCAGTGTTTCACTGCCAAGCGCGAGAAAAGGCCCAATTAAATCAATTTTTCTAAATGTGTTTACGATTCGAAGGTGTCACCGGTAGTGAGCTGCAATGTCGCGTCGATACCAGCTTCCCTTGAACCGGATCAGTCGAGCCAATTCGTACGCAAGTGCAGCGGAAATTTTCAGGTCTTGCCCCAAGCCTACTGCGGAGAAGCAACGGCCCCCACCAGTCAGTATCTGCTTGTTCTGTAGTTGAGTGCTAGCGTGAAAGATCAGTCCATGTTTCTGGGTGGTGACCGGTAATTGAACGGCCAGCCCAGTTGCATATTGTTCAGGATATCCATTTGACGCTACTACGACGACTACAGCCGTGCCGTGCTGTGCAGGAAGATTTGGTTTTCGCCCCGCACTGATTTCCTGAAAAAGATGTCCCATGTCGACATCCAAAGTTGGTAGGAGTGCTTGCGTCTCAGGATCTCCGAAGCGCACGTTGTACTCAATAACTTTAGGACCATCAGGAGTAGCCATCAGGCCGATGTACAACACGCCTCGGTAGCTCAGGTCTTCTTTTACTAATCCATTAACGGTAGGGGAAATAATATCTGACTGAATGCGCTGATCCAGTTCGTTGCTGACCCAAGGAACCGGGCTGATCGAACCCATGCCACCGGTGTTGAGGCCACGCTCGCCTTCATCTTGTTTTTTGTAGTCTGCGCAGTAAGGCAATAATAGATAGTCTTGACCTCCGGTGAGTAGAACGAAGGCGGATAGCTCTGGACCTTGAAGGTGCTCCTCTATGACGATCGGACCTGTTGCGAGTCCGGTAGTTGCGAAGGCAACTAAGGCATCAATATCAGTCGAATCCAACACACCTTTCCCGTCAGCCAGCCCATCTCGTTTTACAACAAGTCGGTGTTTCGAATTACGTAACATTTCTTCGGCTTGTAGCCTATCCTCGAAGTGTCGATAGGCTGCTGTAGGTATTCCATGCCGTGCCATGAATTCTTTGGCAAAGGCCTTACTAGCTTCAAGCTGTGATGCTGCTTGTGACGCACCGAACGCCGCTATTCCAGCAGCTGTCAGACGGTCCACTAGTCCTGCGGCAAGAGGCGCCTCGGGACCTATCACCGATAGGTCAATCTTTTGCGTTTGACAAACAGTCAGTATTTCATCGATGTCGAGTGGTTTTACATTACTCAAATTATGAGCGATCTCTCTTGTGCCAGCATTTCCAGGAAGAACATAAAGTTTGCTCACGCTTGGGCTTCTTTGGAGAGCCCAAGCTATAGCATGTTCGCGAGCCCCAGAGCCGACCACAAGAATCCTCATTGGCGCTTACCCATATTGAAAACTATCGTTGATTGGGGTTTCCAGATCATCATTTAGTCGTTACTTGTTGTAATTGCTTCTAATTTGTCGTTCAGTTTGAAGAAGTGTCGGCTATTGACTGACACAGCATCAGCAAATTCCTCTGCAGGCAAGTCTCGTAATTCAGCGATGAAGCTGGCTGTCTCTTCTATAAAGGAGGGTCTGTTTCGTTTGCCCCGGTGTGAAGAAGGTGTCATGAACGGAGTATCGGTCTCAATTAGTAGTCGGTCTAAAGGTATGGATGACGCTACTTTTTGAAGTTTTCGGGAGCTGCGATAGGTGACATTGCCAGCAAAGGAGATAAACAGGTTAAGCTCTAGGGCTTGCCTAGCAAATTCCAGGTCTTCCGAGTAGCAGTGAAGAACTCCACCACGCTTAGGTAGGTTGTCTCTCAGAACTGACAGTACATCTTGGCCAGCATCGCGGTTGTGAATTATTACTGGCAAGCCGACTTTTCGGGCAACCTCAAGCTGCTTAACAAATAGGTTGATCTGTAGGTCCCGGCTGCCATATTTGTGAAAATAGTCAAGTCCTATTTCTCCAATAGCCACGACTCGATCTCGCATAGCCAATTCAGCGAGCCTATTCTCCCAGTCAACTGGTAATTGCGTAACTTCAGAGGGGGATATCCCAATGCTGAAGAAGATGGTGGGTTCTTGGATGAGTTGATCATAGATTACAGTGAACTCTTTTAGGTTGTTGCAAATGCATACAATTGCTTCTACCCCGACGTTCTTAGCTTCTTGAACTGACAATAGCTGTTCGACCGGATCATCACTGACCAAGTCGAGGTGAGCGTGACTGTCAAAAAGGTGCATCAATCTGCAGGAAGAAGGCTGTCGAACGGCTATGCGCGACAAAACTGGCAGGCAACGAAAAATATCCTTGGGGGCATGATTTGGTCAAGGTAGGACCCCGTCCAACTTATCTTAACTCATATCTGAGACTGTGAAATTTAGTTCTTATAATCGTAGGAAAACGGTTAGATGATTAAAGTACATCCGTTCTACATCCTGTGATAGACGGAGATTGAAAAAAATGTTTGCCAGCTGATCTTGGGCTGACATTTTATCGCTTGGTTGGTCTGAAGCCCTTCTAATGGTCTCCTCAAGCAATGGCTTGGTAACAAAAGCTGACTTTGCAATGTTTCCTGTTTGAGGAGTTGCTTCAGCAGTGATGATTTATCTTCCTTTAAGCGAGGTAGGGATAGCTCTCCATTCGGTTATCTGTGAGGAGATTTCGTCATGCATCCTAGTTGTTAGGCTCCTTAGTTCATCTTTGTTCGTTGGAGGGGGATATACCGACAGCAGTTTTACACGGTAGCGCGTGCGTCCTATGCGTGCGATTCCGCTGAGGCCTCGAAGGCGGTTTCCACCGTCTAGTGCCACTGTAACGAGTGGTATAGATTGCTCTGCGAGAACCGCGGCCAATCCGCCCGTATAGAAGCGGTGTACTTTGCCGTCTCTTGACCGAGTGCCTTCTGGAAACACTACCGGCGTATAGCCTTCTTTTACTAGTGATGAGAAACGACGGATCTCCCGTAGCATGGCCCGTATCTGACTCACTCTAGGTTGTTTTCGGGGGCGCTGAATTAATGCGCTGCCGCTATATCGAAGGCATTTTGACACTAGAGGTATGTGGTACTTCAGTGAATGCTTAGCAATAAAATTCAGTGAACACTCGGGGATTCCCATAATAAGCATAGGTATATCCAATAGGCTCTGATGATTGCTCACCAGTATGCAGGCTCGTGGCAACGGCTCTTGGAGGGTTGATTCAGTTGCCAAACGGAATCCGGTAAGCGCCTCAGCAGTTTTGAGAATTCGTCGTGATTCTCGGCGCATAACAGTTGATACTGCAGACCGCAGTAAAGCTCCGTCTTGTGAATGTTTGTATCGGCGCCATTTACGCCAACCTAACTGCAGGTCGCCCTCGAGAAAGCGGATTAGGAGGTAGCCTACGAATAGAAGACCCCGGATCATTTCAGGAAAGGTTTTGCCGTCGGTTTACCAGCGCGTCTAGTTCGTGTAGATCCAAAGTTGGTACTTGTGAAGTAGTTTCCCATTCTGGTTTTGAGTAACCCCAAGTAGCCAGATGCACTGAGATACGTTCGTCCTTGTTCCCCAGAAGGTGATCAATCTGATCATCAATCAGCACTGCATGCTCCCATTCGCCTGCATTGATGGCAGCGGTGACAATTGATAGTTTTGAGCGGTTGGCAGCGTGTACGATGGCTTGTGCGGGCACTGTCAATCCATGGAACTCTAGAATAGCTTCGATATACTGGGGCTCCTTGGTAGCCAAAATTCGCGTTACCTGCCAATCGGCAGATTCCAGGATCTTATTCATCCCTTTATAGAGCGGGTTCAGTCTTAGCCAATGACTTCTTTCCTGGGATAGAAGATTTTTTCGGACGAGGTTAAGAGTGTCTGCGTAGTGGGAGAGTGTCTCGTTACCAGCCTCCTGTCGGGCCTGGTCAAACTCCTTCTGGCACGATGGCGTGCGTTCTTCTGATAGTAGACGTTGAATGAGGACGTAATCATCACCGGCGCGAATAAATGGCCTTAGCATTAGAAATCGTTTTCGCAAAGACATCGGCATTGAAGGCTCTGCGGCAGGCTCTTTTGCGATTCCTGTAGTAGCTCGCGACAGCTGATCATAAGCCAACCAGGAGCTGTAGAGGCATTCAGGGGCTGAATCGCAGATAACACCGTCGAAGTCGATGAATAGTAGGGTGCGATCGGTCATGCAAGCGATTGATCATTCCTTGCTGGAAGGTGTAGCACCTCGCCAGCATGAGGCACGTATAGGATGCCTTCGTTTTCCCGGTCTCGGAAGTCGCTAAGGTTCATGTTTTTAGGATCAGTGTACCCCAGCCCAATATGTGTGCAGAGCGCAGGAGATAGTGAAGTAGCCAGGTCGACTCTGATTCTCGGTCGCTCCACTCCCTCACGGTATTCACCCATGCCTCGAACCAAAGCGGCGTGAGCTAAGACGCCGCGTGGAACGTCAGGAAATCGATGCCGCTCCGCGATGAGGTAGTCAACCACATGGTAGCCGACTTGTTCCAGGTAATGACCCCATGTGGAGGACAACTTATTAATCTGCGGGCCGTAGATGATCAAGCGGCCGCCATCTTCCACGACCGACTCCAGCTTGTACATAACTTTGCCGCCAACCCAAAGTTCGTCATACATCGTTGGCGCATGCCCAAGTACGGTGTGGTAGCGACGTGCAGTGTGGGTTATATGAATTTGTGAGGAGTGGTCAGCTGCTTTGCTCCAGGCTTCTTGGGGATCACCTACATACAAACCCGACAACTCTGGAGGATCTTGTCCTGGTTGTACAACCAGAGCGACCAAGTGACACGGAGTAGGTACTAGATCAGCGGCAGCATCGATAACACGGCGTGCTGGTGTGTTCTTATGGCCAATCGTTTTCATGCAGGTAATTACTGCACTTAACCAATGAAAGAAGTCTAGAAACTCGCCGCCCGATATTCCTGGAAACAAATACTTATTACCACCAGAGAAACCAACGATCTCATGTGGAAACACCGGGCCAATTATGAGGATCAAATCGTAGTCGAAGATTGCTCGGTTAATAGTGACGTCTACCGCTTCGGAGAAGCGGCCATCGGTTGCTTGAGCAATTTGGCGCTCGTTGAAGGAGCCGATGCGCTCTAGTGTTCCTGGGATGTCCCAGCGGTGATTTAGAAAGCGGCTTCTGGGGAAGAGTGAAGCCTTCTCAGCAGTACTAACCCCATAAAGATTGGCGATTGCTTCTTCAGACATAATTGCGTGCGTACCTAGTGCTACCATGTAGTCGAGTTGACGTGCGTGTGGCCCGATCACTTCGTTCACGGCTCGTACCAATGCTGGCAATGGGGCACTACGAGTTGAATCAGGAGTAATTGCTAGTACCCGGCGTGATTCGAACAGGCTTCTCGGTGTGTTAGCCTCAATACGGCTTAAGATTTCTTCGTAGGAAATAGGAGTTGATTGCTTCTCAAGCGTTGAAAGGTCGGCCATGGTTCCTCCGGGGCATTACAGCAGCTGTAGTGTGTAGGAAAGGCATCGCAAGTCAGACATTGTCGACGAGAAAACCGCCATCCACCGGGATTGTTGCTCCAGTTACAAAGCCAGAGGCGGCCTCACTAGCGAGGAATATTGCGGTTCCAGATAATTCTTCAGGAGTGCCAAATCTTCCAAATGGTGTTCTACTAAGTACTTCACGTCCTCGTTCAGTAGGCTGACCCGTTAGCTCGTTCACTAATAGCCGTCGATTTTGTTCAGCTAAGAAAAATCCTGGAGCGATTGCGTTTACACGGATGCCGTGGGGAGCGAACTCTTTGGCGGTTGCTTCCGTAATGTTCATTACTCCAGCTTTCGCGGCACCGTAGGCCCAAACCCCGGACAATGGCTTGTAGGATGTCAGTGAAGCGATATTTATGATCGATCCTCTCAAGCTACGTTCAATCCAGTAGGAGGCAAGGAGCTTGGTTGGTAGTACGCAGCCGGCTATCAAATTGAGATCAATCGTTTCT
>CAZTZA010000024.1:3399-5166 GCA_964618015.1 uncultured Spirochaetaceae bacterium | reverse complement strand
AATACCTCAATATCAATTTCAGTCAACGGGCCTTTGCGCAGGTTGCCACCGACAGCGTTAATGAGGACCTCGGGGCTGCCCAAGCGGTCTTCAGTCTCCTGTAGTGCTCGAGCAATAGCTTCAGGTGATCCAGCGTCAGCAATGATACCGATTGTAGATTTCGGGCTACTAAGTTCAGCAAGTGCGCGCTCAACTGTCTCCGCGCGTCTACTCCAGACTGCTACCCGAGCGCCAGCCGCAAGTAGTCCACGTGCCATCCCCACTGATAGTGTTGCGCCTCCTCCAGAGATAGCAACAGTGGTGTCTAGTGCAAATAAGGGTGAAGTAGTGCTCATAAGTTCTACCAGTTTGTATGAAAGGTGCCGGCGCGGTCGACCCGTTCATACGTATGGGCGCCAAAGTAGTCTCTCTGCGCCTGGATAAGATTTGCAGGCAGGCGAGCAGTTCGGTAAGCGTCAAAATAGCTGAGTGCAGATGCGAAGGCTGGGATTGGCAATCCAGCCACTGCTGCTGAGCTCACCACGTGTCGCCAGGCCTGCTGTGATCGGTGCAGCACGTCTGCAAAGTACGGGTCGAGCATCAGGTTGGGTAGTTCGGGATCGTGTTCATAAGCTTCCTTAATTCTTTGTAGGAAACGCGCTCGGATAATGCAGCCTCCACGCCAGATCATAGCGATAGCGCCATAGTCTAGATCCCAGCCGTATTTGTTAGCGGCAGATCGCATTAGAGAAAATCCCTGAGCGTAAGAGCAAATCTTAGCTGCGTACAGCGCTTTTTCGATTGCACTAGTAAGCTCAGTGCGATTCTGTTGATATAGTTTGTCGGGACCGCGAAGAATTTTTGAGGCTAGTATCCGTTCTTGTTTTGCTGCAGATAGTGACCTTGCAAATACTGCCTCCGCGATGGTAGGCACTGGAGCACCAAGGTAGAGGGCTGATTCGCTAGTCCAGGCTCCGGTGCCTTTTTGGCCGGCTTTATCAAGGATCATTTCGACCATCGGTTCCCCAGTTTCAGGATCGGAAACTTCAAGAATTCGTGCCGTGATCTCAATCAAATAGGAGTCTAAGTCTCGACGGTTCCAGGAAGAAAACAAATCGTGCATCTCCGAGTAGTCCATTCCGCAAAGCTGCTGGAGCAAGAAGAAGGACTCGGCTATAAGCTGCATATCTCCATACTCGATTCCGTTGTGTACCATTTTGACGTAGTGTCCAGCCCCTTCTGCTCCTATGTAAGTGCAGCAACAGCGGTCGTCTACTCGAGCGGCGATTTCAGTGAGGATTGGGCTTACTATTCGATACGCTTCTTCGCTTCCGCCTGGCATTATGCTCGGGCCGTGTAGAGCGCCCTCTTCACCGCCAGACACGCCAGCTCCTAAATACAGCAGTCCGGCTTCGGCGGCAGCATGATAGCGGCGGGTCGTATCAACAAAAAAGGAGTTTCCTCCGTCGATGATTACGTCGCCAGGATCAAGCAGAGGCTGTAGTTTCGCGATCATTGCATCGACCGCTGCCCCGGCCTTAACCATTAGCAGAATACGGCGGGGGCGGCGAAGCGTTGAGACCAATTCAGTAAGTGTGAAGCATGGTTGGAGGCGCTTGCCGGTGCCTGAACGGTCTAAAAATGTATGTAGAGTACTAGCGGTGCGGTTGTAGATTGCTACGCTGAAACCTCGGCTCTCAATATTCAGAGCAAGGTTCTGGCCCATCACGGCCATCCCGATTACGGCAATATCAGCCATTATTTACTCCTTTATATCATATGGGCGTG
>CAZTZA010000024.1:0-3389 GCA_964618015.1 uncultured Spirochaetaceae bacterium | reverse complement strand
AGATACTGTATTATGTAGGCGCACGGCAACCTCCGATGGCTGGCCGGTACCATCGATGGGCTTTAGAAGACCGGAGGCTCTATAGTACTCAACTACAGGGGCTGTTTGGACGTGATAGGCGGCTAAGCGGCGTCGGATTGCCTGCGGGGTATCGTCATCACGATGCTCGGGGGCGCAGAAGCGGGCAGCATTTTCGGGAATAGAGGTAATGCTAAAAGTAGCACCACATGTGCTGCAGATGCGACGACCTGAAAGACGTCGTACAAGCTTGTCCTCAGGAACAATTATCTCGACAGCCATATTGATAGTAGTAATTTCGGATAGCGCCTCAGCCTGCACAACAGTTCGAGGAAAACCATCCAGGATAAACCCCTGCTGGAATTCATCCGAAGATAGACGCTCTCGTACTAGCTCAATAGTCAATGAATCGGGGACAAGACTACCCGCCTGCAGTAATGAGGCAACGCGTTGTCCCAGTTGGCTTCGAGCTCTTACTGCCGCACGAAACAAGTCTCCTGTTGAGATGTGGTGGGTGCCGGTGAGCGGGGCGATCGTCGAGGCTAGAGTGCCTTTGCCCGCTCCCGGTGGTCCGAGTAGTACCAGATTCATAGGGTTCAAAGTGATTAACGGTGGTGTCGCGATGACTTCCGCCAATTTACGTTCCCTGAGAGTAGTCGTTGCTGTAGGCTTGTTGTTCGGCGGTTAGTTCGTCAATTTCAATGCCCATTGTACGGAGTTTGATAGCCGCAATCTCCCGGTCCTGGTGTTCAGAAACCGGATATACGTTAGCCTTCATAGATGCGCCCTCTTTAGCCAGCTTGATTAGCGACAGGAACTGGTTAGCGAATGACATGTCCATCACCTCAGGCGGATGACCTTCTGCTGCTGCTAAATTCACAAGTCTTCCTTGAGCCAGGATATATATTCGTCTCCCGTCGTACAGTCGGTGTTCCTGATTATTGGGTCGAATCTCTTCAGAATTAGAAGTCAGTGTTTCCAAATCACTCAGATTTATTTCGCAATCGTAATGGCCAGCGTTGCAAACAATCGCGCCATCTTTCATTTGTTCGAAGTGGCGTCGCGTAATTACATCTCGGCTGCCGGTTGTGGTGAGAAATAAATCACCTTCAACGCTAGCTTGATTCATCGTGCCAACTCTAAATCCTTCCAGTGTTGCCTTCAGGGCAGCTATCGCATCGACTTCAGTGACGATGACGTTTGCACCGAGTCCGCGTGCACGCTGAGCTACGCCTCGGCCACAGTGTCCGTAGCCAGCTACGATGAGTTGCTTGCCAGCTAGTAACACTCCAGTAGCGCGTAGTACTCCATCCAAAGCTGACTGGCCAGTACCGTAGACGTTATCGAAGTCCCATTTAGTAGTTGCATCATTTACTGCTATCACCGGGTACTTCAGTGCATCGTCTGCGGCCATCGCGCGCAGTCGATGCACCCCCGTGGTAGTTTCCTCTGTTCCTCCAATGATGCTGGCAGTCATTTCGTTGTTGTTCGCATGGGCTCGGAAGATTAAGTCGGCGCCGTCATCAAGCGTAAGAGTGGGGCGTAGGGCGAGCGTTTGGTCAATGCACCAGTAAAATTCATCATTCGAGAGGCCATGCCAAGCGTATATCGACACTCCGTCCGCAGCCAGCGCGGCCGCTACGTCGTCTTGAGTTGATAGCGGATTACAGCCGGACCATGAAACCTCTGCACCAGCTTCACGGAGAGCATAGATCAGGATCCCAGTTTCTTTCGTCACATGTAGGCAGCCAGCAATGCGCATACCTGTCAGCGGCTTTGAGTCGCGATGGATCTCCCTCAAATGCTGCATTACGGGCATTCGTGATTCTGCCCAGCGAAGTTTCAGTGCTCCTTGTTGAGCCAGCGAATGTTCTTTGATTTTGTAGGACGTCACAGTGTTAGTTTAGTGCCTAGTGCCGCCTACAGTCGACTATAGCGTGCCCAATGACAGATATTTGGTTGTGCAACGCTATATCTAGTATGGTAATTCAGTATGGCTGGGCGTGCTATCTGGCGTGATGTAGAACATGCGGTCAGTCATGGTATCAAGGGGTCTCGGGATGCACTTGATCGTGCCCGATCGAAGGCACGGGAACTCGGTGAACGGGGGGCGCTCAGGCTTGATCTGATGCAGCTCGAACGACAGCGAGCCCGGATGTTCGAGAAGCTTGGGATGCTAATCCAAGAGCGGCTGGAGGTGCGAGGGCAGGTGACGGTATCGCAAGCGACACCAGGTGTTAAGGCCCTGCTTGTGCAGATCGACGACGTCACGCGTCGTTGCGCAGAAAAAAGAGATGCGTTGGAAAAGTTGGGAGCTCACGAGATTCCCTCGCCTTCAGTGACAAGAGATGCGGCAGATGAGTAATGAACTGCTTGACGGAGCTAATCGATAGTGTCTACAGTACCTTTCCACGGTGCTATATAGATTGGAGTGCCGTTAGACGGCGGGCGTCAGCCTGCCTGACTGGCGAAACCGGTCCCATTGGAATTTTCTGATGCGGGTTGCCGGTTTCGGTAGCGTTCTTTGACATTTATAGGGAAGGGGAGAGTGGGGTCCTCGATGAGAATTCGTAGGGCTGATGCCTTCGGGCGGACGCCTTACACATATCACGGAGAGTTTGATCCTGGCTCAGAACGAACGCTGGCGGCGTGTCTTAAGCATGCAAGTCGAACGAAAACCATGGAGCTTCAGCTTGCTGAAGATCCAGGGGACAGTGGCGAACGGGTGAGTAACACGTAGGTGATCTGCCCCAAAGTGTGGGATAGCTTATGGAAACATAGGGTAATACCGCATGTGATCCGAGATTTAGATGTCTCGGATGAAAGGCGCAATTGCGTCGCTTTGGGATGAGCCTGCGGTCCATTAGTTAGTTGGTGAGGTAACTGCTCACCAAGGCGATGATGGATAGCCGGCCTGAGAGGGTGAACGGTCACACTGGGACTGAGACACGGCCCAGACTCCTACGGGAGGCAGCAGCTAAGAATAGTCCGCAATGGGGGAAACCCTGACGGTGCGACGCCGCGTGGGTGATGAAGGCCTGACGGTTGTAAAGCCCTTTTCTCAACGAAGAATAAGGTGGGGAGTGGAATGCCCCATCGATGACGTTAGTTGAGGAAGAAGCCCCGGCCAATTACGTGCCAGCAGCCGCGGTAACACGTAGGGGGCGAGCGTTGTTCGGAATTACTGGGCGTAAAGGGCGCGTAGGCGGCGCAGCAAGCTTGGTGTAAAAGGCTCGGGCTCAACCCGAGTTAGCGCTGGGAACTGCTGTGCTAGAGTCCTGGAGAGGAAGCAGGAATTCCTGGTGGAGGGGTGAAATCTGTAGATATCAGGAAGAACACCAGTAGCGAAGGCGAGCTTCTGGCCAGAGACT
>CAZTZA010000023.1:21122-29936 GCA_964618015.1 uncultured Spirochaetaceae bacterium | reverse complement strand
CTATCATATCGATGCCGGCTTCAGCTGCTGCCTCCGCTTCCTCGCTACCTATAGAACAACCTACACAAATAACTAAACTGGCTCCTGACCTCTGAGCCACCTCAAAATCATCGATGCTAAGTCCGTGTTGACCACCAGCAAGAATCTTCCACTCGACGCGTGCACCAATGATCTGCAGCAAATCAACTATGATTGCTACAGCTATAATTCCGTCCACACGGGGGTCACCGAAGATAAATACATGCTCTTCACGGCAACTACCAAAACGTTCAACAGCTTCCTCCATTCCTTCGACCCTGATTGATGAACGCTCATGGGTATCCCCGCCGTGAGTCAGAAACGATGCTACCTGAGATGAAGAAGATATCCCTCGACGAACTAGAATTGTCGCTGTCAGAAGATCAATACGATGACGTCTGGACACCTCACGAACCGTGGCTTGCTCCACAGGTTGTAGCTCCCAAATGTTATCAAAGCTAATATCCATCAGCCTCCGCCGAGTTGGACTGTTTGCAACGGTTGATATAACGCGCCGGCCTTACGCAAAACAGATCGATATAGCACCATTTTTTGAAAGGTTACTCGAGCCGGAGGCAGCTGAATCCGGCAAAGTCGCTTAACTGAACTACTCGCTGCACCACGAATTCTTGCCACAGTAATGTGCGGCAGAAAACCCTGAGCATCCGTTTCCGCGACCAACCTCTGGCTGATAACTTGCGATAGCACCTCCACCTCATCTCGTCCTTCAGACATCCCTATGTAGACCACACGAGGTCGAGAAAAAGATGGTAATACGCCAAGGCCCGATAGTTTGGATAGAATTGGAGCCGCGTTGCTAGCAACTTCACGGCAAATTTCTCGAAGCATTGCCACCGTTTCGCCTTCAGCATCACCAATGAATCTGAGTGTTACGTGCTGGTGAAATTCCGGTATCAATCGAGCACTTGGCATCTCAGAACTGACAGCCGTGCGCCAACGAGAAGTCTCCCTGTACGCTTCGTCCGGGACTGGTAGCGCAAAGAACACACGCACACCGCCAACCTGTCTTATAAAAAGTCAGCGCCGACTTCAAGCGTCGCTAACGGCCTATCTATCGATCGCTGTACCATACGGTACAACGATCGACGGAGGCTTGCATCATCCTGCAGGCGAACGCCAGCCGCTCTCGCTGGATTAAGACCAGCGGAATGTGACAGATAAGCTCGCGCTCCGGCAGAGAGCACCCTATCGCCTTCCTCTGAACAAATTTCACACCGGATATCACCGTAAACCTCCGAAAGATAGGTCTCTGCGGACTGAGGCAACGGTTTGTTGCACGAGGCACAGCAGCTCAGCTCCGGCTGTAGACCAGCAAGCCGGAGGTATCGCCAGATAAACTGCACGGACAGACCGTGTTGTATCACCTGACCTGCCGACTGCAACACACTGAGACAGTCTAGCAGGAGTGCAAACAAATCGTTTGGCTCAGCAGCACCAGGAGAGCGCAGGACAACCTCTGCCCAAAGCGATGCGGCATAGTAACGCCCTAGACTATTCCGGATGCCCCCAAATTCCTCTCTACAAGAGATTTCCGTGATCCTATACTGATCCTTAACCGGATCGCGATAAAGTCTCAGATCTGCATGAATAAACAGTAACGTCGCGATCCTCATGCGACTAGTGGTCTTAGCCGCTCCGTACGCCATGGCTCGTACTAAACCGAGCGATGGACTAAGAGCCGTAACCAACCGATGAATATCTCCGACAGATGATGTGCGAACAATGATCGCCTGAGAGCGCAGGTGACGTCGGGTCAGAGAACTTACCTTGGAGATGTTAAAGAATAGCACATCCAAGTATTGATTTCCCTGTTGACGAACGTCAGCAGGATGACCGATGACAGCACGGTTGTCGAAAGGCGGCAATCGTCACTACCTTTACGATATGCCGCAGCGCCCGCCACGGCACATCGTTCCAGCCGCTCTCTCGCTGCCTAATCGGTTGGTGTTGATGCCGCTCACCGGTATGCCCATTTTCCCTGGAATGCTTACGCCAATGGTCGCATCTCCGGGTGCTCAGTCTGCCATCGCTAACGCCGCGTTGGAGCTGGATGGATTCCTCGGCTTGATTCTCACTAACGATCCCGAAAATGACAATCCAGCACCTGATCAGTTATGCACGGTCGGCACAGCTGCCCAGATCGTTCGCAAGATGAATCTACCGGATGGCGGGCTTAACCTGTTCATCTCCACTATCAAGCGCTTTCGTATAGCCAAAATATTGGACTCCGGCCCACCGATAGTTGCTGCTATACAACCCTTGGATGACGTCAATATGGATTCAGACGAGGTGCAAGCTCTTTCTAGAGCATTAATATCAGAAATGAAACAAGTCTCCGAAGACAACCCTCTATTCTCTGAGGAAATGCGCCTGAACATGGTTAATATTGACCAGCCTGGAAAGATCGCAGACTTCCTTTCTTCGATCCTGAATATTGATCGCACTCAGCAACAGGAAATTCTGGAACAGCTCGACGTGCGCACGCGTATGGAGCAGGTACTGGTGTTCATCAAGCGGGAACAAGAGCTTCTGAAAATCCAGAAACGGATCCAGGGTGAGCTCGAAGAAAAGATCTCAAAGAGTCAGCGGGAGTATTTTCTAAAAGAAGAGCTGAAGGCAATCAAAGCAGAACTTGGCATGGCTGTAGACGCCAAAAGCGATGACTATCAGCGGTTCAAAGAAGCATTTGATTCCCTCAATCTCGAAGGTGAAGTTGCTGATCGTGTGTCGGATGAGCTCGAAAAATTTTCTCTAATGGACCATAGCTCAGCCGAGTTCGTGGTAACTCGTAACTACCTGGAGACACTTGTATCGCTGCCTTGGGCTGACCCAGCACCAAACGAGATCAATCTTAAGCAGGCTGCAATTACGCTCGACGCTGATCACTATGGTTTAGAGGACGTAAAGGAACGTACGATTGAGTATCTGGCGGTACGTAAACTCAACCCGGATAGCCGCGGATCGATTCTCTGTCTAGTTGGTCCACCTGGTGTAGGGAAAACGTCAATTGGTCGCTCTATCGCACAAGCCTTAGATCGAGAATTCTTTCGTTTCTCCGTCGGAGGAATGCGAGATGAAGCAGAAATAAAGGGCCACCGGCGCACCTATGTCGGCGCGATGCCGGGAAAAATTATTCAAGGCCTACGCATCGTAAAGGTGCGTAACCCGGTATTTATGATTGACGAAATCGATAAGCTAGGGATTTCATTTCAAGGAGATCCTGCATCTGCACTACTAGAGGTCCTGGACCCGGAGCAGAATGAAGCGTTTAGAGATCACTACTTGGACCTACCTTTTAATATCTCGGACGTACTATTCATAGCGACTGCTAATACGTCGGATACTATACCGACGGCACTACTTGATCGTATGGAGGTAATCCAATTATCTGGATACATCGACGCTGAAAAACTGACAATCGCACGCCGCTTTATCATTCCCAAGTCGCTCTCACGCGCGGGCCTTGATCGCAAGTTGGTTCGCTATCGGCGCGATGCACTGCTATCGATCGCTGACGGTTATGCACGCGAGGCCGGCGTACGGAACTTCGAGAAAGCATTAGATAAGATCCACCGCAAAATCGCGCGTAATGTGGTGGAAACGGGTGTTGATGCTCAAGATGAAATCCATCCGTTCATCATCGATCGCGACCAAGTTACCAAATACCTTGGCAAACCCTTGTTCCGTGATTACAACCGTCGCCGAGCTATGCGCCCTGGTACTGCAACCGGCTTAGCATGGACTCCAATTGGAGGTGCAGTGCTTACCATAGAAGCAATAGCAACTTCGGGCCGTGGCGGGTTCAAGTTAACTGGCCAGATGGGTGATGTAATGCAAGAATCAGCTGCTATAGCATACTCTTGGACGCGTAAGCGAGCAGAACAATTCGGAACTGAAGACAAGTTTTTTGATGAACAGCAACTCCACTTACACATCCCAGCTGGGGCCACTAAGAAAGATGGCCCCTCAGCCGGCATTACCATGGCTGCAGCCCTACTTTTGCTAGTATGCGGTAGGCGAATGGCCCGATCTCTGGCCATGACTGGAGAATTGTCTCTGACTGGGGACGTACTACCGATCGGGGGACTCAAGGAAAAAGTTATCGCCGCTAAACGAAACCGAATCAGGAAAATTATTATTCCTACGGGCAATGAGTCCGATATCTCAGAGATACCTGAAAGGGTCCGCAAGGGCCTAACCTTTTTTCCAGTCAGGACTATGGATGATGTCATCGAGGTGATCCTTTGAGTAGTCCAAGATTAGCTTCTCACAAGTTAACCGCTCTGTGTGCCACAGCAATCATTACCCTATTTTCCGCCTGCGCCACTCCTGACGAGCAGGAGCAGGTCCCATTACACCCTGCTTTTGACGTCACCTTTGATGACCTTATTTTACTGGTAGAGCAGATCCCAGAAGAGGTGCGCATACGAATTCTTGATGTCCCTATAGTTTTTCTTGACCTGATGGCTAAGACAGCTACCTATCCTCCAGACTTACTTTTACTGATCGACAAGGAACATCCCGTTGCCGACAATTACGAATCCCCTCATCTAGTGCACTTAGATGACCGAGGCCTAACGGTCACGAAACGATTCATGCAGGTGAGCGAAATCATCCTGCCTGATCTCGCAGCAATGACCACAGCCGCTCGAATAGCTGGCACTGATGTAACTATCTCTTCAGCATATAGATCCTTCAAAAGACAGTCCTCTATCTTTAACTACAATATGAAGGAATATGGGGAGGAACATACGTCACTCACAGTCGCTCGGCCGGGCCACTCACAACACCAACTTGGGACAACTATAGATTTAGGAACTATCGACGTTGGTTATGGAAAGACACGCGAAGGGCAATGGGTACTTGAAAACGCGTGGCGCTTCGGATTCTCACTTTCCTACCCACAAGGTCTGGAAGCAATCACCGGGTATCAGTACGAACCATGGCACTTTCGTTATCTGGGACGAGCAGCAACCGAGATAGAACGCCGTTTCTTCGGCGGCGTGCAACAAACCTTCTTGATTCACTATCAAAAGCTTATGCCGGCCTTACAGGCTGTTACGCGGACATCAGCACATGATTAGGGATAGAAACTGCTCCCTGCCTTAGCAGGCGGCAAGGACGAGAGGTCGCATCAACTACCGTCGAGGGGGCCTCTATCGCTAGCCGACCACCATCTACAATCAAGTCTACCGACCGGCCAAAAGATGCCAAAATTTGACTCACGTGGGTAAGTGGAGGCATGCCCGATCGGTTAACACTAGTTGAGTACAGGGGAGCTTCTACACAACGAGATAACTGACGAAGAAAAGGGTTGTCGGGTACACGAACACCTACCGTGCCACCACCGACACGCGGAAATACAATGGAAAGCCCACCGGGCCAATATCGCAAGAGCTCTGCGGGTGGATTACTGTCCACGCCGCATCTCCACAGCCAGGTTAGATCGGGGATCAGCATCAGGAGAGGCTGATCTTCAGCCCGCTGTTTTGTACGACGGATTCGGGTCTCAGCAGCGGGAGCCGATCCGACTATTCCATAGATGGTGTCACCGGGAAGGATCGCTATGCCCCCGCGCCGCAGCGTTTGGCAGCAAAGAGACAGAATCCTCCGGTTGCTGATTTTGAGCACCGTTGCGAAATGAGCGTTCGCGGAACCTAAACCAACCATATAACATCCCTCCGACAGCAACACCGACCACTAGAAATAGGAGCCGGGGAGCACGTTGCAAAACAAGTGGTGGCACAACCATACCCACCTGATGATAAAATGGGACCTGACTATTGCTACGGCCTATACGCAACACATGTTCGCCCGGGGCATACAAGCTAAGATCACGAGCATACAGTCGGATCAAGTCAGGACTAACAGACAGTTCTGCAAGCTCTAACCGTAACCGACCGTTAATTTCCTGCAGCGAATCCACATTATAGCGCAGCGCCTGTCGATGAGATTGCATTCTATCCATAACTACGGTAACAGCTACCACGTTCAAAACCGTGTACACGAAGTAGGCTGTGACCGCACAAGACAGACCGCGAATCATTTTCGTCCCTTCCTCCATTTATGGTCGGCATACGTCAGGTCTACATTGAGGATCTAATCTCTTCTGAGCAGACTGTTTTTTATTAAAATTGAGATTTCTATCCCGATCATACTGGTGCGTTCATAAGTGCTATTATGACACTAGGAGGCACCACCCTGCTAAAGAAGACGTCATCTGCTACCGGAGAAAAATCTGAGACACCTGGGGACAATGCCGCTTGTGAACAGCTTGGAGTTTGGGTTAAGCGCTATTCACTGCCCATTTCTGAACCTGTTCAGGATATGACTTTTTCCACTAACTACAGTTCCTTGTCTGCCAACCCGGTCGAGATCGACCTTAGCCTCAATCCATTGACCTCTTCCATCGCCCCGGCAGAGAACAGATCTGCCAACTCCGACTCTTCAAATTTGGCCATAACGGATCTCCGGTCTCAGTGCCTCAGGATGGACCAGGAGCTGCGCACACTCCACCTTGAGATAGTCAGTCTACGGCGCGAAATTAGGGCGCTACGCATCCAGCGCGTTGGGAGCCGCTAAGAACTTCATCGAGGCCGTCATCAACCGGCCTCTCCCGTGGCATAGATTATAATGAGCGACCTGCTTTTCAGATCTTATAATCATTTAAATGCTTTCTGGTTATCATTTAATACATATGTATTTTTCACATGAGTGAGAACTTCGTTCGCTACTTTGCTGCTACGGCGCTTGCTGGCCTTCTGTGCTTAGTGTCCGTTACTGGTGCCCGAATCAACCTGCTACGGGAAGAGGTTGGCGCCAAAGCACTATCTACTCTTGAGCATGCAAGTGATGGGCCAGCTACTGGCTTAGAGGAACGGATGTACTTAATGATATCCGAGGATCCTCGATGGCAAGCGGTAGTCTGCGTCAGTCCAGGCGGTACTATACGCTTGGGCGATGTGCAAACAGAGTCACTGACAAAAATACCCGTGGTCATCTATTCAGGTAATCGTTGGTGTGAAGGTCTGTTCCGCGTGATAGCGGCTGCTGGAATCTATTGGATTATTCGAGACACAGCTGTAGCTACTGCCGCGCTGTTGGCAGGCGGAGCGCTAATACTCCTAACTGCCAATATCCGTAGGCGCGAGAATAGTATCCAGCCTACACGAGCCTTAGCTCCCCCTCCGGAATTTAGTCCTGGTACGGAACACTCAGATCCAGAAGGTCACGCGTCAGAAAAGACTCGCTAAACTCAGCACGGGCTTCACTTACCAACTGACGCAGGTCACGTTCCGTATAGCGAGGGCTATAATGGATCAATCCCATCCGACGAACTCCAGCTTGGCTCGCAATACGCCCCGCCTGCTGAGCAGTGAGATGCTTCTTGGAACTGGCGTCGGAAGTTAAATCAGCACAGAACATCCCCTCGCAGATAAGGAGGTCTGACCCGGACACAAAAGGTGTCAGTCCTGGAAATGCAGCAGTATCCGTAACGAAACTAAAGGTTCGACCAGACCGGATCGGTCCCATCACATCCTGAGGTGTCACCATAACGCCACTTGGTAGCCGTACCGATTCACCACGTTGCAGAGTAGACCAGTCGGGCCCTCGAGCCACACCAGTCTCAATCGCCCGTTCTGGATGAAACTGCCCAGGACGAGGCTCCTCGACCAGCCGGTAGCCGAGACAGGGCTTAGTATGGCGAAGCCGAAGGGAGTCCACTCGATAGCCTTCGGCCTGCATCACTACTTCATCGTCATAAAATTCATGTATAACGATTTCATAGTTGATATAGATGTCCAGTACGCGCAAGGTCTGTTCAACGTACTGACGGATACGTGGGGGACCATAAATGTACAAAGGCTCCGAACGGTCAACCTGAGATGAGAGTGATAAGATCCCGGGCAAGCCAGTGACATGGTCGGCATGCGTGTGAGAGATAAAAATAGCAGTGATCTTTTTCCACTTCAGATTAAGCCGACGAAATGCCAGCTGCGTCCCTTCGCCGCAGTCAAAAAGCAAGAGGTCGCCCTCACGACGTAGTAGTACGGAGGTGAGGCCGCGCCCAGGTAGCGGCATCATGCCTCCGGTTCCGAGAATAAAGATATCGAGGTTCATTTGGAAATGATAAGAGTCAAAGCAGACCGTCAGGGCCGGTCAGAGAGTATAGGTATGACCACGGCCTCTGTCCAAGCACCTAAATTGTCTCTTTTACGTGCACAGCGTCATAGCGAGGTTTTATCTGCGATTCGCCAGTTCTTCACTAGTAACGGCTACCAAGAAGTGACCACCCCACTGATCTCCCCTTCGTTACTGCCAGAACCTGCAATCGAAATTTTCTCTACTCAGCTGCATCAGCCTGAAGAGAAATCGCCGAGAGGAGGAGGAATGACGCTATTCCTGAGCCCCTCACCTGAACGGCATATGCGCAGGCTGATCTCTGCCGGTTCTGGTCCGATCTTTCAGATCGCTCCGGCCTTCCGAAATGGCGCTGAGTTAGATGATACTCATAGTCCTGAGTTCACATTATTGGAGTGGTATTCACCCGATTGCAACTATATGCGAGAGATCAGTCGACTAGAGCAACTGGTTACATCACTTCCCGCTACATTACCATTTCCCACCCCATTCAAGCGCATTAAAATTCGCAAACTGTTACTGGAAATTGCCGGCATCAATATAGACCTCGTCACCGATACAGAAAGCTTCAGTAAGTCAGCACGTACAGCTGGCGTACGCACTGCAGACGACGACACGTGGGAGCAACTCTTT
>CAZTZA010000023.1:3110-21112 GCA_964618015.1 uncultured Spirochaetaceae bacterium | reverse complement strand
CGGTGCAGTAGTCGCATACGAGTATCCTCGCCAGGTCCCCACCTTTGCACACCCAATCGATGGAACACCGTATTGTAATCGCTGGGAACTGTTTGCTCGTGGTCTGGAGATTGCTAATTGTTTCCAAGAAGAGACTGATGCCACCCAATTGTTACAAATGATCGACCAAGAAGCGATCCGTAAAAACCACACCGCTACAACCTGGCACCCTCCTGACCGTCAGATGGCAGAGGCTATTCAAGACGGACCGATGATCTGCTCTGGCGTCGCCGTAGGTGTTGAACGGCTAATAATGGCGCTTGATGGACTGAAGAAAATACACGATGTGCTTCCGTTTCCCCTGCACGAATCAGTGCCTCTATGATATCTTCCGGCCGACAGAGGGGAAAAATACGATGAAAGCAAGCGGAATTGACAAAGGCATGTATGTGCTGTTCAGAGGGGATCCCTATCTAGTTTCCGATCGCGAGTTCGTCAATCCTGGTAAGGGCTCAGCCTTCGTCCGCCTCAAGCTCAAGCACGCCCGCACAGGACAAGTGATCCGCGAAGTTATCAAGTCTCATGAGACAATGGAAGAAGCAGATGTGGAAGCACGCGATGCACAGTACCTCTACGCCGATGGGGATCAACTGCTATTTATGGACGTGTCTACTTATGACCAGTTCAACGTCTCTCTTAATACCATGGACGACGGGATCTCGCCCTTCCTAAAGGAAGGCGAGTCTTACCAGGTAGTGATGTGGGGTGATGACCCACTTGCAGTTCAACTTCCACTAAAAATGAAAATGGAAGTGACCGAAGCACCTCACGCTGAGCGTGGCGATACTGCTACCGGAGCTACCAAGTCGGTTACTACCGAGACCGGCTTAACGCTGCAAGTGCCTTTGTTCGTGAAGCCGGGAGACCATATAGTCGTCAACACTACCACCGGCGCGTACGTCGAACGGGCCTGAAGGCCCAACCTTAGATTTATGGCCGCTTCGCGGGATATGCGGTCACGACGCAGATTACTTTCAGGCGAACAGTTACACGCGTACGGTTTGCTGAACAAACGTGTCATCTTTCCGTACGCTGGCCGTCGTCTGAGTTTTTTGTTGTCTCAATCTCTATTCAGCTCAGATGACGTTGATATTGGGACAAAAGCGTTGCTGACTGTTATCGCCGAAAGACTTAGCGAGGTTAGGGTTAAGACCGTCCTGGACCTCGGCTGCGGGTCTGGCATCATTGGTATAGCACTATCTGCCCTATGGCCAGAAGCTCAGGTTGTCATGAGTGACCGTGACGCTCTGTCAGTGGCTGTCAGTAGAATCAATGCCTTAGAGAACAACGCCGCAGAAATAAAGGTGATAGGTTGCTTAGGGATACCTCAGCAGCAAAGCCCATACGATCTAATCGCCTCTAACCTACCAGCCAAAGCAGGAGAGCCAGTGCTGCGCATCCTCGTACAGGCCGCCGTGACCGCGGTGAACCATGGTCATATAGCCATAGTAGTGATCAGGCCACACCTGGAACTCGTGGCTATAGATCTATCCAAGCGAGCCCATATCCTTCACCGCCTTGAACTTCGTGCCCACACAGTGTTCATAGCCGAAGCTCTTGCCCTACCACCTATAAATGACAGTATCAGTCATTACCAGAGAACTATTGCCGAACTTCATTACGGTTCCATTAACATAAGACTCAAAACCTCTTGGGGACTTCCTGATTTCGACTCGGTACCGCACCTGCTGCATGTAGCCGAGCCATTCTTCCAAGATGATGTACTTGGTCACCGCGTACTAATCTGGAATCCTGGACAAGGGCTTACTGCATGTGCTCTGGCGAAAAATACTATAGAACTAAAGGATCTGACGGTCGGAAGCCGAGACCTACTCCAAATTGTGACTACCCAACGTAATCTGAAGAATATAGCCTGGAACAGTTGCGGGTTGCACGAACCGATTTTGCCAGCAGTTCAATTTACCGCTGGAAATTTGGGCTACACCGGAGTAGTTGCAGTGCATACCGAACAAGACGGTCCCTGGTGGCGATGGCTGCCAGAAACCATTACTACACTGCTTGCGCCAACTGGCCGGCTCCTGCTAGTTTCCGGGAGCACGCCTATCGAAAGATCCCTGCGAACACTCCGCGGCGTGACAAAACTTAAAGACCGGCGACGGCATGGCTGTCGGGCAGTGCTGTTAGAACGTCACTCATGAACATACGGAAGCGGGAGTCTGGCGCCTCCAATCACTAAGCAAGGCAGCCCATGCGCTGCCTGGGTAATGCTGCAGCAGCCGATCGCCAAGCCTTGCAGCTGACCGCTCTGCCCCTTCCGAGTACATTATTTCCACTGCACGATATAAAGCTTCCGAAGCAACTTCATTCTCTAGTGGGTGCCGAAGCGCTACGTTAGCCAAAATGTTAGCTGTCATAGCCCTCCTGTTGCTCTTTGCCAGAATAAGAGCACGGCAAAGTTCCGCCTCGGCCTGTCGGCCTCCTCCTGGTACTGAAACGGAAGCAACTATCTGGTAAGCGTCAGCTGCCAGATGCAATTCCCCGGTTTCTCGGTAGATACTAGCAAGCAAGAAGTAAGCGGCATCGCGATCAGTCCCCGGAAGCATATCCGGAAGTGCCAACTCAAGAATCATGGCAGCCGTTTCAGGCTGTCCGGAATAAATTAGTAAGGCGTAATCATGTAGTACCCTAGCGCGGACATAAGGAGATAGATTAGTACCCTCGTCCTCTTTAGCGGCAATATAATAAGACTCAGCACCAACTACCCCTATCGAGAAAAAACTATTGCTAAAACCCTCCAACGCCTGATCACTTAAGCCTGTGTCATGGTCAGCAATAAGAATGTCCCAATATGAATCGGCAGCATCGGAGTGATGACCGAGATCTTCCGCAACCTGCCCCGCCGCCAGAAGCGCACGCATTCCGACACTGGCCCCCTCATTGTCCAGAGCGACTTGTCTAAACGTGTTCAGGCCCATCTCAGGCGAGCCGTGAACAACCAGATAGTTTCCATACTTAAGCCCTGCCTCCGCAGCCAGTAAACCCATCCGCGATCGTGATCTCAATTTTCTCAACGCACTCGCAGCTTCTTCAACGCGATTAGCCTCAAGAGCAATATCAACTAACATGAACCAGATTTCCTGTACTAGATCAAATTCTTCGGAATTGTTTTTCAAACTGTCAAATGCGCTATTTCCCTGCCCCTGAGACTCCAGTATTTCAATTTTACTAAGTGCAGAGACGAATAAATCCGTAGCCATTTGTGGTCGTTTGAGACGTAGCTGACTGATCGCAGCACGGTAAATTGCTGACGGGGTGCGCACCGAATTTGGAAACTGATCCGCAAACTGTAGATAGTTATTCAACGCCGATTCGAACATGCCTCCCTGGAAGAACGCCGCGGCATACAAATACAAGGCTTCGGCGGCAACCTCCTCATCAGGCGCAAACAACGCGTCCTGTAGCACGTTTACTGCTTTATCAGACTCACCCAGCCGGTAATACACTCGGCCTAGCGCTAAGCGACGATACTGGTCCCAAATACCGCCATCATCAAGAAGGTAGCTGATTGCTTCGCGGTATTCACCTGCATTGAATAGCTCAGCTCCGAGCGCTATACGGGAACGTGCGGCGATCTCTGATGGCCGGGGGGCTGCCAATACTACTTCACGGTAGAATCCTGCCGCGCGCATGTGCTCCCCCCGTGCTCCGTATATTCGACCGATACGATAGACCGCTTCCATCCATTCTGCTGTAGACACTCCTGCTGTACTGCGTAGCCTTGCTAAGAGCAGAAGCGCGAGATCATCTTGCTCAATCGAAGCTGCAGCATCAGCGGCACCTATGAGCATAGAAACTGGTACCGCGTGAACAGACCCTATAGTAACCTTTTCAGAAATCCCTCTTGTTTGTAGCAGGAACGACAATCGCTCCCACGAATTGAGCGCTGCCTCCGTCTCACCCAGTGCCTCACGGGTACGAGCCAAAATCTGCAAGGCTTCCGGAAGACGCACGTGGTCCGGATAAGATTCGGTGAACCAATGTAAACTTTTCGCTCCGGCAACTAACTGGCCATCTTCTATGAGCAAGTAGGCATAATTAAGCAAAGCATCAGCTGAAAGCTCATTATCTGGTCCATTACTCGCGCGCTGAAGCGCCCCTATAGCAAGCGAACGCCGCCCGTCACGAAGGTAGGCAAGCGCTAAATGATAGGAGGCTCTCTGTTCGCCTATAGGATCAAGACCGGTATCAAGCGCAGCGTTCAACGCGATCAATGCGCCCTGAATATCATTCAGCCGCAGGGCCGCCTCTCCTTGGATCTGAAATAGCCGTGCCTTTAACTCCGCAGTCACAGCTGATCGCAGTGCCAACTCAGCCGTCTCCATAGCATCACGAAAGCGATCCATTGCAAGGTATACAAACGGAAGTCGTTCTTCCGCCCTTGGCGCCAAGTTTCCGTTCGGAAACAGCTCAAGATAGAGCAACAGACGATCAACTGCTTCAGCCAAATCTCCCACTGCGAGCGCAGCTTCAGCTAATGCAAAAAGGGCATGAGGTGCCCAAGGGCTCTCATCGTATCCAAGGACACGCTCAAATGCCTCGACGGCTGTTCGATATCGGCCACCGCGGTAGGATATATGTCCGAGTTGGAACAAGACTGCAGCGTGCAGCAAACGAGTACGTGATGAATAAATCTCTGGCGCTTCCGTATTCGCAAGCTGCCGGACAGCAAAGACTTCAGCTTCCACCATTAACGCAGCGGCGTCGTCTATTCGGCCTGCTAACTCGGCCGCTTTCCCCATTGCGAGAAGATTAGCCGCACGCCAATGGTCTACGACCGCTACATGTTCTGATTCGGAAAAACGTCCGGCAAATGTTTCTAATCGCTCAAGTGATTGCTCGTGCTGTCCTATGTGATAATAGGAAAGCGCCAGTAGAAAAGTAGCATCAGCGCGAAGTAACGAGTCACGATGCTGCTCAACCAACTCCTCAAAGAATTGAGCAGAAAGGTCAAACAATTTGTCGGCGAAGGCATCAACCCCTGACTGATAAAGGTCGTTGGGCTCTATCCCAACCGCTGGTATGACTAATACCAGTAGCAGTGCTATGGCAACCGACCTTACACGGTCCAAAGATAGAAACTTGGCAATCAAGACCTACCTACCGCCCGAATTGACTCTCAGGTCGTGACGAGCTCTTCCGTCTTCTTGACTGAACGCCGCTTACGAAATGTCAGCCGGTCTTCCTTCACGTCTACGGTGACAGAGCTTCCGGGAGGAAAACGATCACGCAGAATCTCTAGCGACAGAAGATCCTCCAATTCCTTCTGGATCAGACGGCGCAACGGCCGCGCACCATACTTCTCATCGGATCCATTATCGATTAGATAACTTCGGGCCCGACGACTTACCCTGAGGTCGATGTGTTGTTCACGCAGCCGGCCAGCGACCTCTTCGAGCAATCGGCTTAGGATTTTGTCCAGATGTTCCCGCGCCAAAGCGTGAAAAACTACCACCTCGTCAACCCGATTCAGAAACTCCGGCCGAAATAGACGCTTCATCTCCGCCAAAACCGACGATTTAATATCGGAGAACCGCATCGTCGATTGCTCAGTTTGAAAACCGAGCAATCCATCCTGAATGATCTCCCTCGCGCCCGCGTTGGAAGTCATAATCAAGATAGTATTGCGGAAGGACACCGTATGCCCGAGATGATCCTGGAGTTGGCCTTCTTCTAATACTTGAAGCAGAATATTGAATACGTCCGGATGTGCCTTTTCAATCTCATCCAAGAGGATAACGCTATACGGACGGCGCCGCACCTTTTCGGTCAGCAGGCCCCCTTCGTCATACCCGACATAACCAGGAGGAGCCCCCACCAAGCGTGATACGTTATGCTTCTCCATATAATCTGACATATCGATAGAGACCAGTGCCTCCTCGTCCCCAAACATGAATTCAGCAAGAGTCTTAGCCAATTCGGTTTTCCCGACTCCGGTCGGCCCCAAAAATACGAACGAACCTAACGGCCGCTTTGGCGATGACAAACCGGTGCGTGATCGACGTATCGCGGCAGCGACCACCTTAATTGCCTCATCCTGACCGACCATACGCTCGTGCAGTTCATCCTCAATTGCCAGCAACCGTCGCGACTCTGACTGGGCAATTCTCACTAGCGGTACGCCGGTAATGTCCGAAATCACTTGCTGAATGCTTTCCGCCTCGACTAGCCGCTGCTCCCCCTCTGTAGTCCGAGCCCATTCGCGCTCCTTCTCTTCAAGCTGCTGACGCACCAGTCCAACGCGGTCACGGACCGATGCCGCCTTTTCGTAGTTCTGACTATTAACCAAATTGGTCTTCTCGATCATGAGATTCTCAATCTCCTGATCGAGCTTAACCAACTCCTTAGGTCGAGCACTATTGTCGATTCGACTACGTGAACCCGATTCGTCGAGCAAATCGATGGCCTTGTCCGGCAGATAACGATCTGAAATGTACCGCGCCGATAAGGTCGCCGCAGCCTCTATCGCTTCATAGGTATAGACAACACCGTGGTGTTCGGCGTAACGGTCCCTCACGCCCTTCAGGATCTCCACCGTCTCATCCACCGATGGCTCATCCACGAAAACCGACTGAAAGCGACGCTCAAGAGCAGCATCGCGCTCAATATATTTACGATGCTCAGCCAGCGTTGTAGCACCAATACATTGCAGCTCACCGCGAGAAAGCGCGGGCTTAAGCATGTTAGAGGCATCAATCGCCCCCTCGGCACCGCCAGCACCAATAATTGTGTGTAGCTCGTCGATGAACATGATGACGTTGCCAGAAGTGACAATTTCCTTCATCACCCGTTTCAATCGCTCCTCGAACTCGCCACGATACTTCGTTCCAGCAACAAGAGAACCTAGATCTAAGGTGAGTACGCGCTGGCCGTGCAGAATATCCGTAGCGGTCCCGTTGACTATTTTCTGCGCTAGCCCTTCTACAATCGCAGTTTTGCCGACACCAGGCTCCCCTATCAGCACGGGATTATTCTTGGTTCGTCGCGCTAGGATCTGAATCACCCTGTGTATCTCACGCTTGCGACCAACTACAGGATCTAGTTTTCCCTCACGGGCCAGAGCCGTCAGGTCACGACTGAACTCATCCAGGGTCGGCGTAGCTTTGCGAGTAGCAGTCTGGGTACGCCGCTTAGGACTGCTACTCGACCGTGCTTCGCCTAGTCCATTGATTCGAATAATTGCCTCACGGAGATGTTCAGGAGAGACGTTACGCTGTGCCATATAGCGAAATGTGGCTCCTACCTCTTCGCGTGATGCCGCCAGAAGCAAATGCTCAGTACCTATGTACACATGGCCAAGATTCTTAGCCTCAGCGCCGGCCCTCTTGAGTACTTCGCTGGCCCTTTCCGACGGCTCGATATCGCCCAGGATGAGACCACCCTTCTCCATAGGAAGGCCACGTTCGATATCCCGTCTCATCTCGTCAATATTGACCTTGACCCGTTGCAATGCCTTGACCGCTACTCCTTCGCCATCCTTGAGCAACGCCAGGATAATGTGTTCCGGCAGGAGTTGCTGGGCGTGGCAGCGTTTGGCCTCTTCCTGTGCCCTAAAGGCAACGACCTTCTGGGCGCGTTGAGTCAGCCCCTTCATCATGACATGCCTCCGTGGTTAGAGGTTCGGCAGGAGTCCAGCATGGACAGTGATATTCTATAGATTCTCCAAGTATCGCAAAGGACCGCCGGACAATCAAACCCATTCAGATCGGTAAAGCCTTCGCGGTCCAAACCGCACCGCGCCACACACCTATTGCTGACGAAGCGTCTCGATAGGGTGCAGCTGCGACGCCATTAACGCTGGACGCACTGCGGCAATGACAGCTACTACGATAGCAGCTGCAGCAATAAACAAGAGCTGGAACAGATCTGGATGTACTGGGATCTCCTCCAGGTAAAACGAACGATCGAGTAGGTAAGAAGACGCGTCCTTACCCGACAGCAACATCAAGACACCGTTCGCCAAGCGTTCGAGTATCGATAGCAGCTCGTTCACGTTAGACGAGACAGCTACTCCCAGTGTAAGCCCGACTATACTGCCAGCAGCACCGTTAACCAGTCCTATCATTAGAACTACCATTCCGATTTGGCCACTGGAGCCGCCTATAGCGCGCAGATACGATAGATCTGTACTACGCTCAATCAGTATCATCCTCAAAGGGGAAGATACGTTAAATACTGCAACTAAAGCAATTAAAGACATTATCAAGACTAGCCATACCTTGGTGGCACGAAAGGACTGATACGCAGCCCGCCTTAATTCGAACCAGCTAACGATACGCATGTTCGACGAGATTAACGGAAGCAGATCAGCGTAAAGCTCCTCCAACCCACCAAACGGGTCGCGCACCTTAATACCGACGAAATGCCTGCCAGAAACCCCGTTTGCTGCTGATGAACCCATAAAGGCCCATGCCTTGTCTAGTTGCTGATACCCTGACGAATAGAGGCCGCTCACGCGAAGGACATGCGGACGAAGCCTACCCTGGACTAATAACGCTATCGAGTCACCGACGCCTATGCCAATAGAATCCGCCATTTCTCTTCCGATGACCACGCTATCTTCTTCATCGAGGTTAAAAAGGCCCTCAATCTTCAAGTAGCGCTGCAGCCCAAGATCAAGATGCATCAAGTCGGGACTCACGAACCGTACTTCGACTACGGCTCTCTTCCCGTCCTTGAAAAGAAGCCCCATGCTACGTAACTCAGCCTCCGCTAGGACTACCTGCGGTAACGCACGCACAGACTCCAGAAACTCTTCAGTCTGGCTGTCTTTGATACCCATGTTGGCAATCCGGGCGTGATAGGTATCAACCTCCAGGAATCGGCCAGTGATGCCCTCAATCATACCGTCGGCTACTACTAGAACTACGATCACCGGTACAAGGCTCAAAGCGATACCAAGAGTGGTGCCGGATAGACCAGGACCACCCCGAAAATGACTTCTGGCAGCAATCATAAGACCTATCCAGGATGATGTCGGTAACCTCATCGTAGCGCCTCATACGATAGATCTACCGCTTCTTCGCCTGCTTCAGCCAAGAAGCCGTCATGGAGCGTGAGCACACGTTCAGCACGCGCAGCCAGTTCCATGTCATGGGTTACCAACAAGCAGGCGGCACCCTGTTCGGCACCCACGGAGAACATCAGTTCCGCCACAACCTCGGAAGAAGCACGATCCAGGTTGCCCGTGGGCTCATCAGCCAGAATTAGCATTGGTCGGGAAAGAAGAGCCCGCGCTACTGCAACACGCTGTTGCTCCCCGCCAGAGATCTCGCTTGGATAGCGGTGACGAAAATTTTGCACGCCGACACGGTCGAGCATATCCTCCGCTTCGGTAGCAGAAAAATGTCGGGACAACCCTTGTAAGCGCGACGGCATCAGCACGTTCTCCAGTACCGTGAAATCGCGCAGCAGATGATGAAACTGAAATATCAAGCCCACCTTACGTCGCATAAGCGATAGCTCGGTCTCATCCGACTTGGTCAGATCGGTACCGTCCAGCCACACTGAACCAGAGGTTACCCGGTCAAGTCCGCCAGCTAGGTTAAGCAACGTGCTCTTTCCGGAACCACTGACTCCAGTAATTGCCACTGATGCTCCATAACCTACGTCCAAGTCAACGCCCTTAAGTACCATGGTATCAGTCGCCTTTTCTGCCGGACCGTAGCGCTTAGTCACCGCCCGCATAGAAAGGACCTGAGCACTCATCTGTGAGCCTCACGTAGGATGCGTTCAGGGGTTATAGCCTCAATCCACCGTCCAGCAGATAGAGACGCCACTAAACCAGATCCGATTGCGATCACGCACGTTATTACTACTTCAGACAATATGATCCGGCTTGGTACCACTTCGAGATAAAAAGACGTCACAGACACAAACTGTGTATGAGCTGATGGCGCAGAAGTCAGCCTGGCTGCCACTGAGAGCAACATGTTGATGACCAGCTCGGTTAGCTCCAATAAAGGCGTCAGATTTCCGGCGATCGCCATACCGGCGGCAACTCCACAAGCTACTCCAGCCGTTCCTACCACCGCCGACTCTACTGAGTAGGCCGCCCGTAGCATCATCGGGGTAGCGCCCAGAGCACGTAATACACCGATCTCTTGTTGACGTTCCTGAATACGCCGCCGTGTTAGATAGAACACATTAAAGCTGACCACAATGAAAACCAAGCCAATTAACGCCGTCATTAACAGTTTCTCGGTACGAAGAGCACCGTAAAGTGCCTGATTAAAATCTCTCCAACTCTTTACTGTGTAGTCACCTTTAGGATCATCAAAAGCTATGATCTCTTCGATGGCAGCACTCAATGCCCGCTCCCGAAACCGATCAACCAGCTTGATGCCATACTCCAGCGGGAGCCGGCCGCTTGTAATAGAGTTGGCTGTTGACAGTGAAATCAGCCCCCAGCTCAAGTCGTATTCGTAGTAGCTACTAACAAACGTACCTGCCACTATAAGCTGCGTCGCCCGTGCTATAGGAGCACCACTTACATTCGCACTAATCCTATCTATGAGGTCAACAATAATTGGATCCCCGACGCCGACACCAAGCCGAGAAGCCGCGGCCGCACCTATGATGACGGTGCCAGGGAGGATAGGATTTTTGCCAAGTCCAAGTTGGTCAGCAAAGACTGGCTCTGCTGACCAAATGTCGGCTGGAACAGCACGGAGATTCATTCCATGCCTATCATTTGACCTCGGATGACCTGCCATTGCCGTGAGGTCAGAAAATGGCATGATCACCCGAACCGCCGGGAGGGTACGGATACTCTCTATCGTGCCGGGATCCATAACACGACCTACATGAGAACGAGCCCGTACATGAAACGAGCCTATCTCAACAAGATCTTCAATAAAGTTAAGCTGTAGTCCATTCATCACGCCGAGTACGCTAGTCAACATCATCACCCCAACACCCATGCCAAAAACTACAAATATCAGGGATGTGCGGCCCCTACGGTTTGTTGATTTTGAGCGCAAATGAGCAAAAACTAAAGTCATAGCAAACCGGATACCAACGATACTCGTAATACTCAGCCTCCTCTTACCTTTAACCTTCTTCTCCTCAATCAAAGGCCCGTTCTCTGACCACCTGTCCATGGAGTAACACCTGCTCTTTGACACGCTCGCCCTGTCGGTAATACTCACGTCGTACGGGCACGCCTTCACGATAAAACTCAACTTGCCAAGTTGACGGAACGTCGACTTCCCCGTGCGAACCATCAACATCAAAAGTCGTGACCGAGACAAGCAGGCCGTCCTGTTCGTAGCGCTGGCTCCGTAACTGTTTGTCAGGATGCACTTCGGAGATAGCAAGCTCATGCCCGTCATGAACGTAGTAGTAATACCACCGCTCTTCATCGTCGCCACTCTGACGAAGGGTCATGACGACCCTTCCGGCAGCGTCGCGCGTATGTTGGATCAGAATTCGTTTTAGCCCTCTTTCAGTAATCAACACCTCCATCACGCGACCAGCGCTGTCGAATCGCGTCTGTGTAAGTCGCTCACGCTCTGGTTCTGTCGATGTCTTTGCAATCAGAACGCCATCTACAGATCGTTCTATGTCAAGCACTAGGTGCAATCGCCCTTCACGCCACTCCTCCACTTGGTAGGGCTCACCTGAAAGATAGCGCGAGATAATCCTAGTCGAGCCAGTGGTAATCACTTCTTCTAACAGATCCCCACCGACAAACACGAACCGAGCACCAGTCTGATCTTCGTCCTGAGCGGACCGAGTGAAGTCTCGAATATTTCCAGTGGCAGCTAACCGGTAAGAAGCCTGAAACTGTAAGGAACCATCGGGCCCTACTGCCTCCACGCTCACAAGACGAGGCTGATATTCATAGGTACTGCGGCTCACGAGAGCTCCGTTCTCATAGGCCGCTGAGCCTATTAATCTGCCCATCGAGTCAAATCTACGTTCGTCAACCAATTGACCTCCAACGTAGCTGGACTCACTCAGCCGATCGCCACGCTTGTCGCGTCTCGTCACCCAGCGACGTACCTGTCTGCCTTCCTCCAGCAGTAGGTACTCTTCTGCACTACCGTTGACTACCGCGTTCAAGTGCACCAAGACAAAATGATTGGAACTAACCTGTTCCTTAAGAATCTTCTCGAACGGAATGCCGATCTCATTAGACCGGTAAAAGGTTACATCTGGCTCGCTACCTTCAGCCGCTGCCCAACGAAAAGAAGTAACCAAAAGAGTCGCCACCAGTGTAACCACTAGCGTTCGGATTAGAGTCATTCCCAATCGCCGAAAAGGCTATCAAGATAAGCATTTGGGTTAAAGTGAAGTAGATCCTCGACCTTCTCTCCCATGCCCACGAAGGAAACTCCCAGCTCTAGCTCAGAGCAAATGTCGATCACCACACCCCCCTTAGCGGTAGCATCCATTTTGGAAAGAAGTAGAGAGTCAACGCCAACACCGTCGCGGAAGGCTCGGGCTTGATCAAGGGCATTACGACCGGTAGTTGCATCTACCACTAACAAGCGATGTAGCGTTACTTGTCGGCGCTCGACAATACGAACCAACTTACGCAACTCAGCATCAAGCCCGACGTCCGTATGCATACGACCAGAAGTGTCAGCCAACACAACATCAAAATTGCGAGCGATGGCACTGTCGATCGCATCAAAAAGAACTGCTCCAGCGTCCGCACCTTGCCCCTGGGCAATTACTGGTATGCCCATACGATGTCCGTGCAATTTGAGCTGTTCTACAGCAGCAGCACGGAAAGTGTCAGCTGCGGCGAATAGCACACGGTAGCCACGACTCCTCAAGAGCGCTCCAATCTTGGCAAGATTTGTGGTCTTACCAACGCCATTGACTCCAAACGCCATTACTACAGACAACTGGTCACGGTCTATTTCTAGCTCTATAGATCGGAGCCGACCTTGCACGCGCTGCCGTATGGTAGCGATCGTTTGCTCGCTGCTGCCAGAGTGACCGTCCAGTCCAGTGAGCAACTCTTTGGCTGTACAAGGGCCGATGTCAGCTTCCAGAAGCTGATCCTCAATCAAATCTTGCCGCTCGGGCTGACTACCTAACAGCTCACGGAGCCGAAGTCCCAGACGAAACACTTATCCAGTTGGTCGGTCAGACGCCGCGGTGTAGTCGATCATCGCCCCAATAGTACTTAGCAGCCGATATACGGCGTACCCTGCCGACACTACGGCACTGATGGTTACACCGATTGTCACTGGCTGCCAGCTTATTAGTCCCGCTTCAGCTTGCAAGGACGCATCTCGATAGACCAAATCAGTTGCCAATGCGGTGAGCACCAATGGCGGTAGCAAGGACGCCGCAAACCAGCCAAGTTCCTCATAGAAAAGATCACGCTCCTGCTCCTGTAGCGCGATCGCATTGTAGTCGGCCGGCATCAGCGTAATCGTTAGTTCGTCTGGACTGGATGGGCCAAGACGTGTCTTTTTTCTGCTGTAGCCATCCAGTAAGATTTCTATCGGTGTGTTGACTTCGGGCCGAGGTAGCTTCAGCGGTGTAACACCAGCGTAGGACGATGCGACATAGATGGCAGCTCCTCCCGGCCGTGAGTCAAGTAGCACAGTGCCTATGTTAAGCGGTACAAGGCCCATAAAAACGTGCTTCTCCTGTCCCGGCATGAGTTCAACCCACTGCACGGCGTCAAGATATCCAGACCGAGACACCGAAAGCTTGGCGCGTCGAGGAGGAGTGTAGCGTAATTCCGTCCGACCAACGCCAATCAGATCACCGTCAAGACGCACGGTGCTGTCATGTGGGTTTACGTCAACTACTAGCCGCGCCCACGACTGACCTATCATTAAACTAGCCAGACCATCGGCAATCGGATTGACCGCAGATAGAAGAACGTCAGGATCACCAGAGTCTATGAACGACCAAACTTCACCGCCTTCAGAGCTATCAAAAGCGTAGATCTCTATGAGCAAGCGTTCCCCCACCGGTTCGATTTTCCCCCAAATCAACAGAGATAGGTTGGAGTTAGTCGATATTTCACGTGGCAGCAAATCAACTGGTGACTCAGCCTCTAAGTACACTACGCCCTTGATCTTCCCAAGCTTCTCACGAACGAGTTTAGGCAGCACTTCTGCTAGATAACGGTGTTCTGGCCCTAGACGACTTCCGCTAAGCGGGCTGAAGCCGACCCGGCGTTCAGAAATTGGCTGATACGAGAGCGCCTCATCGCTCTCTGCAGGAAAAACAGGAATTATAGCTGTTGAGACTAGAAAAACTGCTGAACGCCAACGACTCATCCTGACACCTTTAGTAGTTGGATCACAGGCGGAGGTATGCTTCGATGAATGGCCCAATATGTCCATCCATTACCCCTTGCACATTCCCTGCCTCGTGCTTTGTACGATGATCCTTTACTAAGGTGTAAGGGTGGAAGACGTACGATCGAATCTGGTTACCCCAAGAAATATCTTTTTTGTCCCCTTCAATCTGTTCAAGTTTACTGCGGCGCTCAGCTTCGTAGTGCTCGAACAGTCGTGAGCGCAATACCCGGTTAGCCGTAGCTCGGTTCTTGTGTTGGCTTCGCTCGTTCTGACACTGAACAACTATTCCGGTCGGAAGGTGGGTAATACGCACAGCGGAATCCGTCTTGTTGACGTGCTGTCCACCAGCCCCCGATGCTCGATAAGTATCTACACGAATGTCTTCAGAGCGAACTTCAACTTCAGCAGTATCATCTATAGCCGGTGAGGCGAACACTGAAGCAAAGGTAGTGTGCCGGCGCTTGTTAGCATCAAATGGGGATATACGAACCAGACGATGAATTCCGGCCTCAGCACGCAAGTAACCATAGCTGTACTCACCAGAAAACTGCACTGTAGTTGATTTAACCCCCCCTTCCGCTTCAGTCATATCAATCACATTAGTGGCGAAAGAGCGTTCCTCTGCCCAACGCAAGTACATACGAAGCAGCATCGAAACCCAGTCGCAGGCCTCGGTACCTCCAGCGCCAGCATGGATTGTCAGGAAGCAATCAGTGCGATCATGTGGACCCCCCAGAAGCGACTGAAGGTTCAACTCGGCGAAACGGCCCTCCAACTTTATTAGGGCCGCTTCAATCTCGCCGGCAAGCTCCTCAGAACCTTCCTCGTCAGCCAATTCGCATAGCTCATCCAGTTCAGTAACAGCAGTGCGTAGCGACTTCCATGGATCAATACTCCCCTTGAGTCGCTTTAATTCGGTCAGGATGGCTTCTGCAGCGGAACGGTCGCTCCATAGCTCAGGATCTGCAGTCAGCTCCTCAAGCTCGGAAAGACGCTGCTGCGAATCCTCTGGGTCAAAGACGCCTCCAGGCGGCATCTACATCGGCACTTAGCAATACAAGGCGTTGGCGCAATTCATTGAGCATCATTTCTATCAGCCTCGACCGTTAGCTTAACACAACCATAATACTTCGCGCAGCGTAGAGACCTCTCCACAACAAGAAGGTTCAACATCAGATAGCGTAGTCGATAAACAATATTTAACCGCGGAACGTCGAAGCCTAACCAGTCGCTACCCGCGAGACAACGATATGGAAAGACGTCGAGTCCAGCGCTCTCCTGCTATAGCACGAAGTCGCCAGGCAATCACTAAACCAAAGTACTGAAACTCGCTGGCGACATCCACCGGCACATACACCCCAGCCTGAGCATCACCAGCACGGATTGCAACCCGGGCAGCAGCGACAGGATCATCGATCTCTACTAGAGAGATAGGGCCGAGCGAGGTAGAGCGGCCTTTGAGCTGCCGTGAGCTACGAGGACCAGTAACTTTCCAGCTACTGCTGGAACTAACTGCTATATTCGTCTCCACAGCCAGCCAGGCATCGACATCGCTCTCAGCCACAACATCATAGCGGACCTCCATCGAACGTGCGCGAAAACGATATGACTTGCGTAGATCCGCCGAACTTACAACCGTGGATCCCTCTTTTGGGATTAGCAAACCACTGCGTAACAGCGTCAGCCGATCATCTTCGAAAGCCGTCACGACGTACGGATCCGTAACCAAATTGGTTTCAGACTCAAAGCCGGAAATATAACCACTGACGGTGGGAACCGTGGGTAAAAAGTGGTCCAAAAAACCACGCCTAAGATATTTGCCTGTCGACCCTTGAACCCTACTAACGTTAGGCGTCAGCGTGTTCATGAAGTTGACCGAGCAAGGCAAGTAGTCCAGCTCAAACAGCATGCCGCCAACGGTGTGAACGTAAGCATTATAAATTCGGCTGTGGTATAGCAACTCTGAGACGCCGTCCATGTCGTGGTCGGCACGTATGATCGACGGCATAAATGATGTTCCATCACGCGCCTGCACTTCAGCCCGAAGTAGCGAAGCGTACGCTGCATCACGCGTGCGCCGGCTACTAATACCGCCTCCCGGTCGATTCCAGTAGGCATGGCCGCACTGGCCACGCCATAAGTCCTCCCTCGCAGCTCGACGCTTCTCTCGATCTCCACGCACCTGATTGACTAATAAATTTGAATGAAACATTTTCGCATACAGCAACCGGCTGTCGGCGCAAGACGACAGCTGCCGTCGGAACACTCCGCTCTTAACGGATGCGTCCTGAACACTGGTATTGCTATGCTTTGGCGCTCCTTCAGCTAAAACCGATTGGCAGCCCACGGCCATACCACAATCTAGATAAACAAACCCTTGCGTGCCGTGACGTCGCAGATATGAGCGAGGAGTAGTCGGCAAGATATGATGGTCATCATCAACCAACCGCAAGAACCCCTCCAACCACCGATAATCTCGTATCTGCTCCGGCTCATCCACAACAACCACGACCCGTTCACCAGCACTGGAACAGGTTGAAACCAGCGCCTTTAAAGCATCCTCTGGTGTGGAACTTTCCATCAGTTGAGAAATCCGAAAGTGAATCGGAATTACAGTAAGAACCCGCCCTTCATCCTCTGTAAGATGAGCCCTGTAGAGGGCGTCGCCTCTCACGCCAGCTGTAACGAATTGGGACCGGTCGAGAAATGTATATTCCATGCCGCTACGAGCAAGGGTATGCGGCAATGAAGGTTCCCACACACAATCGGACAACCAAACTCCACGGGGTCTGGTTCCGAAACGAACCCGAAGGGCCGTGGTTAATTTCTCGATCTGACCGACTCTGTCGAGAGCGGGAATGATCGGCAAGACCGGAGCATAATAACCGCCGCCGAGCGGCTCCAACTGGCGCCGCTCGACCATCTCTCGCAATAGCATGGTCAGCTCCGGGTGATTCTCGCTAACCCACTCCAGCAATTCACCTCCCAAATGTATCGTCCATGCACTCTGAGGGAACCTATCAGCGAGCTGAGCGAGAGGTTTATAGTAGTTCTGGTAGTTCAACTCCATTTCAGTGTCTGAACAACCAATAGGTAGCTGGCTACAAGCCACCAAGATTAAGTTCACGGTACCGGTCTCGGAACTTATCATCCTATCGCCCTATCCCGAAAAACCCAACCAATCACGACCAAGGCAGCGGCCCCTGAAAATAGCGCCAACAATAAAGTCTGCTGTATGCGCCATCGCTGATATACAACATTGATAATCGGTTTCCTGTAGACAGCAACAGCATTACCACGGCTGAGCAGTAGCCCTCCTACGCCACGTGCATCGGCAATCACCCTTTTCAGCCAGCGCCGGTCAAAAGTGAGAACTATTCGCTCGCTCTGTTGTACACGTCGATTTTCCGTATCAAAGTGATATGTTTTTAAGGTCAATCGCTCCCCTTCTAATGGAAGACGATAAGACATTCCGAAAGCTAATCCTTCCTGGAAAGCAATATGAGCGACGTAATCAGCAGCGTTCGGCAGACTCAAATCGTCTGCTACCTGTGGCCCTAACTGCGATAGCCCATCAAAACTAAGCGGCTTCGCAACCGTATCCGGAGTTGGAACCGCTACGTTCGGGAGAAAGGATCCCACACTCGTAACAGTCACTGCCGCTTC
>CAZTZA010000023.1:2217-3100 GCA_964618015.1 uncultured Spirochaetaceae bacterium | reverse complement strand
CTACAAATATGAAGCCAAAGCCTATAATAACGACTGGGCGCTTGCTCCGGGCCAAACCTACCGGCAGTCGACTGTTATTACTCCGACAATCCAATCCTATCGAAGTCACTGACCCGATAGTCGCCGACGCAAGACTTATCCCCACAAAAGCACCACCAATCACTATCCCGGCAGTTGTTATGACCGCTGAGAAGAGGATAGCACTGGTAGCAATACGAGCAAGTGTATCCTCACGCATATGCCCAACAGCAGGGATAACAGTAACAGCTGCAATGGCAGCAGGGCCGCCAACGTTAAGAACGGCCACAATCCAGGGAGCAGCAGCAACCGCAAGTCTAACGCCATCAGGGAAGCGACAGCGAGTTAATCTGGCGCATAACGAGCATACGACAACGATAATAACTAAGACCGCAAATAACAGGCGTCGTCGAACATCGAAGTCAAGCACGCTGAGTACCGCCCGAGGCGATGAAAAAGCTAATCGCAACAGAAATGAAGCTGGCGGCAATTCAGTAGCTAGATAGACCAGCGATCGGTCTGATCCAAATATATTCTTTGCAGTGAAGTACCCGGGGACAGTGTGCATGAATAAATCAAAGCGGGGGTCTAACGAGTCGAGTCGCTCCGTGATAAGATCTGATGGTTGTGCTTCAAAGCCGTCGAAGACGGTGAACGTTACGGGAGACTTAGAAGTAACTGAACCCGGGAACGCCAACTGTAACCAATCAGAGTCTTCCAACCGCCAGTCGGAAGCAACCATATAGTACCCTTGCCATGTTTGTGCTTCGCCTGAAAAACGCAGCACTAATAACGGTATTCCCATAGCAGCAATGAAAATCCCCAGAGACATCCCCATCATACCTGCGCCAATCGTAAATATTTT
>CAZTZA010000023.1:0-2207 GCA_964618015.1 uncultured Spirochaetaceae bacterium | reverse complement strand
CCAGAGACATGATCCGTAATTCGGCGAGGCGAACCGAAGGTGAAGCTTTTTGTGGTCCCGTCCCCCACTTATCAGCAAGACTGTTCCCAGTCCCTTGTAATTGGCGCACTCAGCAACTATCAAACCGTCTAGTTAGCGTGTCAACGCAGCCTTTACTATTAAAACTCAGCCATGTCTTTCGATTCTCTACAGAACTGATAGCCTTCGAAAGATGATCGTCCAGGCGAAACTCAATGACGATGGTCGTCGAATAGACCGTGTATTGCGCAAAATGCTTAGGAGCATGCCACTTAGTTTGCTTTATCGACTACTACGTACCGGTGCTATCCGGCTTAATGGCTCGCGAGTTACGCCCGACGCTCGCCTCTCCGAAGGAGACATAATTTTATTGCCGAACACGTTAACCGATAAAATTGTCGCCCCGCGAACATCAAATTCACGCGTCCTGATTTCTGAGAACCTGGCAAAGCCAGACTTGCCCGCCCTTATTAATAACGATCAGATATTTGTTATCAACAAACCGGCAGGCGTTTCCGTAGCTGGCCCTGAAACCGAGATCCCATTACCTCTAAGCCATCGAGTGGAGCCCATGCTAGCTCATCAAGTTCCAGACTCACTTTCGTTCCGGCCGGTACCTGTTCATCGTCTCGATCGCATTTGCTCTGGTCTCCTAATTTACGCCAAGACGATTCAAGCAGCGCGTAAACTAACCGCAATGTTTCGCGAAAGCCGGGCCACCAAAGTCTACCTTGCACTTCTGGAACGCACGGTCCATCGGCCCGAGCTGCTGCAAGCACCCCTAAGTTATGATTCTACTCGTCGCCGCGCAGTGCTCGAACCCTCCGCTAAACTACTTTCCGCTTACGTACAACCAATCAGTAGGGTCGCCGGAACCACTCTATCTGCAATTTCCACCAACACAGGAAGACGTCATCAAGTTCGAGCATTGTGCGCTCAAGCCGGCATGCCTTTAGCTGGAGATCGACGGTATGGTTCTCCTCGATCATGTCGTCCCTTTCTGCATGCGTGGCTTCTAAGCTCAACTGATTCTTTCCTGCTAGACACTATTAAGGCAGGATACATAGAGGCTCCTCCTCCCAGCTCACGCTTATCTCAGCATTATACTAATTGGCAGCAGAGTGCGGACGCACTGCGAACGCTGTATTCCTCATGATATGGCCGCAAAGGCTTAGACATAAACTTCTGATTCATCTACGCGGAGTACAGGTTACGGCACTGGTAGGACGTAGTGGGACTGGTAAAAGTTTTCGAGCGCAGCTTATTACCGCTCGGCATAATATGGACCTGATCGTTGACGACGGCCTCTTAATCCATGATCAAAAGATCCTTGCCGGTCGCTCGGCCAAAGTTGCTACCAATGCAATGGCCGCTGTAAAGGCCGCCGTTTTCCATGATCCGATAGCGGCACAGGCAGCACGTCGGCAAATCACATTCGTTCGGCCTCAACGAATACTTATCCTTGGGACCTCAGAGAAAATGGTGCAAACAATCGCCCACAGGATCGGTCTTCCAACACCTCGCAAATACATATAGATAGAAGATATATCAAGCATAGATGAAATTCGATCGGCACGTATAGCACGAGATTCCCAAGAAAAACATATCATCCCGGTACCGCCAATCGAGGTCCGTCGAAATTATGCACATATGGCAATCGACACGATAAAGATTCTCTGGCATCGCGGAATTCGAAAGCGTAAAGGAATAGTGTTTGAGAAAAACGTGGAGTCGTCTCCATTTCGGAGGCAGCCCTAACGCAAATGGTAGCCCATTGCTTACATGAACAAGCCCAACGCTTACAGCTTTCCCGCGTAATCGTTAGTAAGTCGACTGAATCCTGGTCGTTAGAAATAATCGTCGAGGTACCACGAGGAATCCAATTGGGCTCTAACCTACACGAGCTACGAGATCTCATCATGCACAGCTTGCAGAGTTACGCCGGCCTGGTTTTGCGCTAGGTGGATATCACCATCGGCGGCCTGAGTCATGAGGAAGATGATGGAACAGTAAACTGAAACTGCGGAAGCAAGACGAAAGAATTAGGATGTCTTGCGATCACGCGAGCGTCGCTTCCTCCTCACCCCCGAACGGGATTTAACGTTACTCGTTCTTGTAGCGTAGCGCGAGGTTGAAGTACCCGATGAGACGGCATCTACGACAGCACGAGCATCATCGTTAGTGATCAC
>CAZTZA010000022.1:13199-30407 GCA_964618015.1 uncultured Spirochaetaceae bacterium | reverse complement strand
AGAATGCGTGGGATATCGCAGAATTAGGCGTAGGCCATCTCATATATTTTTGGAGTTCTTAAGTTCTAAAACTTGATATCTCTGTAGGTGAATTTAGATGCGTGACGATGCAGACCTCATCTTAAGCGTTGACCGTTCCCGAGTTACCGAGTATGTTCTGGGCGATCAGATCTGACTTTTCGGTTAGGTGAACAGAGGATAAGCAGTGAAGGCTAGTAACGACCGATGGCGAGAGTCTCTGGCCGGCCAGATTCCGGGTGACATGGCTGCTGAGATTGATGTTTTTGAAAACGAAATCGCTCTGCGTAAACAGGGACGCATCGAAGAGCGCGTCTTTGCTGAGACAAGACTGCGACGTGGCGTTTACGGCCAGAGGTACGATAATGGTCATCGTTACGATGGGCAGACTGAGCAAACGCTCGACTATCCGTCGGGCGATCTGACTAAAGGCCCGGAAACTGTCTGGGACGCTCCAGGAATGCAGCGTATTAAGATTCCATACGGTGGAATGGATGCTCGCCAGTTGGAGGTCATGGCCGATCTGGCCGAGGAGTACTCTGATGGCATTGCCCACGTCACTACACGCCAAGATTTCCAGCTCCATTTTATTCACGTAGAAGACACCCCAGCGCTTATGCGTAGGCTGGCTACTGTTGGAATCACTACTCGTGAGGCATGTGGCAACTCAGTTCGCAATGTAACTGCTTGCCCAATAGCTGGAGTCTGCCAGGATCAGGTGTTCGATGTTACTCCTTACGCTCGGGCCTGCGCTGACTTTCTGTTGGGCCATCCGGATGTTCAGGATTTTGGACGGAAGTTCAAGATTGCTTTCTCTGGCTGTAAGGACAAAGCCTGTGGTCTAGTGATGATGCATGATATGGGAGCCATCGCCACTGAGCGCACGGGTGAAGACGGTACAGTGGAATATGGATTTGAACTTTATGTGGGTGGCGGGCTTGGCAGCGTACCGTTCCAGGCCAAGTTGTTTGACGGCTTCGTGCCGCCCGAGGAGCTATTACCGATTGCACAGGCGATTTCCCGCGTCTACGCTCGGTTAGGTGAGAAGAAGAATCGAGCCGCGGCGCGTATTAAGTTCCTCATCAAGAAGCTTGGCATAGACGAATTTCGGCGCCTCGTAATGGAAGAGCGTGCCCAGCTTCCTGAGGACCCACGTTGGCAGCAGTACATCGACGAGGCTAGACGGTTCAAAGAGCGTCCGCTAAAGTTAACGGAAGATTCCAATGGCGTGAAACCGCCCGCGGGCTTCGCAGCTTGGCGTGATTCTAACGTCTATAACCAACGTCAACAGGGCTACGCCACTGTGACGATTACGTTACCGCTCGGTGACATCACTGCGAAGCAGCTCCGTAAGTTGGCAGACATTGCGCGCACCTACATAGATGAGACTGTTCGAACCACGGTGGAGCAGAATATGGTTCTCCGATGGGTGAGCGAGGGGGACCTCCAAGCCGTTTACGAGGAATTGGCAACTGTGGATCTGCATGCTCCCGGCGCGGGTACAATTGTTGACATCACCGCGTGCCCAGGTACCGACACCTGTAAGCTAGGTATTGCTTCTTCGCGGGGACTTGCTGCGGAGATCCGTGAGCGGATGCTGCGGCGCTCGATGGAACTCGATGAAGTAATTCGTGGCTTGCGTATAAAAGTTTCCGGCTGCTTTAACTCATGTGGGCAGCACCACGTCGCTGATCTGGGTTTCTACGGGGTGAGCCGTAAGCGTAATGATTACACAGTACCCCACTTTCAGGTGGTATTGGGCGGTCAATGGGATAGCAACGCTGGTTCTTATGGCTTAGCGATAGGTGCTGTGCCATCGAGAAATATCCCAGAGGCGGTTGATCTTATTACGGGTCGCTACCTATCTGAACATGAAATAGGGGAGTCCTTTCAAGAGTTCATACAGCGCATTGGAAAGGTCTCTTGTCGTAAAATGCTAGAAGGACTTACCTCAGTACCAACTTATGAGGACGATTCAGGGTTTTACAGTGACTGGGGTGATCCACGGGTGTTCACCATGGGAGACCACGGCGTGGGAGAATGTGCAGGGGAGGTCGTTGCGCCAGTCGATTTCCAGTTGGCAGCCGTCGAACGTGAAGCGTTTGAAGCGCAGATACATCTTGAGGCGGGACATGTAGAGAAAGGGGTTCGTACCGCGTTTCAGGCAATGGTGCATGGAGCAGAAGCCTTGCTCCGCTATAAGTTAGGTAGTTTTGCTGGCGGTATGGATGACGATACGGTCTCAGCCTTCCGTGCGGAACTCTATGACACTGAACTGTTCTTCGATCCGTATGCGAAAGGTAAATTCGGTGCCTACCTGCTGCGTGCGCATGGCCGCTCGGCGCAAGATTATGATGCTGAAGGTGCTAGACAGCTTGCAGAGGAAGCGTCCCTGTTTGTAGAAGCGACCCACGCGTGCTATCAGCGTATGGCTTCGGAGAGGGAGCGGCAGACAGCCTAACTCACGGTTGTAATATTTGCGATGGACATATCTTTACTTCAGCACGTTAATATCAAGGTGGCAGTCGCTGGCGCGGAACAGTTTGCTTTAGAGACTATTATTCCCGTATTTCATCGCTGGATTAAGGACAAAGTCCTTGCAGATGAACTTACAATCGATGTCGCTGACTACCGTCATGTGCCGGGGGGGCCAGGGGTAATCCTAGTGGCGCATGAAGCAATTTACGGCATGGACGAGCGAGATGGATTCCTGGGCTTACTTTACGATCGGAGAACCTTAGTGGAAGGAACTCCTCAAGAACGACTGATGCAGGCTGCGAAGGCGGCTTTCAACGCGTGTCGCTTAATTGAGGAGGATCCCTTGCTTTCGGGAAGACTCAGTTTCGACGGGGGTATGTTGCAGGTGAGTATCAATGACAGGGTGATAGCTCCTAATGATGCTTCAACTGATCAGGCTGTTAGGCCCTTGGTGGAACGGCTGCTGGAATCAATCTGGGGTTCCGGCGAATATGTGATTGAGAGGGTAGGCGAGCCACGGGAGCTTTACCGTTTGAGCGCGCGGGCCAGCCGCACCATTTCTGTTGCAGATGTACTTAGCCATCTCTGAGAAAAGCAATAATCTATCATCGAGCTAGATCTAACTGAATTACTGCGTTTGCGAGTTGCGCATAGCGAGTCCCAACCGTTCTACTGGTCTTAGTCTTTGTTCAACCAACTTTCGAGATGATTATCGAATTTACTTTCGACCAGAGACCAAGTCTATAACTACTCCGGGCTCGGCAAGAGTAGAAGTATCCCCCAGCGCTTCTGATGAGGTCTGGCCCTCAGCGATCTTGCGCAGGATCCGGCGCATAATCTTTCCCGACCGTGTTTTGGGTAGTGAAGCCGAAAACTGAATCTTATCCGGCGACGCGTGTGGACCGATGTGTGATCGAACTGAATTAATTATTCCCTTCTCGATGTCTGCGGAAGGCTCTCTATTACTCATCAGGGTTACGTACGCGTAGATACCTTGTCCCTTAATGTCGTGCGGATAGCCCACAACCGCTGCTTCTGCAACGGCCTCGTGTTGGCCTATGGCTCCCTCCACCTCGGCCGTGCCAATGCGATGCCCGGAGACGTTAAGCACATCGTCGATTCGACCGGTGATCCAATAATATCCATCCTCATCACGTCGGGCCCCGTCACCCGTCAGATAGTAGCCCGGATAGGTGTCAAAATAGGTCTGTCGAAAGCGTTCATGATCTCCGTAAACGGTACGCATGATGCCCGGCCACGCCGTGCGTATGCAGAGGGCGCCGCTCGCTGGATTTCCCTCGACTTCATTCCCTGCCTGGTCCAGTAGCACCGGCTCTATGCCAAAAAAGGGTAGTGTCGCAGATCCTGGCTTGAGTGGAGTAACTGCCGGAAACGGTGTGATAAGGATTCCACCTGTTTCGGTCTGCCACCAGGTGTCAACGATTGGACAACGCCCCTCACCGACTACATCGTGATACCAAAGCCACTCTGGTTCCTTGATAGGCTCGCCTACCGTACCTAAGAGCTGTACTGATGAACGGTCGTATTTCTCTACCCACGTATTACCTTCTTTCATCAGCGCCCGAAGAGCAGTCGGCGCTGTATAAAACTGTTTTACTTGGTGTTTCTCGCACACCTGCCAGAATCGGCCATTGTCGGGATAGTTAGGTACGCCCTCAAACATTAATGTTGTAGCGCGATTCGAGAGAGGTCCATAGATGATGTAGGAGTGGCCCGTGATCCATCCGATATCAGCTGTACACCAGTAGATATCGCCAGGATGATAGTCAAAGATCATATGGTGCGTGAGTGATGTATAGACTAAGTATCCTGCAGTCGTGTGTAGGACTCCTTTTGGTTTGCCAGTGGAACCAGAGGTGTACAGAATAAATAGTGGATCTTCGGCGTCCATTTCTTCCGGCGGACATTTCGCTGAGGAATCAGCCATTTCCTCGTGCCACCATATGTCGCGACCGTCTACCATTGTAACCTCCTCTCCGGTTCGGCGTACTACAAACACACGTTCGATCGATGGAGTTTGGGCTACTGCAGCATCGGCATTAGCTTTCATTGGTAGGCCAGTACGCGACCCACGAACCGCAGTGTCTTGGGTGATAAGGGCTTTGCACTCCGAATCGGTAATCCGATCTCGTAGTGACTCAGCTGAGAAGGCGCCGAATACGATTGAATGCACTGCTCCAATCCGCGCGCAGGCTAGCATGGCGATCGCTAATTCTGGTACCATCTGTAAGTAGAGGCATACGCGGTCGCCTTTGGTAATCCCATTTTTCTTCAATACGTTACCGAAACGGCAGACTTCGTTAAGCAGTTCTTGGTAAGAGAAGTGTCGATCATCTGTTGGGTCATTGCCTTCCCAAATGATTGCCGTCTGGTTGCCATGGCCTGCTTCTATGTGGCGGTCAAGACAGTTATAGCAGGCATTGAGAGTCCCTCCTTCGAACCAACGGATGTTAGCTTTAACGAAGTCATACTCACGCACCTTGTCCCAGCGGCGGGTCCATGTTATCCGTTCAGCCGCTTCCTCCCAGAACCCTTCGGGGTTCTCGATGGAGCTCTGGTAAAGACTTTGGTACTCGTCGATCGATCTAATATGAGCTTGATCGATTGGAAAGCTACTCTCTTCTGGGCGATAAATCTGGGCCATACATTGAAGTATACCAGGGTAGCATAGTGGCCGCGTCAAGAACCCACGGTTTCACGCACAACGACAATTTTTCCGAAGTCAGAAATTTAAGAATTAATAACCTCAAATCCCAATATTCATTCTTGTGACTATTCCTCGTATCTTGTCAAATTCACAATTAACAAATTTGCCTCTATGAGCGCTCTCTATGGTCCATTCACATGAGGACCGTTATCCACAAAAAAACTCTCTTGGATAATTTTCCCAAATATTCATCATGAGAAAATGAGAATACCGAATATAGTCAAAAGATATGAGACGAAAAAATACGATATTAAAAAAGCAATACAGAATACTTTAAATTGTAATGAGTGTTACATCTTGGTTCAAAGAATTATGTTGGGAGGTGAAGGATCATTGATCCTTTGCAATAAGGATTATCTGAGTACCATCAGTATAGCTAATTTGGCCTTCTATTCGTCCGCTATAACGTCCCAGATACGCGTATAAATTTGAGTGAGGAGGTTGTTGAGAGATTCCGTCTAGTTCATCAACGTTGTGGAAGTACGGTCCTTCTTGACTGCCATACTGGTAATTAAAAAGATTTATGGATCCAAGGTTATATGTGATATCGTTGACTATCTCGTTTGTCCAGTCGCCAGAATTATAGCGATATAGACTTTGTGTATTGAGATCATCTGAGAGTACGTTAGCTATCGCCCAATTATACAAAACTTCTCCGAAGGTCGTGTTATTACCTATAGCTGTTTCTATTGCTGACGTTCCGGACTCTCCATTCTGGACTATATCAGTGAAAAGTGATGGGCCATAGGTACGGGAAAGGTAAGCTCCTAAGGCATAGTTTATAGAATAATTTGAAAGATATGAATTCCAGGAAGTAACCTGGATGAAATTGAATAGGTTATACAATGGGAGACGCCCCCTCGTGTTGCCTGAAGATCCAGCGGAACCGTCCTTGTATGATACACCCCGTGGGCCATAAATATTAACCTTGGTAGCAACTATATCTTCGGCTACTTCTGAGCACATTTCGTTGAGCCAGGGCTCGCGGATCGCATCGTCAGTAACTGTATTCTCATAGAAATGGATCATGTGCTGAAATTCAGGGGCTAGAGGCCCGATAATTGCGCTAGGCCAGAAGTCGTCTATCGCCCATGATCCGTCTAAGTCAGGTGTTGATAGTAGTACTGAATCTAGGTAGAACATTAGCCTTTCATTAGAGGTTGCGATGTACGTGTCTGAGGGGTCTTGGAGATAGTTGTCTTTAGCCCAGAAGAAGCCAATTATTCCCCCAGATGTTGAATTGTCTGCACTAATGTCGAAGAGAAGTATATGAATATCATTTGTGGATGGATCAATGAGATTATCGAAAGTATGTTCCCCCCAAGGATTCCCAAAAACAGACTTTACCCAATCGTATATATCGTTTTCTGATCCGGTTTTTAAAAAATTTGATGCAACTGCATCCACCATAGACTGGGTTATACAATATGATTTTTCGCAAGAACCATTGGCCCAGCTGTCGTCAGCAACCCATATAGTGGCAGAAGCAGGAACGTCATTATCGACTACTACGTTCCGTGCGGTAGCGGGAATATCATAAGATCCCCAGGACTCGTAGTCCTTAAAGATGAAGGTATCTCCGACGGTAGCTGAGGATTGGTTCGGTGCGGGTATAGAAGAATTTTTTCCAGTAGTTTTAGGAAGTAGGGGTGGGGGATTGTTGTTAAATACGGTAATTGCATTGCGGTTGTGCGTAAACTGGGTGTCTGTCGGGTAGGTATGAGACCCGCGAAATTGTGCGTTTGGCGCAGCTGATAAGGCCGGAGTTTCCAATTGTATCTCTGGGTATGTAAGATTCGTAGCGGAAGTGTTAGTGGATATTAAGTAGACAGCCAGATCATTTGGTGCTTCCGGGAGCTCTATTATGTATGTAAAGGAGTTGTCTGAAATCTCGTCCATATTAACGAAAAATACTTGATTACCGCCGGCACTCGTGTTGTAGGTAGCCTCAAAATACGCTGGAGGAGGATCTGGTTGGGATACGATGGGAGTCATCGGCTGGCAGGCGCCGAAGGCTAAGGTAGCCGCGGTCGAACACGCCATGAATACAGTTAGACAGCGGAGGCGTGGAGATGAGCAGGTTTGGTCAGTCACTTTCTTGGGGGTTTACCTACTATGGTGCTTATTTTTCTTAAGTCTTCTTCCGTGTCGATATCGATTTCTCCGCCTGGAAAGTTGATTGTGGCTGTATGAGAAGACATTCGTAGGATTGGCTTTGCGCCGGTATCTCGGCGTAGTTCCATCAACTGTCCAAATAGGGCAGAGGCGAAAATTGCCGGTGGACCGACGGTTTCTGCGTATCTGCTAGCGACTACTTGCTTATCACCTTGTCTGAATCGATGGAGCAGCGTGGATAGAGTGGCAGCTGTCAACATTATTTGGTCACATGGCAGTACAAGACAGCCGGCCAGTTGGTTGTCTGAGACCGCGCTGATGCCACAGGCTATAGAGGTTCCTACACCTTCTCTCCAGCTTGGATTTGCAGTGCAACGTACTGGTAAATCAGAGATGGCAGCCCGGACGGCGTCCGCTGCCGAACCGACGACCACTACAACTAGTGAGAAGCCCGCATCTATTGCGGTCTGTGCAGTACGGCGTACGAGTGGCTGTCCATCTACATGCACAAGCTGCTTAGGCTGGCCAAGCCGGGTTGACCCACCGGCCGCTAGGATTACGGCTGCGATGGGCGCTACGTTCACGTTGTAGGGCCGTGAATTGGTCCCGACCGCTCGCGTAAGTGGCTGCCGAGACGTGCAGCAAGGACAGCCTGTACCTCAGCAACTACAGAGAGTGCGATCCCTTCCGGGGTCTTTGCTCCGATATCTAGCCCAGCCGGGCAGTAAAGACGGTGTTGCTCTGCGTCGGGCCAACCGGACGCTGCGATTAACTGATCAGCCCGTGCTCGAGGCCCTACGACTCCAACATAGATGGTCTGCGTAGGCGCTAGATTCCGCATTATTTCTAGGTCAAGTAAGTAGTTGTGAGTTACAGATACAAATGCCGTTTTAGGGTCAGGATTGATCTGTTGAATTGTTGATAAGACATCTTCCGTGTGCAACACAGCGTCAGCTCCCGGTAGACGCAACGCGTCAGCGTAGGCGCGGCGCTGGTCAATTACTGTGATGTCAAAGCCGACTTCGCTAGCGATGCGGACTATCGGTAGGGCGTCCTCGCCCGCGCCGAAGAGTATTAGACGTTTTTCAGGAGTGAGGCCTTCGATCAGAACTTCTACTCCGATCTTGCCGCAAGGATAAGTGTGAGCTGAGATCTGGTCTGATCCCAGAATCTTTTCCGCATCGTGCTCGACCGCTTTCTGTAGCTCTGCGTTACCGAGATATCCGTTCGAATTGCCTTTAGCCGTCAGGAGCAGGCGCGCACCCAGTCGCAGAGAGGAATTAGATAGATCATTTGGTCCAACCACGGTGGCCAGAACAACCGACTGACCTCGGCGAACTGGTTGCTCCAGGCATTCATGCAATGGTGGGGTTTGGCCGTCATCGATAGGAGTCATCAGGATATCCACCACGCCTTGGCAGCCTGTCCCCGAGCCTAACATTATGTCGCTATGTGCAGTGGTGTCGTATCGACGTACAACAGGGCGTCCGCTTTCCATAACTTCCATAGCTTGCCCATGCAAGTCGACACAACCGCTGGATATCATGCCCACTCGCTTGCCATCTGAGCTAAGTAGCATACGAACTCCGGCGCGCCGATAGTGAGAGCCATTTACCCGTACAACTGTGGCAACTACTCCCACTATTCCCTGTTGATACATAGCGACAAGATGTTGAAGCAATCGCTCGCGTTCGGTCATTAGATTCGCGCTTAGCCTAAAACAGGTGGTCCGTAGAGTAGAAAATAGACCACTACACCAGTTAGTGATACGTAGAGCCAGATTGGTAACGTGACCCGTGCTATAGCCCGATGTCTGGGATGAAAGGTCCAGCCACGACGTAAAGTAATGAGCGCTAATGGTAAGATACTCACTGCCAACATGATGTGACTGAAAAGGATAGGATAGTAGAGCCATGGTACTGGTCCGGTGTATTGGCGTGATCCGCCGGATAACCCGTGATAAATCAAGTAGCCAGCGAGAAACAGTGTTGAAGCCCCGAACGCCGCTAAAACCAGGCCGCGATGGACAGCTACCTTGCCACGCCGAATTGCGATGAATGCTCCTACCAAGAGAACTGCTGCGGTACCGTTCCAGAGGGTATTTATCGCCGGAAGTGCAGACACGTCTATTCGTGAAGCGGGGCGTGAGACCGTGAGGATAAAAGCCAAGCCTGATACGGCTACAACGCTAAAGATAGCTATTACTATTGTCCAGAATCGGTCACTGGAGGCTACATCATTCGAAGGCAGAATCATCACTAATGAGTATACTTGCTACAGGGAAAAATAGCGCTACACGGCGTGCATTGTTCGTAACTGACGGAGCGCTTCTATCAGCGCCTGTAACATTTAATGGCATGCGTCGTCTGGTTATTGAACGTGGTCTGGAATCGGAATTTGAGCTATACTCAGTGTCGGGTCCTGCCGATGGTATTTCCCACCCGGATGTTGATCTACAAGCATCTTGGCTGATTGACAGCGGTGAAGCCGGTTTAGCAGTTGCGCTTGGTGCAGATCAAGCGGTGGCAGAAGGGTTCCATTTCGCGGTCATGTCTTCGATTGCTGCTGTTCTGGATCATGTCTGTTCGGTATGGGACGATCAGGCAACCTTCGTGACATACGGAGTTTCTGCCTCCGCAGCAGTAGAACGGCTCCGACTGCGTGGACGCCTCGTTTTTACCAACGGCGTGTTCGATCTTTTGCATGCCGGTCACGTAAGATCTCTTGAGCATACGCGTCGTTTAGGGGAAGCGTTAGTGGTCGGGCTAAACAACGATGTTTCAGCGAGAGCCCTTCGTCCTTCGGCACGTCCAATAATTGGTCAGTTTAAGCGAGCTGAGCTGCTATCAGCGTTAGGGTGTGTGGATGCGGTGATTCTTTTTAATGATCCGGATCCGATCAGGCTTATCAAAAAGGTGCGGCCTGATGTTTTGGTTAAGGGAGGGACCTACTCTGAGGGTGAAGTTGCTGGCGGTGAGTTAATGCGTTCTATTGGTGGCGTGGTGAAGCTGTCACCAGTCTTAAAGGGAAATTCGACCAGCGCCATCATTAAGCAGATAATCAACGAAGCAGATGCAAACAGGCTTTAAGGACCGGCTTAATGTTAATTTGTTGCATCGAAGCGTCTTTATCTGGGGGTGGCAGTGACCTGCACTGGGCAGCTCTTAGTGTCATATTCGGAGTGACTACCGTGACTGGGGTGTTGGTGGATGCTGGAGCCCAAACAGCAGCATCGCTGGTTGCAAAGAGTGCTACTGTCGGTACTGACAGAGCGGCTGCCAGATGGGTAATTCCAGAGTCATTGCCTATCAGCAGCCCGCAGGTTGAAAGCTCTTTTGCGATTGTTACGATCGGAAGTCCACGTAGGATCAGATCAGCCGGATGGGCTGGAGGGCGAAGCCCTTCTTCCGCCGGGCCAAGCAACCAAATGAGGGGAGCTCTTTGGCGGAGGGTGGTAGCTACGCAGCCAAAACGCTCAAGTGGCCAATTCTTACGAAGACTGCCTGATCCTGGTGCAAGTGCAATTGATTTAGCTCTACGCTGCGTGCCAGCTGTCGAAAGCCGTAGTGCCGGGCGGTTTTCTCTGGCCGTATAGGTGTCGGCTCCGATCGCTTGCAGATGATGTTCGACGATAGGTTGTCTCTTCGCTGGGACCGGACGCACAATCTTTGCCGGGCCGTGAACAGCCGACTTGAGCGCATGTTCGACTGGGCTGCCAGGCTGCGTAAAGGCTAGTACAGTTGATATGGGCTCAGGTAGCTTCGGCGGTATTCCTCGATATGCGCGTGCAAAACTTGCCGATCCTGCGTCCCAATGGTCACTGATGATGCCACAAGCTTGGAGCAGGTCGACGTGCGGGCCGAGTCCGGCCATAAACAGTCGATCGATGTGCTCAGCAGCAGTCCAGCATTCAATTGCGGGAGTGGCTACAATCAGGTCACCTAAGGCTCCCGTATGATAGAGAAGACCCGTACGCATGCCATACAAGATACAGTAGAGATGGTTTCGTCATCATGAATCGGACATTTATTACGCTGAAAACCTTGGCTCATGGAGTGGCCATGGGCTTGGTCGAGCTAATCCCTGGAGTGAGTGGAGGTACCATGGCGCTTATTCTAGGAATCTACAGTGATCTAATCCGTGCTATCGATACCACGTTCGTGTGGATTGTTGAAAGTCTTCGGCGCTTATTTTCCGTTTCAAAGGGGCCTTCGCGGCCAACTGAGGTGCCTCCTCTCTTATTCTTATTGTTGTTGGTCTTAGGCATGGCATTAGCTCTATTGGCTGGAAGTCATATTGTCGGCGAGCTTTTACGTAGTCTACGTGGGCTCACTTATGCTTTCTTTTTCGGCCTAGTCCTGGCGTCGGTAGCTACTCCTCTGCGCCTGATGAAGCGGCGCGGGATGCGTGAGGCATTGATTTTTGTTGCTGGAATAGTGGTTAGCTTTATGGCGACCGGCTTTGCTGCTGGAGTTGAACGCGAGCCAGGATTGCCAATGCTGTTGCTTTCAGGGGCACTATCTGTAGTAGTTTTGGTGCTGCCGGGAGTGAGTGGTTCTTTCGTACTACTGGCGCTTGGTTCCTATACCTATATCATCGATCAATTGCGCGGCGTGACTTCTGGGCAGTTAACTGAAGCTATACTTCCTCTAACTGTATTTGCTTTCGGAATGCTAATAGGGCTTGCGACTGTCGCTAGACTTATTTCAATCTTGTTCGCTCGATACCAATCGCAGACGCTTGCAGCGCTGAGTGGATTAATGCTGGGATCGTTGCGCTCTCTCTGGCCTTTTTTTCTGGACGGAAAACCGTTGCCATTTAGCGAGGTAGGAAGCATCGGCTTAGGAATCATTCCACTGATCGTCCTGGCAGTAGTTGGTGCCTCCCTGGTCTTAATACTTGCCCGTGTTGTTCGGAAATAGTAGCAGGATTAAACAGAATTAGGAGAGGTTAACGCGTGTACCACTGCGTGCTGACTCGTGAGCCGCTTCGATTACTCTCAACGTTCCAACGGCAAAATCAGCGGTAACCAGATCCTTTCCTTTTTTATATAAGTGGTCTTGAAAGTAGGTAATAGCAGGGGCAAATGCCGGTCCACCGTTGTTAAGCTTGATCGTGTCACGGCGATTGGTGCTCTCGATTATTATTTCGCTTTCGGGTGGGGGATGATACGGCTGGGATAGGTGAATGAGTCCGGTGCTACCTGTTATCGTAACACCTCGGTGTAAGTAATCGTCAAATCCTCCGCTGGCGATTGCCTGTATGCCGCCAGGAAATTCCATGATGATGCTGGAAGCTCGATCGATGGCAAGTTCAGAATCATAGCGCACCGTTGCTTGTACCGTGAGCGGTTCCGCGCGTAGCACGTGCCGAATAAAGGCAATTGGATAGCACACTACGTCTAGAAGTCCCCCACCGCCTAATGCAGGATCCCATCGGTAGTCTTTTCTTCGCATGTTCTTGTCGAAAGAAAAACTCATATGGGCGGTGATTTGACTGATTGGGCCGACACGGCCGTCCAATAGGAGACTACAGAGCACCTGAGTTTGAGGGTGGTAGCGAAAGACAAATGCTTCCATAAGTGGAACGGATAGATCTCGGCAGCGCTTGGAAACACGCTCAGCGCTACCACTAGCGTCAGTAAGTGGTTTCTCGCAAAAAACTGGAATGCCGCGCTCGGCCGCCTCGAGGGTCCAATGATCGTGGTGAGAGTTGGGCAGCGGTATATACACTGCATCAATAGAAGCGTTGTCTAGTAAGTCAGAATAAGAGCTGAATCCCTGGATAGCGGCGTAGTTGGATTTGAATGCCTCAGCCCGCGACGCATCACGGCTGGCGACAGCGGTAAGCTCAGCACCGCTCACCGTGCGTAGCGCCGGAATAAATACGTTGGCCGCAATCTGTGCCGTTCCTATTATTCCCCAGTGTACCGTTTTCAAAGTAGCGCTATGCTATTCTATAGTAGGTTGATTGCCTGGCCAAGACTCACCTCAGACGTGTTCAATGCTGAAGACGGTTAATATTATATATAGATAGGGCACTTGAAATTCGGCCAATCTCGTCTTTTGTAGGCTTTCTGCACTGGAATGGGCGATGATGGCGATGCTACCATAAGAATTTGCTATGGGACGTTTAGATCTTGTGCTATCCGGACGGTCGTTTGTTGTTACAGGCGGAGCGCTTGGTATTGGTGGCGGTATCGCTGATGCCGCGGCCGCTGCGGGGGCGCGCGTTTTGATTGTTGATCGAGACGCTGCGGCCGGGCAGGATCGAGTAAGTAAGATATCCATGGCCGGGGGCGTTGCTTCCTTTTTCCAGGCGGATCTTTCCACTCATGATGGCTGTCGCACTGCGGTGGCAGAGGCAGCGGCCATTTACGGAACCATAGATGTGCTATGTAACAATGTCGGTATTCAACCAACAGAATCGTATGCGAATGCAGAGGATACTACTGAGGAAATGTGGGATCTAATCATGGCGATAAATGCCAAGAGCTACTTTTTGACTGCTAAGTACGCCATTCCACATATGCGAAGCCAGGGTAACGGGGTAATTATCAACATCGCTAGCGTTCAAGGCTTGCAGTCAGCTCCGTTAGTCCCTGCTTATGCAGCGAGTAAAGGGGCTGTATTGTCACTTACTCGACAGCTTGCTATCGACTATGCACGCGAGAACATTCGAGTACTTGCTATCTGTCCCGGGAGCGTAGACACTCCTTTGCTACGAGCTGCAGCTGCTATGGAAGGGGGGGACATCAATCAAACTGTTCATGAATGGGGCTGGGATCATCCGCTGGGCCGTACCGGAAAGCCTGCTGACATCGCCTCGGTTGTTGTGTTTTTAGCAAGCGATGGTGCTTCGTTCATGACCGGAGAGTACGTTTGCGTCGATGGCGGCTACAACGCACTCGGTGCTTGGGCACATATGCCGGAATCTGTTGCCTCTGATGATGTCAGCGTCAGCGAGGCTTGACGGTCTGATCATGAGTGGTGGGCTTGATGGGCGTGTTGCGATCGTCACCGGAGGAGCGGGGGGGATAGGCCGTACTGTCTGTCGGCGCTTTGTCGATCGTGGCGCGGGTGTCGCTGTCGCTGATCTGGCGGCAGACCGTGCTGTCCAAGCAGCGCTTGAGTGCGGCCAAGATCGCGCTACTGGCATTGAGATCGATGTGGTTGATCCTGACTCAGCAGCGCGCTGCGTTGAGTTAACCGTGGCGAAGTTTGGGCGCGTAGACTACCTAGTTCATTGTGCTGGCAATAACATTAAGGCTCCAGCACTTGAACTCACCTTACAGGACTGGCGTAGTCAGCTTGATACTCATTTGACCGGAGCCTTCGTATTCTGTCAGGCGGTCGGCAGACATTTGGTTAATCAGGGGGAAGGTGGAAGAATTGTCTTACTTTCCTCTGTTGCGGCTTGGGTGCCGATTCCTCAACGCGGTGCCTATAGTCCGTCCAAGGCGGGATTAGTTAGTCTGGCGCAAGTTCTTTCCGTCGAATGGGCCGAGTATATGATCAATGTGAACGCTGTTTGCCCGGGAGTGGCAAAGACGCCGATGACCGATTTGGTGTACTCACGTGACCCAGATTTAAAACGAACCCGTCGGAACCGGATGCCTATCCCAAGAGAGGTATTGCCGGAAGAAATTGCTGACTTGGTGATTTTTTTATGTGACAAGGAATCCGCCTACATCAATGGGGCGGCCATTCCTATTGACGGCGGGTTCCTAAACTCAGGATTTATGCCAGAGCGAAATCTCGAAGATACTGAATAGGAAGAATCTCAACGAAAGGAGTGAAGAAATATGGCTGACGAACAGAAAAAAGAAATTGATCAGAGACTGATTGGCGTGCTTATAGGCGTTGCCGGGCTGATTCTGTTTATTTTAGGTGTGTTGGGTATAGCGCGGATAACATTTCTCGGAATCATTGGCGTTATAGTTGGCGTCATTGTCTACTTTGTTGGTGTAAGTAACAAGAAGAAATGGGAATCGGTAAAGAAGGACTTGTACCCGGAAGGCGAAGGCGAGAACCAATAAGTTCGATAGAACTCGAGGAATTCCGAGCCGGTAGCAGCGTAGATGATCAGCCCGATAGTATGTGTAGGTATAGGCTGATAATATTGAAATATAAAACCGAGCTGAGGGTCTTCGGTAGTCCTCAGTTTTGTTGCTGATAGACACAGCGGGGGTGGAATCTCAAACGGTTCGCATGACCAGTGGTGCCGACATGCGCGCGTTCATACGGGTTCCGTGGGGTATTTACCAGGGCGATCCGAACTGGGTGCCGCCAATGCTGCGGCGGGAACGGCGTCTGTTGCGTCCAGCGAAAAATCCTTTCTTCGAGCACGCCTCGATCCAGCCATTCATGGCTTTCCGAGACGGCCGAGTGGTAGGTCGGATCGCCGCGATTATCGACGCTCGTTACAATGACTACCATAAGGAGAAGGCTGGTTTCTTTGGATTCTTTGAGTGCATCGACGACCAATCCGTGGCTGGAACTCTCCTACAAGAGGCATGCAATTGGTTATCAAAGAAAGGGATGACTGTCGTACGTGGACCATTCAATCCATCCACTAGTGACACGCTCGGCATTCTAGTGGACGGTTTCAACAGCCCGCCGGCAATGCTTATGGCCTACAATCCGCCATATTACTCGCGTCTCCTAGAGCGTGCTGGTATGACTAAGGCACGCGATCTGTACGCTTATTTTATGCATTCTTCCGAATCAGAGATACCGCCTAAAATTGAACGAGTGGCGGCTATAGTGCGAAAACGCCATAGGGTTACTGTTCGAACCGCTAACCTTAAACGCATTCGTGCCGAACTAGATTTGGTCAAGTTAATCCACAATGAGGCTTCAGGCCGGAACTGGGGGTTCGTGCCTAAAACGGAGGCGGAGTTAGATCGCCTTGCTCACGATCTTAAACCATTCGTGGACCCCGATCTGGCAATCTTTGCTTTTGTCGATGGCGAGCCTGCTGGCTTTTCGTTAGCACTGCCTGACTGGAATCAGGTTTTCCGTGATCTGAACGGCCGTCTTTTTCCTTTTGGAGTGCTGAGGATTCTGCGTGGTCGGAGGAGGATTAATCTTTTACGCGTTTACACTACTGGGGTACGACCGCGCTTTCGTAATCTTGGACTGGACGCCATTTTCTATTATGAGACCTGGGTGCGTGGAGTTGGGAAAGGCCTGCTAGGTGGCGAGTTCTCTTGGGTCTTAGAGGACAATGTCAACATGCGTAATACCCTGGAGAATATGGGTGCTCATCGGAATAAGACGTACCGGATTTATGAGCGAAGTTTATAGTTATTGCAATTTCTGTCGATAGGGGTGAGGAGATGTCGATTCTTGATATTATCGCTGAAAGACGTTCCATTTTTGACTTTCAACCGACGTTGGTACCACAGGAGCGGATTGAGAGAGTCTTAGGTGCTGCTGTCTGGGCGCCCAACCACAAACTCACGGAGCCTTGGAGGTTTATCGTCGTTGGCCTAAACGCTAAACGTCGTCTTAGCCGGATTTACGCTCGTATTAAACAGGCGGACGTGCAGATCGATATCGCTCGTGATGCATTGCACGAGATTGGCCGCAAAGCGGAGGCTAAACTCATGGGGAAGCCGGCCATAATAGCAGTCGCTTGTTCGGTTTCGGGAGACTCTATGTTGGATCGTGAGGATTACGCAGCTACTTGCTGCGCTATTCAGAATGTAATGTTGGTGGCTTGGGAGGATGGGATCGGTATGCAGTGGAGTACTACCGGATTGATCGAAGACTTGGAAGCACTGTCGGTTCTAGGAGTGGACTCCGAGAAGGAGCAGATAGTAGGGTTGTTGTACACGGGTTTTCCTGAACGGGTTCCTGTCTCGA
>CAZTZA010000022.1:0-13189 GCA_964618015.1 uncultured Spirochaetaceae bacterium | reverse complement strand
TGAGTATGTTAGAAAAATGACAGCGACTTCTCCTATTGGTCTACCTGTTAATGAGATAGACACGCCTGCTCTATTGGTGGACCTTGAACTATTGGATTGCAACATCGAACGTATCGCTAGTGTAGTGATCGGCGAGTGTAACATTGGATGGCGTCCGCACACGAAAGCAATGAAGACACCAGCGTTAGCTCATCGTTTGGTTGCTCGCGGCGCACTTGGAGTGACCTGCGCTAAGTTAGGCGAGGCGGAGGTGATGGCTGCTGCCGGTATTGAGGATATTCTAGTTGCTAATCAGGTAATCGGTCCGGCTAAGACACGACGACTAGCGCAGTTGTCGCGCAGCGCTAACGTGGTTGTAGCGGTTGATTCTCAGATTGGAGTGCGGCAGATTGGCGCCGCGGCAACGGCCGCTGGAACCGAGGTGCGGGTTCTGGTTGAGCTCAACATCGGTATGGACCGGGCCGGGGTTACTCCCGGAGCTGAGGCAGTACGCCTATCACGTTTTGTTGCTGAAACTCCAGGTGTACGATTCTCTGGATTGATGGGCTGGGAGGGTCACACCCTTGCTATAGAGCCCATGGAGGCAAAACATCAAGCAATTACGACCGCTATCAGCCTTTTGACTGAAAGCGCTGAACGTTGTCGTAGTGATGGGCTGCCTGTCGATATTGTCAGCTGCGGAGGTACTGGCAGCTACTTGACTACGGCTCGTCAGTCGGGTGTCACGGAAATCCAAGCTGGTGGTGGGGTTCTGGGCGATGCGATGTATCTTGAGAGATTCGGTGTTAATCATGATTGTGCGTTGCGAATCATCTCTACCGTTACGAGCCGGCCAACATCCGATCGGGTTATCTGTGATGCTGGGCGTAAGACCATGAGCGTTGAGCCAACTAAGCCTCAGGTTCAAGGTCTAAAGGGTCTAAGAGTGAGCGGTGCGCGATTCTCCGCTGAGCATGGTGTACTGACTTTGGATAAACCTTCGGAGGTGCCAGGCATCGGAGACCGTCTTGAGTTCATTGCAGGATACTCGGACACGACCGTGTTCCTTCACGATACGATTTACGCGACGCGGGCCGGTGTCGTGGAGGCAGTTTGGCCGCTACTTGGCCGTGGTAAATTGGCCTAAGGATCTTTTTCTCATAGCCGCTTTAAGTGGGATGACCAATTTTTTTCAGATTGTGGGTTCAGAACCTGTTGAAATATCTTGCTGCAGCTATTCTATAGCAGGTGGTGCTCCCTTAGTCTAGTGAGATGGAGTTGAGTAGTATTTTTCAATGGAATTAGAAAATATTTGTCCTGGAAGTGCTTCTTTTCTGTTGAAGCCTGACGACCGTACATGCTGTCAGTTGGGTTACACGTTCGTTTAGTATAAGACAGGGGATGAAGTAGGCCACAGATGTTACTGACTGTGAGAGAATATGATTGGTTGACTGCGAAAATTCTCTGGAATTAGTGAGGAATTCTGCTACCGAAAATTGCGGATATGATGGGTTGTCAATGCGAGTCGTATTATTTTTGGGGCCATGCGTTTACAAGCAGATAGATCAGTTGATTAAATGGCTGGGTTATTTAACGATTCTCGTCAACAGACCTCTTGTACCATACGGGCATATACGCTGACCGCATGTTCGAGCTGCGATAGCTCTATCCACTCACCGTCCGTATGAGCTTGGGCAATGTTTCCTGGACCCATGACTACTAACTGCACTCGATCTTTGAAGGCGTGGGCATCGGTGCCATAGGGAACAGTTTTGGCCCCGAGTGCTCCTGATGTTGCGACTGACAGCTGTACTACCTCAGAGTTTGGATCGACATAGAACGGTGCGATAGTACGTAGTTCTACATCTAAATTGTGGGAACGTGCTTTCTCGTTCACCATCGCAATCACGTCTTCTGTACGATCTTCAGGCATTGATCGGAAACTGACCGTGCATACAGCCTTCGGAGCGGTAACGTTGGGGCGGGTACCGAAATCAGTAAAAACCATATTAAAGCCATTGGTTGGTGGATCGAAATCTCTGTTCCAGAAACTTTCGTCAGTACGAAAGATCTTGGCAAGCTCCGCAACTTCAGATAGAAAGGGCGCGATTATCATCGTTGCTGAAATACCACTGTCGGTAGAGGTGTGTGCTGCGCGGCCGTGGGCGGTCACTACTACACGCGCAGATCCTTTGTGTGCGTACACAGGAACCATGCTGGTGGGCTCCGCAATAACGCCGAAGCGTGGCAATTCGGCGTTATAGAGTTGTGATTCGAGGTTGATTTGTAACGCGCCACCGCCTGAAATTTCTTCATCGGCTGTGGCTGCGACATATACTGCCCGGTCTAGCTGATCATGCTTGAGGTCAGCAGTGGCGCATAGCGTAGCTGCCAGCGGACCCTTCATATCACAGCTTCCGAGTCCGATCAGTCGATCATTGGTCTGCACCGGGTTGAGTGGGTTAGTTGACCAACCTTCGCCAGGGACCGTGTCTATATGGGAATAGAATGCCAGTCCACCAGCTCCGCTGCCTTTCTTTCCGATTACACTGTCTTTCCGCACACCTTCAGAATCAAGGTAGCTAAGGCGTTCGATCTCAAAATCATGATGGCTCATGAAACTCGCCACCACATCACATACCGGAGTGCTTGATACTCGGCTAACTGACTCGACCGCGATCAGATCCTTTGCCAGAGCAACCGGATCAGACATCATCGCTTATTCTTTCCTGGAAAAACCGGATGGCCGTTTCGAGCTGATTCATAGAGGGCGTCCATGAGCTCACTTTGACGTACTCCATCGATAGGCCCAGTCGCAGGTTCTCCTTGGCCCAAGATCGCCGACACAAAATTGAGAGATGTCGGCGTCGCCTCTCCGGTGCATGAGAGCTCCTTGATTTCGTTATCACCATCGTAGGCACGCAGCCATCTCCCAGTCCAGCCGTCGACCGACACACGACCACCCGCGAAGATGAATTCCATTTCGGAATTGGGAGCGGGGCAATTACCTGAGATGATTATTGTAGACAGCACACCGCTCTCGAAGCGTGTAACAATAGCGGAATTAATATCTACGGCCATCCCCTTGAAGTCGACCATCGCATAGACTTCGGTAGGGTTCGACTCCACGGTCCAGATGAGGCTATTCAATAAGTGGGCTCCGGAATCGTATGCTTGTCCGCCACCAGCCAAATTCGGGTCCCTTTTCCACGGTCGGTTATTAGCGGTGAGATCCAACCAGGGCTGCGTGAGGTATCCAGTTACCATTTCCAGTGGTCCTAGTCGTTTACTCCGCACGATGGAGCGGAGACGCTGGAATGTTGGAGTACAGGGTGTATTGTAGCCGATTAGGAGGAGCTTACCGGATGCCCTAACTTGCTCACTGAGCTTGTAGGCGTCGGCGACATTAGTGACCATCGGCTTTTCGACCTAGACGTGACAATCTGCTGATAGGGCACGTGAGGCGTGTTCGTAGTGCAGGCTGTGGGGAGTAGCGATCACTACACCGTCTAAGCCTGAGTGAGCATAAAGTTTATCTTGATCAGTAAATTTTCGAGGGCAAGGAACCGCGGGGATATATTCCGAGATGAAACGATTCATTATTTCGGTCTCCGTATCGCAGAGAGCAACTAGGTCGGCAACTTCGGAATTGACCAATGACTGTGCATGCCGACGGGCTATAGCTCCACAACCGATTAAGCCGATTTTTAAGCGTGGCTGGATTTCCATACGGCTCATGTTAGAGAAAGTCGGACTTAGTGCCCAGAATGCTGTGGAGGTCATTCTAAGTCGTGCGAGCGCTTTTTCTATTGAGATGCCTACTGTCAGTGATTCTGATTATGAGCAGGAGGCCATGTTTTCAAGCTATGCATTACTTTGAACTGCCCGTCTCTCTGTGTATTCTTTAGTAGGTGACAGAAGAATTGGCGGATATAAAGATAAAGCTTTCGGAAAATGGACCTTTGTTGGTGAATGGTCCCGTAGTTCTCGAAGATGCTCTGGGTAATCCCGTAAAGGGTGCTTCGGACAAGATGGCACTATGCCGTTGCGGTTGTTCGGGAAACAAGCCCTTCTGCGACGGTACTCATCGGAAGGTTGGGTTTGTAGGAACTTAGGATGGAAACCTCGTGGGTTGCACTCTTTGGGGAGAAATCCTAAACGAACTCTTCCGACCTTTGGAACTTGTGTGTCGGGAAACCATCGCCTGACGGTATTTTACCAACAGGATTGGGGGACTTCTCGGTGCCGCGAGCTGGGTAGGCTTCGAAGAACGGCCATTTGGACAGGTCAGCCTGCACGTGCATCGGGCTATATCGGAAAGTTAATCCGACGCGGGGCCGGCCGTCGCTGCTGGTAGTCGATCCGTGTACTATGCCGATGTCGTGAACTGACATCTCGCCGGCACGCAAGTCCATAATAGTTACGCGTTCGCTATCAATCTGTTCAGTAGGGATCTCCTGTTCCAGTGCATAGTCTTCACGTTCACTACGTTCGTGCTTAAAGGCACCGTCTCGGTGACTACCTGATACGACTTGCATGGCGCCGTTTGCTGAGTCTGTGTCGAATACAGCTAACCACACTGTAACTGCTTGAAGTGGTTTCAGGGGCCAGTATTGACCATCTTGATGCCATGGAACTTTCTGTCGACGGTTGTCGACTGAGGCCACCGCACCTTCCGCCGGTAGTTTGCAGAAGAATTGAGATCCCCAGCAGAAAAAATCATCGCCCAGTAAACATTGCACGCAGTCCAAGATAGGTGAAAACCGTGACAGGTCGTAGATCCAGCGGTTGGCCTTATGCCAACAGTTAACGGTATTAATATCGGTGCCAGCCGGTAGCTTGACCAATAGTTGTCGGAAGCGTTTTTGCAGGATTGCTACCGAACCGTCGTCGAGTACTGGAAGTCCACGCAGGTATCCATTGTGTCGGTACAGCTCCAACGCGTTAGCCGTAAGTGGTTTAACATTTTTGTTGGCCATCAGTTCAGGGACTGATGGCGTCATTATTTCCACCCGAACGTCTTCGCTACCGCTGCCATCGAGAATTCATCACCCATCGCAAAATCACGTTTCTTGGCCTCTTCATCAATGACTGACTGCACGGTAGACAAGGTCTCTGTTGCTTGAGCAAGAGGTAAGCGAAGGCATCCGTTGCTGTCGGCCATCACCAGATCTCCGGGGCGAACACGGAGTTGTCCGACCGTGATCGGAGAGCCAATGCGAACTGGCCGAAATACACCGTGACCTGGCACAACGCCCCAGGCGAACATCGGTAGTCCCACGTCGCGAATCCCTTCCACGTCCCGGATGGTGCCGTCGACAATCACCCCGGCAACTCCAACTCTTCGGTGTAGGGCTGCCATCACATCTCCGAAAGCCGCGCCACGGCCCGGTCGGCTATCGACATCTCGCATGACCACGATGTGTGGTCCTTCCGTATTCTGCAAGTGAGTATAGTAGTCAAGCCAGCTTGCTGGAGGAGAATCGGGGTCGTTTGTAGTGACCTCTATGGTAGTCGCATAGCCGATGACGCTACCTAGTTCGGGCAGCAAGCATCGTATTGTTTGGTCAGTGTACTCTTCGTTCGGAAGTCCGAAACGTTTGACCATAGCGTTGAAGACAGTCGGCGTGTCATACGTTGCGAGTTCTTTGAGGATGTTGTCAGGAAGTTTTTTCATTACGAGGTAATAGTGCCTCGTGCGCCTTGGCTAGCGCTACCCAGATATCTTGGACAAAGCGTCATGTATGTCGATGTTCATTTGCAGGGCCAACGCAAGGTAGGCGTTTTTGAGGATAAATGCAGCTGCATCCGCCGTGTCCTTCTCTTCCAGTAGTTTCAGATCTGCATCCGATAGTTCCGTGCCGCTGATCAGGCCCGCAGCATGCTGGCGTGTCGCTTCCTCGGATTGCAGCCGGGCGCGTCGCATTTGAAGTGTCGATAGAAACTCGATGTTGATGGCTCGCTGAAGGTCATGACGGGCTCGTTCTATGTAACTCCGTGTAGTGTTACGCGCGGTCGCAAGTGACCGGCGAGCTGATACGACCTGTTCCTCAGCCTGCTTGATCAGGGTAGTCTGTCGACCGTCATCGAACAGGTCATAGCTACCTGTTAAGGAAAGACTTAGGTTTCCTAACCTCGGTGTACCTTCACCCTTCGTATAGTCCAAGCTGAGGGAGAGATTGGGTAAGGATCCGAGAACCGCGAACTTCGACTGTTTTTCTGCGGCGGCCAATGCTATTTCCGCTTCAATTACTGATAGTGTTGTGTTGATTACGGTTCCGGTGATTGATCTCTCTATTAACGATCGAGCGGACTGACGCAACGCATCAAGCTGGACGGTTGGGGTAACCAGTGGCCTTTCTTGCAAGCCAAGTTCAGCGAAAAACTCTTTTGTATCTAAGTCCAGGGTGAATTGTGCGTCGCTGATAGCATTGTGTCGCTGGATTAAATTGATACGTGCATTTAGTAGGGCAAGTTCGCTTTCGGCCTGTTGATTGAACCTTGTCTGGATGTTAGCCAAGTCGTGTTCCGCAAAGTTGAGACGCTCAGTCAAGACTGAAAGCGCTTTGGTACGATCAACTATATCTAGGAAGGTACTTATTACCTGTCTTGTTGTGTCGTTTTGTGTGCGTTTCAGGCGGAGCAAGGCCAGTCGATGGTCATTGCGTCGCGTGTCAAGTGCAATCGCGGTTGGGGCCAAAGGACCGGGGTGTAGGAGATCCTGTGAAATCGAGATGCTCTGTGAATCGGTGAAAAGTTCCTCATTGCTACCTGTACCGATGTCATCCAGATCGATGTTCGCAGTATAGGAGCCGGAGATGCTCATGCCCCACGGCAATGCAACAGCGGCGCTGATTGTAGCGCTTCCGTCTGCATCAAAAGTGTTGGCTACATCGCTGAAACTACCGCCATCCCACGGGGTAAGACTAACCTTACCTAAGGCCGGTGTTGCATGGAGGGTCAAAGTGACTGAGCGATGATTGATCTCTGCAAGACGAAGGGAGAGCGTCGCCGAATATAAGGTTGACTCTGCCTGAACCACTGATGGGTGAGAGGCTATAGCCGCATCAATAGCGTCTGTTAAGCTGACCCCTTCCTGCGCGGTTATCGGAGCCACGTATGCTATTGTGCAACCGAGGACCACTGACAGCCAAAGACGATTAGTCAACGCGCCGCCCAAATTCCAAGTAGGTCAGTACCGGCTGCTCTATGGAGTCGAACCCACGAGAAGTAGGCTGTCCAATTAGCCGCTTGCAACGCGTGGATAGCTTCAATCCTATCTAGCTCTGAGGAGGCTAGTTGGGAGTCCGTTAGAAGGCCAGCTGAGTGCTGTTTCTTCGTGCGTCGGGTGTTTTCAGATTGCAGTTCGAGCTGAAGCTCACGCAGTTCTGCTGTACCGAGCGCTTGCTGTGCGCTAGCGTAGGCGCTTGCGGTGGATGACTGCAGGGTTGAGGTAGTATTCAAAACTTCAGCCTGGCTACTCGTGACGATATTTGCAGCTGTTTGCAGGTCCAGGATAGAGGTGCTAGTCGACGACAATAGCTGTAGGTTCAAATCAGCGATTTCTAATTGTCGCGCAGCGTGATCGTTTTCTTCACGAGTTATAGTGGTGGACAGATAAGTATCGAGTGTACCTATGTCAGGAACCTCTGGTGGATTGGAGGCAAGGATTGCAGAGCTAAGTATGTTCACGTCAATACCAGAATCCTCAGAAAATGTAGGTAGTATATTGAATTGTCGTGCATTGCGGGCGCTGGCTAAGCTTAACTTAGCGTTTAGCACTGACACCTTAGTCTGTATTTCCTCAACTGGGCTAGCAGCGCCGATCGCCACGCGCTCAGTAGCCTTCTTTAAGTCGTCATGAGCTAGCCTAAGCCGTCTCTTTAGATTGCTAATGTTCTCGTTAGCTTGCTGTAACTCCACGTATGTCTCAGCGATTGAAAGGAGTTGGTTAGCTTTGCCTTGATTGAAGGTAAGTTGTGCTCGGTCCCACTGGAGGCGGGCATCCATCCGATCGATGCGGGCGTCCGAGGAGGCCATAGAACGCTCGAAGCTAACGCGCGCATTTTTCAGTTGCAGCTCCTGTGCCTGCAAGGTCGGATTAGAATGTTCAGCGGTGTTTAGCACCTTTAGCATGGTTAAAGATGAATTCTTCTGAGCGACTGCTGGCAGCGCAAGCGTTATCAGTAAAATGAGGGCAGATAGCCCTTTGAGTGTGTTCATTTGGACCTCCAATAACGGTCATCTATGGGTGACCTTAGTTTGTCTCGAAGAGGGAGTCGAGTCGAGCTCAGAGGATTGCCTTGACATGAGGACATTAAATATTCGGATTATGGATTGCAAAGTTCATGCACACAGCTGCTTTCTATAATATTGGAACTCTCCGTTGTTCCGACCAGCCGTACATCTGAATATGGTTTGATAGGTTCGAAATAAAGATCGTCAGATCGCAAATAGGGGGATGTATCTACATAATTATCATGTCGACTCACCCTCATTCCGGTTGCTTGCTGAGTCCTGGGGACAACAAAGAAAGAAGGCAGATACATAACATCGTAAGTACCCAAAACGATAGGTTTCTTAGTGTCAGTGAAAATTTTGATACTGCGGTAAGGCTATCCTTTTGACTCCCGTTGTTCAGACCGTGTTCCATGCCATCTATGTTTTAATCATTCCCGTGGCTATAGTCATGGCATTTTTGTCGGCATTTCTTCGGTTTTTGGAGATAGAGAAGTATGAGAGTGGTTTAGTGCTGGCAATTTATGGATCGCCAGTTGACGTATTGTTGGCGGGAGCCGCAGCTAGTCCTTTATTGGTCATAGCCTACTTGGCTTATTGGCTAGTAAGGTTTCTGTCCAGCAGTCGCAGATAGTTGATGCAATCTAATCTCTAAAAAGGGCAATCTTCAGAGTTTGATCTTGAGTACTACTTTGCAAATTGAAACGGCAGGGCCGGAAGTACAGCCGGGCTTGTGAGCATCCCAGGGATACAAAACCACGAACATACCTGGCTCAAGTGTTATGGGTAAACCACCAGAGTAACGAAAGAGCTCTGCATCTCCATCGGAATCATAGCCTTCGCCCAGAGGCATAGAGTTGAGGTCTTCCCAGAACAGGGTCTCACGACCTGAAACGATGTAATGCACGTCAACATATGCGCGGTGCGTCTCAAAGGGGATTTCAGCTGACTGGCGTGTGGTATAACGGTTGAGCATCATGTACATGCGTTCTCCATGAACCTCATGGCGACCAGTGCTGAAATCCTCAAAATCTCCCTGGCGAAGAAATTCGAATGCTATTGCAAGTTCGCCGCTCGCGTTGGCGTAGGTGTCAGCGTTTGAGAGTCGATCTAAGATCATGACAAGACGCTGCTTATGGTAGTGGCCCAGTTCGCTCGACCGTCCAGTCGTACTTCTTGGATTGAACGGCTAGCCAGTCAAGATATTTGCGAGGTCCTGGTTCGGGGTCATCTAATCCTGACTCGTGGCGCAGTCGTAGTAACGGGTGGTCGCGCTCAACCTGCGGCAAGTTAACCGGCTGGCGGTAAGCGCCTGACTCGAAGATAGCCAGAATTATTTCGATTATATGGCGTCCGCGGTATCCATTTGATGGGTGGCTACTGTCAGTGTCGAGCGCCCTAACATAATCGTTAACGTACCAATACTCGCCAAGGCTGACAGTTTCCGGTAACGGCTCCGGCGGCTGTTCCTCTGGGAGAGGTTCCCAGGAGGATTTACCAGGTACTGCCCACGGTACTGGCTGAATCCACGCGCCGTCGTAGTGCCAGCGGATGCGACCTTCCGTACCAGCGATCTCAAAGCCAAGTGCTTCGCGTTGAATGCCGGGGAACATGTGTTGATGCAAAGTCCCAGTGAGCATTTCGTCAAACTCCAAGGTTGCCGTGATTTGCTGGCCAGCGATGATCCCCATACCAGCGGGAGCATGGAGTACATCTTCGGCAGTGATTGGATGCCCGTTTGTTAGAAGGGTCGCCGTGACTCGGCGACATGGTCCGGTAACATCCAGTAGCGCATTGAGCATATGTGTGCCCATGTTCATTATCTCATAGCCACCGTAGTAGCCCTTTCCGTTCGAGGTTATATGTAATGGAACACCGATGCGTCCTTCAGTAATGGCCTGCTTAGCAGCGCTGAGTGATCGCAGTGAACTACCTTGATGGTGGACGGCGATCTGCGTTCCATACTCATTCGCACGAGCAAGTAATGCGTCTGCCTGTGATAAGTCCACGGTCATCGGTTTTTCGATATCCAGGTGGTAGGCGCCGGACTCCAGCACTCTCATAGCAAGGGGAAAGTGTAAGTCTGTCTGTACCGGTATGATGACGATGTCTGGAGAGACTGTTTCCAGCATTTCCTCAACATCTTCGAAGCGATCATGTACACCTAGTGTGTCGCCCAGTTGATCAAGTAGCGTCCGGTCTAGGTCGCAAAGTCCAACGATATCAGTGCGCGGATGGTGACGGTAGGCGTGTGAGGCGTAGCCTCCACGTTTGCCGCAGCCAAGCAGTGCGGCTCGGTACATCTTATCCATACCCAATTATAGTCAGATACATATCTGTCACGGTCAAGCGTTGACATAGAGAGGTGAACCTCAGAATAGATGTTAAAAATATTTAATAACTATTTTCTATGATATGTCTTATTCGCTTGATCATGGCAGGAAATTTCTTCTGGATACTTGATTAGATAAATGGATTGTGAGCAGGATTGCTTGTTAAATGTGAGGTTAATCCAATCGAGCAGGTTAGCTATCTTTTGTAAATTAATTACTGGCTATCTATAGCTTGTTTCAGGATTTCGAATTCAAGGAACCTATGATGCTCAGTTATCTTGAAAGAAAGTTGCAAATCCTGCTTGATGGTAGATATTTTTTAAAAGCAGATGAGCACTATCCTGTCGACAATCAGAACCCAGTGATGAGGATGCGAACGTGAAGCGCGTCATTTTCTCTATCGACGATAAGTCTTGTCATATAGATTTACTCCGACTGGTAACGCGCGATGAGCCCTAATAGTACTCGAAAGGCCTCCTCTGCTTACCCTGCCTTCAACGAAGGCGTGTCGTTGGCAGTGGACCGAGCGTTCCAGCATATAGATCTGCCGCCGGGTCTTCCGGAACAGATTAAAGCATGCGATTCGGTGCTACAATTGCAATTTCCCGTTCGATTAGATGATGGGGTTTTTCATATCTTTCGCGGTTGGCGGGCGACTCATAGTTCTCATCGGCTGCCTGCAAAGGGAGGTATCCGATACGCTTCCTTCGTAGATCAGGATGAGGTCGAGGCATTAGCGGCTCTGATGACTTACAAATGTGCTCTGGTCGACATTCCTTATGGTGGTTCGAAAGGTGGTATTCAGATAAATCCGCAGGACTATTCAGAACGTGAGCTTGAGTCGATCACCCGGCGTTTCGCCCGAGAACTCGTTAATCGCGGCTACCTGAGTCCTGGAGGTAACGTGCCCGCTCCGGACGTGGGTACCGGTGCACGTGAAATGGGTTGGATTGCGGACGTTTACCGGACGCTGCATCCGGAGGAAATCAATGCGCTCGCGTGCGTGACTGGTAAACCGGTCACATCTGGTGGTATTCCGGGGAGGACAGAGGCAACTGGGCGTGGGGTGCAGTTTGCAGTACAAGAACTTTTTCGTCGTCCCGAGGATCTGTCTCTAGCTGGGCTAAATGGGGGACTGCCTGGTACGAAGATCGTGGTGCAAGGGCTCGGTAACGTTGGCTATCATCTGTCTCGGTTTTTGTCTGAGGAGGATGGCGCACTGATTGTCGGGGTGTTAGAGAAGGACGGCGCCGTCGTCGACGAGGGTGGTATAGCCATAAAGGAACTGCGTGAGCATATCGACAGTACTGGTGGAATTAAGGGGTTTCGTGGGGCGAGAAATGATCTTGACTCGGCAGCTGGCCTCGCAATTCCTTGTGACCTACTAATCCCTGCAGCAATTGAAGGCCAGATTCATCATGGTAATGCAGCTGACTTGCAGGCCAAAATGGTGATCGAGGCTGCGAATGGCCCCGTCACGTACGCTGCAGATGCGATTCTTCGGGAGCGTGGAATACCAGTCCTTCCTGACCTTTACGTGAACGCTGGGGGCGTAGTCGTGTCGTACTTTGAATGGATAAAGAATCTTTCACATATTCGCTTTGGTCGACTTGATCGTCGCTTAGATGAAGGGCGTGGTGAACGGATCATTAACGCTCTGGAGCAGATGACTGGCCGGCCTGCCGCTAAGTCGCTGCGTGCGGAGATAGTTTCTGGCGCTGATGAACTGACGTTAGTGCGCGCAGGACTGGACGACACCATGAGGCATGCATACGCGGAGATTTCGGACACCTTCCATGGAAACGAGGCGATTGATGACTTCCGCACCGCCGCATTCGTAGTAGCTCTTCGCAAGATAGCCAAGACTTATTCTGACCTTGGCGTTTAAGACTCGAGACGGATTGTCTGCGATGAGTGAGTCAAGCTGGACCTGGACGCGTGCCGCGGTGCCGGTTCTGATTTTCTCCAATTCGAAAGACGAGTAATCGGAAGTCTAATCGATATCTTGGATTACCTGTTAACGAATCTATTTTAGAAATATTAATTTCGAGAAGTATTGGCTGGCAGTCGAAAAAATCAATAGTACATATTTGGCTCTTCGATCGATGGCGCCTTCTGGTTATTCTAAGAACTATGACACGGGAGATACGGATTAAGTAAGTTTTATATTGATCAGTCTTTAGAGAAGGACTTCTTCCGCCCGCATCCTGTGTAGGGCGTTCTCTATGGCTGCCACTGTGACGTCGATTTGCTGATTAGTGTGCGCTGCACTGACAATGAATGTACCGCCCAGGAGATCGATTCCTTGATTTAGGAGAGCGCGCTTGAAAGGCTCTGTATAGCGAGGTTCCCGTCCCGTACTGAGGACTTTATGGGAAGCAGTACATAATTCATGGTCACCATCATAGCTGTTACCGAAGACGATCCAGACCATTGAAGCACGTTGGTGGCAGAATGCAGTCACTCCGATTTCTGAAATTGCGTTAGTGATCCCTTGTCGTAGACGGCGAGCTCGATCCTCGGCTAAGCGGTTTGCTGTTCCGTCGCGGAGCATCTGGAGACAGCGCGTGCCAACGGCAGCGCTCAATGGATTAGCGTTGAAGGTTCCTGGGTGCCCTATGCGACTCTCTATTTCTCGG
>CAZTZA010000021.1:23474-30912 GCA_964618015.1 uncultured Spirochaetaceae bacterium | reverse complement strand
GTTCGCCCAAAAGGCACTTGAATGGGGGGACCGGATACCGGTCGGCCTATTACTTGAGCGACAATCAATAAGCACGTTTGGCGACCGAATCGGCGATAGACTCAAGCCTTACCGTATGTGCCCGCCAGCTGCACGCGTCATTTCCGATACCGCTGGCCGACCAACTGCCGATCTATCAGCCACCTTCGACGAGGCAGGGATCGTATAAACCCATCAATATAGTGTCTCCTACAGATTCTGCGGACCACGGCACAGAACCGTCACCTTTTCCCAAAGGTGTCCTCACCCGTCCGACTACGGAAGACGCTCGTATACCCGACAATAAACATCGCCCGTTCATGGTGCAATCATGACCACCAGTCAATTAAATTTAAAGACTAACCTAAGAGACCCATTCAAGAGCAATGGCTAAGCTATTGCTCTATTATGTTCTACCTATGGTTGCCCTTCAGTTAGCGTACTATGAAGCTCACATAGCCATCTTGAGGAGAGTCGAATAATGAAACTCGGAATGTTCATGATGCCACTCCATCCGCCTGAACGTGACCGCACGGATTGTTTTGAAGAAGACATAGAATTAGTGGTCCGCTGCGACCAGCTTGGCTATGAGGAAGCGTGGATTGGCCAGCATCACACGCTGGCATGGGAGCCGATTCCATCGAATGACGTGTTCATCGCCAACGTGCTACCACGGACATCAAACATCAAGCTAGGCACTGGCGTCTCAATCATTCCACTGCATCATCCAGCTAATATCGCTACTCGCCTAGCATATCTTGACCATCTTGCACGCGGCCGCCTATTAGTCGGCTTTGGACAGGGCGGTGTTCCTTGTGACTGGGAGATGTTCGGTCTCGATCCGGCCGACGTCGGGTTGAGGACAATACGTGGTATAGACATGGTGCTGAATCTATGGAAGTCCAGTGCACCGTTCGACCTCAAGGACGAGTTCTGGCACATCAAAGTGCAGAATCCCGTTCCAGAACTCGAGATGGGAGATTTTCTCAAGCCATACCAGAAGCCTCACCCGCCAATTGCGATAAGTATTATAAAAGCGGAGTCGCGCGGGGCGTTTACTGCTGGTGAGCGAGGCTATATCCCAATTAGCGCGAATCTTGTTTCACCTGCAGTACTTAAAAGACAATATGAAGTGTACTGCGAGGGAGCCGCTAAGGCCGGAAGACCTAACCCCGACCGGAATGAGTGGCGCGTAGCACGTAGTATAATCGTAGCCGATACTGACGCGGAAGCGTGGGATTTTGCACGAGGTGTCTATAGTCGTTCGTATCAATACATGACTAATATCCTCAAGGTTGGCATGGTCCACGATGCGATGAAGATCGATGAGAAGATGGCGGACGACGACATTAATTTGTCGTACGTCCTGGAAAAATTGTGCATTATCGGCAGCGTCTCTACCGTAGTCGATCGGCTGCGAGATGTGATCGATATAACCGGCGGATTTGGCCACTTGTTGATGATATCGCAGGACTCTGACGGCGATGAGAGATGGTGGCGTTGTGTGGAGCTGCTTGCAACTGAAGTTTTGCCGGCATTGTCGTCAGCGTAGTCACACAGTTGAAATCAATAACTTAATTTAAGGGTAGCTTGCTGACTCAGGCACTGGCGGGAATTGCTAACCGATTTGACGCAGTGATAGCGGCCGACGGCACCGGAAGCCTGAGCGCTGCAGTTCTAAACGAAGGTCACCTTGTCTGGACCTATTCCGCTGGCTGGGCTGATCGTGAAAACCGCCAGCCCGCCTCAACTGAAACAATCTACCGGGTCGGCTCAATTAGCAAGACTGTGTTGGCAGTCGCAGCATTACGGCTCGACGAATGCGGGGTGCTGGCGATCGATGATCCTGTCGCCCGGTACGTTCCGGAAATCGAAACCGTCATCGGCTACGCAGAACAACGCTGCGTTATCACTCTGCGCGACTTGGCAACCCACACAAGTGGGCTTTCCCGGGAACCGCGCATTCCCAAGCTACTATCTGGAGCCTTGGACGATTGGGACAAAGTCCTACTTAATGCTATCCCCTGTACCCGCTTTGCCCATGCGCCACGGTCACGTTTCGAATACTCAAACATTGGCGCCGCAATTCTAGGAATGGCACTTCAGCGATCGGCAGCAACACCTTTTACGAAGCTGGTCTCAGATGAGATTTCATCCACGCTCGGCCTTGGCGCGACAAGATTCCAACCACCCGAAGATCTCACATATCTCGCCACTGGGTACGAGCAACTAGTCGACGGGTCGATTAGCAGCCGCAAAGCCGGACTCCAGCACAAGGGCCGAGGTTTTCGATTGCCTAGCGGGGGCATGTACTCGAGGCCAAGCGAAATCGCTACCCTTTTTTGGGCGCTAAGCCCTCGGGCCCCTAACGTTCTACTCAGTCACGCAAGTCGGCAATCGATAATCCTACCAACGATCAGGAAGTCCGAGGAATGCCCTCCTGGTCCTTCGAATGCTTACGGATTGGGAGTGGAGCTCTATCTGAAGGGAACGGAAATTGTCGCTTACGGTCACCACGGAGACATGACAGGCTACGGCGCTATTGTACTATCCGATCCGGTACGTGGTGTGACTATCTGTGTCTGCAGCAACTTTCGCAGCAGTGAAAATCTTGGAATTGAAAACTCGATTGGCTTGTTACAAGCTCTAGTCAACGACACTTAGTCGTGCAGAACGGCCTGAAAAACCGTCCCCTGCATCTCACTAGTTCTGTTTATCGGATAAGTTTTATAAATCTCCCTACTCGTCCCTCTTCCATACTAACAATGCTATTGCCCTATACGGATATCCTGAGAATCGCTAACGCTGGATGATTTCGTCTTACGCAAGTTGCAGTTTGGCTGTTTTTACACCATTGCAACGAGATCGATCTAGAGGTGACGTTGCTTCCAGAGCACGCCCGCTCTACCATCAAGATGGATGGACAAAAGGCAGCTTCCTTTCCTGATCAAACTCTTGAACGATGAGACGCCAGAAGTTCAAGAGCAAGTGATTAAGGCCCTGTGCGCGTTTGGGGATGGGCTGACAGATGAGATCAAGCGACAGTCAATAGAGGTAGACGATGAACGCTGTGACCTTCTCCGAGAGGTTTCCGCCCGAAGGCGACGCTCGCGACTCTTCGAACGTTGGAAAACCTGCCTTGCATTGATAGATGATAAGGAAAAATTGGAAGGAGCGTTTTGCTTGCTTGCCGAATACGAGCTCAGCGAAGACACCGCTGGAACGCTCACCATTCTTTTGGACCAGTTTGCAAGCGGCTATCAAGAAAAGCATGGCAACGCGGACGTTTTCACTTTGGCCCACTATCTGTTCAGAACTAGCGGTTTGTCTGGTTGCGACCAAAACGAATACTACAAACCTGCAGCGAGTAATCTAGTGTCTGTAATTAGGCGCGGTCGTGGGCTGCCTATTAGTCTTGCGTGCATTTATCTATTGGTTGGCAAGCGACTAGGTCTCGATATCGAGGGTTGCAATGTGCCAAACCACTTTTTGGCGAGGGCGATAGCCGGCGACCGTCTCATCTTGGTCGACTGTTTTAACGGTGGTGCGACTCTAGACGTGGCCCAGCTTATACCCAAAGGCTACGATGCTGCTGAGCAAATTGCCGGGATCCGCCGCGGTGCGTCAGTAGCTACGATCTTACAACGTGTGTTGAGCAATCTATCTCAAGCTCACTCCTACGAAAAAAACGACTCAGAGGCGACTTTCTTCATTGAACTCCGGGAGTCAACCGGCTGAATACCAACGAAGTACCCGCCGCATCCACGGAGGGTTTCCTGCGCGGCACAGTTCAATCGATCATCTACGTAACTGATGACGGTTCGTTCGCAGTGGTTCGCCTCCAGTCAGAAGCCGACAACTCGCAGCCTATCGCGGTTGGCCCTCTGGCTGGGATTCGCCCGGGTGAGACATTGCATCTCAAAGGATCATGGACTAATCACCGAGTACATGGTTCCCGGTTCGCAGTGACTTCGTTCCAGTCGGTTTCTCCGAGTACCGCGACTGGCATCGAACGCTTCCTTGCTTCCCGTTTAGTCAAAGGCGTCGGCCCCGCGCTGGCAAAGCGAATCGTTGCCCATTTTGGGGTCAATTCACTCGAGGTGCTGGATCAGCACGGAGAACGCCTGACCGAGGTCTCTGGCATAGGCACTGAGCGCCGAGACCGAATCCTCGCCTCGTGGGCCGATCATCAACAGCTACGTGACACTATGATCTTTCTACAGGGACATGGCATCTCGCCTGCCTACGCGCTGCGAATCCATCGTCGTTACGGATCGACAGCTCGTCGAGCAGTGACAGAAAATCCGTATCAGTTGGCAGAGGAGGTAGCTGGCATCGGTTTTCAGATCGCCGATCGCATAGCTGCTTCATTGGGAATAGACCGCAATGCGCCCGCACGTGCAGCCGCAGGGGTTCTTCACGTCCTGTCGGCCGGTTCGAACCGTGGTCATACGAATTTACCAATTGAGGAAGTTATTACTGAAACTACCAAGCTGCTAGATATAGGGTCAGGAGCGATCCGGGATGTAATCGAGACGCTAGAACGCCGCGGTTCTGTTGTCCTATGTGGAAGAGCAGCTTCCTCAATCGCGCTTCAAGATCTGCACTCCGCCGAACAGCGTTGCTCAGAACAATTACTCTTAATGGTCAACCGTGAGATGCGGGCGTTAGTGGTAGAGGTTCCGACGCTCCTCACTACCTTCGAACGTGAAAGCGGCGTGCAGCTCTCGCCAGAGCAATGTCAGGCAATTAAAGCAGCCGCTACAGCCGCTGTACTAATCATAACCGGTGGTCCTGGCACTGGAAAAACAACATTAATTCGCTCGATTATTAAACTTTATGATGAAGCCGGCATGAGTATTCTGCTAGCGGCACCGACGGGACGTGCCGCAAAAAGGATTGAGGAACAGGCGGGTAAAACGGCGTCAACTATCCACCGGTTGCTAGAGTACAGCCCACGCGAGAGCCGTTTCCTTCGTGACGCTGAAGATCCTCTCGACTGTGACGGACTGATTATCGACGAACTGTCCATGGTTGATGTCACGCTGCTTGATGCTGTGCTGGCAGCGGTCCCACGCCATTGTCGCCTTCTACTGGTCGGTGATAGCGATCAGCTACCGTCTGTCGGCCCGGGCAATGTATTAGCCGACTTGATTAACGCTGGAATATGCCCGATTGCACGCCTCACCACTGTATTCCGGCAAGGTGACCGAAGCGCCATCGTTATGGCTGCTCACATGGTGAACAATGGCCATGTCCCGCAAAGCAAGGACGGCGAATTGGGCGACTATTTTTTTGTAAGTCGTCCGGACCGCTTAGCAGCAAGGAACACGATCGTACACCTAGTCTCCCAACGCATCTCGGACCGTTTCGGGCTGGATCCGCTTACGGATATTCAGGTCCTAACGCCAATGAACCGGGGCGAACTGGGAACCGCAGCGCTTAATCGGGATCTTCAGGCGGCACTCAATCCAGCCGGAGCAGAAATCGAAGGAGCTTCGGGCATCCGTGTGGGTGATCGAGTAATGCAGACTCGAAATAATTACCAATTAGAAGTGTTTAACGGCGACATCGGCGTCGTCCAAGATACGGAAGAGGAAGATCAACGCGTGTTGGTACATTTCTCAACCGGACCTGTTTGGTATGAGGCATCGGACATGGACTCGCTTGCCTTATCCTATGCCATCACTATCCATAAGTCGCAGGGAAGCGAATTCCCAGCCGTAGTGATTTCGATGGCCACTGAACACTTCCCTATGCTCCAACGCAACTTACTATATACCGCGCTAACTAGAGCTCGTCAGCTGGTAGTAGTAGTAGGTAGCACTCAGGCCACGAGTATTGCCGTAGCCAACTCCCGGGCTCGCGAACGCCACACGGGATTGGTTGAACTCTTAGAATCTGCTTCACGAGACGTACAATCTTCGACAGAAGTTGGATTTTCATCAGTAACCAGAAAATCAACTTCCCCGTCTATTTCTCCATGAACGCGCGAGAGCTCAGCCGCATCGGTCTAGGCACGTGGTCGATTGGCGGATCGGGCTGGCCTGGCGGATGGGGAGAGCAGGACAGTGCAGATTCGTTGGCTACTATCCACGCCGCACTAGATCACGGCGTCAACTGGCTGGACACTTCTCCATTGTACGGCAGGGGCCGGGCTGAGATGATAATTGGACAAGCCCTTGCCCAACGAACTAACAGTCGTTCCCTTGTGCAGATCGCTACGAAATGCGGCTGGCCATGGGTGGGCCGTCGAAAAAGGCCATTTGCTCGCCTCACAGGGGCTAGCATTCGCGATGAACTAAATTCGAGTCTGCGACGACTGCGTACTGACCGTGTTGATCTCTATCAGATCCATCATCCAACACCGGCTGGGCAACTGGAAGAAGGCTGGGAAGAGCTTGCCCGCCAGCGCGAAAGAGGCATAATCGGTGCCGCCGGCATCTGTAACTGCACAGTCAGCGATCTCGAACGTTTAAGTTCTATCGCCCCTGTTTCGACAGTGCAAATTCCCTATAATTTGCTGCAGCGTGATGCGGAAGAGACCCTGTTGCCTTACTGCCGCAGGCACGGCATAGCCGTACTTGCCTCAAGTCCGTTGCAAAATGGCATGCTAACCACTCGCTTTGATCGTAAGCGAGTTGCGCAGCTTCCTGGCAACGATTGGCGACGGCAGCATCCTAATTTCCAAGAACCGCGTCTCAGCAGCTATCTCGAGGTAATCCAAGATCTACGCGCAGCAGTGGAAAATCAACCTCTGGCCCGAATAGCGCTCGGCTGGGTACTTGCCCAACCGGGCGTACATGCTGCGATCTTGGGAGCGCGACTACCCCACCAGATAAACGAGGCGCTTAGACCTTGGCCGAATCTGGATGAAGACAACGTCGCCAGCCTGATCACCGCGAAGCTGCGAAGTCATCCGTTAGCATCCCTACGATCTTCTCCCCATGAAAGCGAGCCGTCTCGATGAAAATACTCCCGGCCCGGTCGCCGGCCGCGACCGATCCGCATACGAAAAGTCCGGGGACGTCAGTCTGGAAAGTATCAGGATCGTACCACGGCGCCCGATCGGGACGAGTCAACGTAACACCAGCGTTCTCTAATAGACTGAGATCCGGTCGATAGCCGATCTGTACAATTACGGCGTCATTTCGCAACATTTGCAGCCCGTCCCCCTGGCGCACCGCTACTACCTTCTCTTCAATGCGCTCGACCTGAGCATGCTGTAACCAATTAATCTCTCCGCGCCCGATACGGTTCTCTATCTCCTGCTGAATCCAATATTTGGTGTGTACCTTGTCCCCTCGATGAATCAGCGTGACCCGAGCTCCCGACCTTTGTAGCTCTAACGCTGTTTCTACTGCAGCGCTGCCGCCGCCGACAACAGCGGAGACTCGGCCAGTGAACAGCAGGAGGAGGA
>CAZTZA010000021.1:0-23464 GCA_964618015.1 uncultured Spirochaetaceae bacterium | reverse complement strand
GCGGCCCATCTTTGTCCACGCCGCCGACAACAGCCACGTCGCGATCGTAGTACGGGTGACCTTCTTTAAAATGATGGACTACTTTTGCCAACTCCTCACCCGGAATTCGTAAATGACGCGGCCAATCGAAGAAGCCGGTAGCGACCACTACGGCACGTGCAGACATTCGCTGGGTCTGAGATCCACTCTGGGTGATAACCTCAAAATTTCCGCTATCATCAATGCTATTCCGACGGAGCTGGGTAACCGTATGGTACTGTCTCACCCGCACAGCAAACCTATCAGCCACGCGTCTATAGTATTCGACAGTTTCAGCTCGCGACGGCCTGCGCGCCATCGTGGAAAAAGGAATTCGCGCTATTTCCAGTCGGTCCGAAGACGAAAAAAAGATCATATTTCGTGGAAAATGAAAAAGTGAGTTGACTACGCAGCCTTTTTCCACCAACACGTAATCCAGCCCAGCAGACTCGGCTGCAATTCCACAAGATAGTCCGGCAGGTCCAGCGCCTATAATGATGAGATCGTGCATGTCTAACATCGTTCACTTCCGTCGTCGGGTTTTGAACCATTACCGATGCTACGGGCGTCACTTCCCATGGAGGCAGACGCGCGATCCCTATCGGATACTGGTCTCTGAGTTCATGCTACAGCAGACGCAGACATCGCGGGTGATAAACCATTTTAACCCATTCGTTAATCGCTTCCCTAATGTCAATTCTCTAGCAACAGCTGACCGCAAAGATATTCTGTCGATGTGGAGTGGCCTGGGTTACTACCGACGCGCAGTAGCACTACACCGTACCGCTGCCGTAGTAACGCGCCGTTTTAATGGTCGTGTCCCACAAGATACGGCTGACCTGAGGTCATTACCCGGTGTCGGCCCCGCCACTACTGGCGCGGTGCAGGCTTTCGGCTTCGGATTACCGGCCGTTTTCGTGGAGACCAACATCCGTCGCGCGGCGTTGCATGAATTTTACCCAAACCGCAAGCAGATCAGTGACCGAGAGTTGTTACCCCTGCTGGAAAAAGCGCTCGATCGGTCCGATCCGCGCAGGTGGTATTGGGCACTAATGGACTATGGTGCTTTTCTTGCTCGAACCATTCCCAATCCTAATCGTCGTAGCGCTCACTACTCCCAGCAGCGCTCTTTTGAAGGCTCCAATCGCCAGCAACGAGGTAATATCCTCAAAATATTGGCTAACAAAGGTCCCCTCCATATAAATGATCTGATCTCTCTGATCGAAGCGGACAACCACTCTTATCGCCAACAGACAACCAGAAATCTGGATACGATGCGAGCTGAGGGCCTTGTCGACATTGACACGGACGTGGTCATGCTCGCTAGCGGCCAAGAGGACCCCGAATAGGGGTTCTCCACGCCGGGGATTGCGCGTCCCCTCGGGGTCAGTTTACGTTCGTCAGGTACGCCGCACACGGCGCACAAAGGGAGGGGCCATGGCCAACCTAAAGGTCATTAAGCGCACTGGCGAGGTCGTCGGCTTTGATCGAGAGCGTATCGCTACTGCCATCTCTGAAGCAGTGCATGCCTCCGGGGAGCCACACGTCGAAGCCGTACTTGGAAACGGCAAGCTACACGACCTGTTAACTGATGTCACCACGGAGATTGACGACCGATTCCTTCAGCTTTATCCGAACGTAGAGAATATCCAGGACATTGTTGAGAAACATCTAGTAAAACACGGTCTGTACGAAATAGCGAAACGATATATTCTATATCGCGCCGAACATCAGACCGCTCGTGAGGAGCGCAAAGATCAAGTAGCCGAGAAATCGCTACTCGGCAAACTCACCGTGATCAAACGCGACGATAGAGCGGTGATGTTTGACATATCAGAAATTCGCGAAGCCATCCAAGAGTGCACGCATGGCTTCGGTGATGAGATAGACGTAGAACTAATCGCCCAAGAAACGGTTCGCAATGTCTTCGATGGGATTACTACAGCAGACATCGACCGAGCGGTGTTGCTGGCGACCTCCTCGTTTGTCGAACGCGATCCAGCCTATGCCAAAGTGGCGGCTCGGCTTTTTATGCGTCGCATTTACCGTGAGGTAATCGGTGTTGCCCGCAGGCACGAGGATGGCTATCGACAGGCATTCGTACGCGGAATTCGCCGCGGCGTGGAAGATGGAGTGTTTGATGAGCGGCTTTTGGAGTTTAATCTCGGCCGGTTATCTTCATCGCTCGACACCGCACGTGACGATCTGCTCAATTTCATGGGAGTGCAGACTCTGCACGAGCGCTACTTTGCGCGTACTGGCGACCAGTTACTGGAGACACCGCAGGCTTTCTGGATGCGTGTTGCTATGGGACTATCTTGGAACGAAGATGACCGAGATGGAAAAGCAGAATCTTTCTACCGGGTGATTTCTACCCTGCGATTCGTGCCGTCCACCCCCACACTATTTCATTCAGGCACTAGCCACCCTCAGCTTTCTTCCTGCTTCCTGACAACTGTTGAGGATGATCTTGATCATATCTTCAAGTCACTGGCCGATAACGCACAGCTCTCCAAATGGTCGGGTGGTCTGGGCAATGATTGGACTTCCCTCCGAGGTACCGGCGCCCATATCAAGAGCACCAACGTGGAGAGTCAGGGTGTAATTCCTTTTCTCAAGATTGCCAGTGACGTAACCGTAGCGATCAACCGATCCGGAAAGAGACGTGGTGCCACCTGCGCCTACCTTGAGACTTGGCATCTGGATATCGAAGACTTCCTTGATCTGCGGCGCAACACTGGCGACGAACGTCGCCGCACCCATGATATGAACACCGCTAATTGGATCCCCGACCTATTCATGAAGCGGGTTGCCACCGACGGTAACTGGACGCTTTTCTCGCCAGATGAGACGCCGGACCTCCACGACTTATATGGAAAATCTTTCGAAGAACGTTACGTCGAGTATGAAAGGAAAGCAGCAGCAGGCGAGCTATCGCGCACTCGAACGATCCCCGCATTAAAACTATGGCGAAAGATGTTATCGATGCTATTCGAGACCGGCCATCCGTGGATCACCTTCAAAGATCCATCCAATATTCGTTCTCCGCAAGATCATTCTGGGGTAGTACACAGTTCCAACCTATGCACCGAAATCACGCTTAATACCTCGCGCGAAGAGACTGCCGTCTGCAATCTCGGCTCGATAAACCTAGAGAAACATGTAGTCGATGGCACCCTGCAGACACAAACGCTCGCCACCACCATCGAAACAGCAATGCGTATGCTAGACAATGTGATCGACATCTCTTTTTACCCCACCACTGAAGCTCAAGAGGCCAATCAACGCCATCGGCCGGTTGGGCTAGGCTTAATGGGCTTCGCGGATGCGCTGTTTAAGCTAAACATTCCATTTCAGTCTCAGGAAGCGATCACCTTCGCCGATCGCTCGATGGAGCTGATTTCCTACCACGCAATTATGAGCTCGTCGCGCTTGGCATCTGAACGCGGCTCTTACTCAAGCTATATGGGGTCGCAGTGGGAACGCGGTATCCTGCCTCATGACACACTAGACTTACTAGAACAGGAGCGGGGCGTACCCGTCGAAGTAACCCGAGGAGGAGAACTTGATTGGGACCCAGTTCGTGCCCATTTGCGCGAGCATGGCATGCGTAACTCCAACACAATGGCGATTGCCCCAACAGCGACTATCTCCACGATCTCCGGCTGTTTTCCTTCAATCGAACCGATTTATCAGAATGTCTACGTTAAATCAAACATCTCGGGAGAGTTCACCGTAGCCAACCCTTACTTGGTGGATGATCTTAAACGTGCTGGTTTATGGAACCGTGACCGATTTGAGGAGCTTAAGTTTCACGATGGAAGCGTTCAGAACATGAATTCCATCCCGGAACAAGTCCGTGACAAGTACCGGACCGCTTTCGAGATTGATCCTCTGCACTGTCTGCAAATGACTGCAGCGCGTGGCAAGTGGATAGATCAAAGTCAGTCTCACAACGTCTTCATGCGTGGAACCTCTGGGCAAGCGCTTTCTCAAATATACCAGACTGCGTGGCGCCTGGGACTAAAGACCACTTATTACTTACGCACGCTAGCCGCTAGCCAGATAGAGAAATCTACACTGGGGAGTCAATACGGGTTTACGCAAAAACGTGAAGGTAACAATCCAGTGGAACCGGGTGTCCTAAACGACGCTGAACCGTTAACCAACGGGCAAAACTCGAACCTTAACGGCGAAGCTTGTCAACTTGGCGAAGACTGCGAAGCCTGTCAGTAATAACAGCGAGGGATACCGTGGGAATAATAAACAACACCGCAACCGATCCGAATAAGATCTTGCCGCTGAGCTATTCCTGGGCACGCGACTACTATAAGTCCGGCGTGGCCAACAACTGGGTTCCCGAAGAGGTATCAATGCAGAAAGACGTTGAGCAATGGAAGGCTCAGGATCTGCTTACGGAGGACGAACGACGCTTGATCCTCTGGAACCTTGGCTTCTTCTCCACAGCCGAGTCGCTCACCGCCAATAACATCGTCCTAGCCGTCTATGCGCACGTAACTAACCCGGAATGCCGTCAGTACCTTTTGCGGCAGGCATTTGAGGAAGCCATCCATACCGACACCTTTATCTACTGTTGTGACACTTTGGGATTGGATCCGGAGGAAATCTACACGATGTACCGGACTATTCCGTCGATAGAACAAAAGGATCAGCTCGTTATCGAGATGACCCGCTCAATCTTCGCTCCTGGATTTGACCCAACCACTGAGCAAGGGGTGCGAGAGCTACTTCATGATCTTATCGGCTACTATGTGATCATGGAGGGTATCTTCTTTTACGCGGGTTTCGCTATGATGCTGGCGCTCAAGAGACAGAACAAGATGATTGGCGTCGGCGAGCAGTTCGAATTCATCATGCGAGACGAAAGTGTCCACCTTGCGTTTGGATCTGACTTGATCAACACGATCAAGTCAGAGTATCCGGATACTTGGACTCAGACGTTCCAAAATGAGGTAATCGATTTAATCAAGAGAGGCGTGGATCTTGAAACCGCCTATGCACGCGACGCCTGTCCGCGAGGACTGCTCGGTATCAATGCTGATCAGTTTGCCGCTTATGTCGAGTATACCGCCGACCGACGCGTGGAACGCATCGGTTTGCCTAAACAGTACGAGCGCGAGAATCCGTTTCCGTGGATGGCGCAGACGATTGACCTTAACAAGGAAAAGAACTTTTTCGAGACCCGAGTAACCGAGTATCAAACCGCGGGTTCTCTTACCTGGGATTGATTTTCCGTAGTTTTACGTATTTTCACCTGAACTTGTAACGTAAAATCATACCCCAGATAATACTAAAAGGGTTGCCCTGCGGAGCGGTTGGATTTACTCAAGATTACGGAATGCACTCATGCACAATACTATCTATGTCCGTGCGGATGATTTCCTCTCGAACAACAAATATACCTGCTCAAACTAACGTTTCGTGTGCAAGCCTTGCTGCGCCGCGCACGACTGCTTCATCACCAAGCGTGGCGACAACAACCTCAACGCCATCGACAAGCGTGGGTAAAGCGTGCCTTCTCATTGAGTCCGTAGCGCGCTCCACAAGCCATGAACCGAGCTTCTCTACAAGCCCGCCACCGAGTACTATCATCTCCGGGTTCAACAAATTGACACAATTGGCTATCCCAATCCCTAGCCGCTCCACAGCTCGGGACAGCAACTCCAGGGCCGGTTCCTCCCCGGAAGACAGTACACGTCCAATAAGATTGCTTTTCAGTTCCCGCACGTCCGTTCCAGCTTCGGCTGCTACCGTAGGCACCTTGCCAATTGCCACTTGTGCCACCAGATCACGAGCGATGGCGCTCCGACTGGCGAGCGCTTCGAGGCAGCCAAGCTGACCGCAGCCGCACATCGGACCGCCAAGTTGAATTATAGTGTGGCCCACCTCTCCTGCGTTACCTCGGGATCCGCGGTAAAGCTTTCCGTCTAGAATGAGTCCCCCGCCGATGCCGGTACCAGGGAATACGCCTATCACATGGCGACGCCCTTGAGCTGCTCCATAACAGTACTCTCCGTACGTGCCGGCGTTGACATCGTTTTCCAAAAGCACTGGAACCGCAAATGCTTTCTCCAAACAAGCACGGATCGGGAAGTCGGATATCCCCAAATTCGGAGATCCCACGAGTGTGCCAAGGTTAATATTGAGAGGTCCGGGAGCACCAATCCCTATAGCAACAACCGACGATTTCTGAACTTTTGCGGCCTCCAGTGCCTCCTCGACAGTTCGGACTAGGTCCCGTGCCAGGCCTTCTTCGCCAGCTAACGGATCAGTAGAGTTTATTGCTGATTCCAGGACTTGTTCATCCTTAAAAATGGTAGCGAGGATCTTGGATCCACCCAAATCGATTCCAATGAAATACGCGTCCATAGTTAGTTAAGACTCCTCAAACTAAACAGTCGTCGCAGCGGCAATTCTCGACCAGCTGATAGCTCCATCTCCAGCTATGGTTGGACCCAGAAAACCTGCCGAATAGATCAGCAAGAAAAACCCTGTTTGAAGTTTTGCAAGCTGTCACAATTGTCGGCTCCACGTCCACATCATGAATCGCCTAAATCGGGTACTTTGCTATACCAACCTTCGCGACATGTCGACTTACCCATAAATACTCTCGCCAACACCCCATCTCCCTTGATCTGCTAGCATTTTCCCGCATGCAGGGTCGTATTCTAATGGTTCAGGTCAACCCGTCGGCCAGTTGCCACATAGGTAGCAGCCTCACAGATATTGGTTGCATGATCACCCACTCGTTCGAACTGCTTAGCCGCAAACAATAGAGTCTGTGCTTGTGCGATAGTACTGGGCGACTCCATCATGTATGTGAGTAATTCACGAAACAACTGCGAGTAGGTATTGTCAATAAGGTCGTCACCAGCGGCAACTTCGTCGGCAGCCTGTGCATCACGACTAACGTAAGCATTCACGGCCTGACTCACCATCTGGACTGCCCGTTCGGCCATCACGTTCATCGAGATTAAAGGCTTGATGTACGTCTCCCCGGATAACTTCTGAGCCACTTTAGCTATGTGAACGGACAGATCTCCAACTCGCTCTAGAGCAATAACTACGTGCAGCGTGGTGATGATGAAGCGAAGATCAGTAGCTACTGGCTGCTCACGAGCTATCACTGTATTGATATAATCCTCTATGTCGTAGGTCGCAGCGTTAACGGCATCTTCCTTAATGATGACTTGATCAGCCAATTCGGAGTTCTGATCCACCAGGGAATGAGTCGCCTGTAGTAGAGATGCTTCAACTGCCTGTGCAAGATTTACCAACCGCTGCACCAATTCCTCAATCTCACGTTCAAACTGTTGTCGTACTGGGTGTGGATCACTCATATCCAGCAACTACTATAATATCTTCCGACTATGGTCGACTTTAAGACCGTTTCTGTAAATGTATAATCAGCCATATAGTACCTACTGTTTTTCCGTCTCTTCCCATGCCGCCAGGTACGCATCAATTAGCTGCGTTTCTACAGACTTTAGAGTCAGTCCGAATGGGCCTGACAGCGGCCTTACCACATGCTTAGCTGCCTCACCCGTTCTCAGAAACTCCTCTAGTTCGGGGCTCTCAGATCGGAACACCCACAGCCTACCGTCTTCCATTTGGGTGTAGAAACCCGGTAATGTTGTCAGATACTCGTCGATCGTTGCGCTTTCTGTGGACTTCAGCGTCACTCCATCTAGTCCAGCCTTGGGACGCACCACTTGCCTAGCTGGCTCACCGACTTTCAGAAACTTGGCGAGATCTGTCGACCTCTCTCGAAACACCCATAGTCGACCATCCTCTTCCAAAATGACAAAACCAGGCTTGTTGAAGGTACTGAGATCCAGGTTTGACTCCTCGGCGGACCTATTGCTTGGCGTTGCACAGCTGATCATAAACCCAGCTACAATCACGATCACAAGCATATTGCGTACACCGTTGCGCTCTTTCAAATATCCCATCTCTACTTATCCTCGAATATGTTGGCGTTCTTCTTACTCATCAAGGACATTATCCAAACCGGCCACTGATATAGGCCTCAGTCTCTTTCAATTGAGGGTTTATAAATACTTCCTCGGTCGGTGCGAATTCGATAAGCCGCCCCAGATACATAAATGCGGTAATATCACTAACACGTGAAGCCTGTTGCATATTGTGGGTAACGATCAGGATGGTGTAAGCGCCCTTGAGTTCGTGAATCAGATCCTCGATCTTGCTAGTGGCGATTGGATCTAAGGCGCTAGCCGGCTCATCCATCAGGAGCACCTCCGGTTCCGCAGCAACAGCGCGAGCGATGCACAGACGCTGCTGTTGGCCGCCAGAGAGACCCAACGCACTCTCCTGTAAACGGTCCTTCACCTCATCCCAAAGTGCCGCTCCCTGCAATGCCTTGTAGCATACGGAATCGAGCACCTTTTTGTCCCGTTCACCGTCGATCCGCAGCGGGTACACCACGTTCTCATAGATGCTCATAGGAAACGGATTAGGTTTTTGAGCGACCATGCCCATGCGTTTTCGTAGTTCGATTACATCAGTACCTGCGGTATAGATCGAGTCGCCAGACAAAACCATGTCGCCCTGTGTACGTACTATATCAAGAAGATCGTTTAACCGGTTAACAGAACGTAGTAAAGTCGATTTACCACATCCAGACGGTCCGATGAGCGCAGTTACCTTGCCGTCGGGAATGCTCATCGACACATCAAACAGCGCCTGCAACTGCGCATACCAAAGACTAAAGTTCTTGATCTCGAGCACATTTTCAAGCTGGCGTGTGCTGGGGTGAATGGCCGGTTCGATGAATTCGCCTGCGGCGATGCGCTCCAGCAAGTTATCTCTTTCAGGCCCTGATGCCTTAAAAACATCTCCTTCGGACTTGGAATTGATCTGACGTCTATCGTCGCTGCGTGCCCCCGCTTTTAAACCATCTGTCTCACCAGTTTCATGTTTGGTTACATCCATCTTTAGACCCCTAGAACTGATTAACTACGAAGCGTCTATGCAGACGGCTTCTTAGACGAACAGCCGTCACGTTTAAGAGCATTATCATGAGAATTAACAAAAGAGTCGCGGTAAATACCATGGGAATGGCCGCTTCGCTATTCTGGCTCTGAAAACCGACGTCAAAAATATGAAATCCAAGGTGCATAAAACTTCGTTCCAGATGCACGAACGGGAAGTAACGATCAATTGGCAATTCCGGGGCGAGCTTCACCGCTCCCACCAGCATTAGCGGAGCTACCTCACCTGCTCCTCGAGCCATCGCAAGGATCATCCCTGTCATGATACCCGGCATAGCACGCGGCATGACGATTCGCTTGATCGTCTGCCACTGACTCGCGCCGCACGCGTAGGAACCTTCTCGCATAGATCCGGGGACTGCCGCGAGTGCCTCCTCGGTAGCAACAATCACCACTGGCAAAGTTAGCAGCGATAGGGTCAACGATGCCCACAGGATGCCACCAGTGCCAAAAGTCGGGTTTGGAAGCTTTGCCCTGAATAACAATTCATCGATGCCTCCACCAACAAGATAGCTGAAGAAGCCAAGACCAAATACGCCGAAAACGATGCTCGGCACACCAGCAAGATTGTTAATGGCTATGCGCACGGTCGAGACTATACGACCTGGCTTAGCAAATTCTCGCAGATAGAGAGCCGCTATCACCCCGAATGGCATTACCGCCAGAGACATTAGTAAGGTCATCATTACCGTGCCGAATATTGCCGGGAAGACCCCGCCTTCGCTATTAGCCTCGCGCGGATCGGTGGTAATAAATTCTTTCCATCGAGAAAGATATATACCTATTTTCTGTAACGGACCGAGCTGATTCGCTGGATAGCCACGCACAATCTGATTGAGAGGCACCTCGACCTCAGCGCCACTTGATAGCCGCATCAGAAGATTATACCGACCGCTATCCTCCTTTAGAGTATCGATCCGCTCACGGATTGACGCGTACTCGGTATTGGCACGATTCTCAATGGTGTCCGCCCGATCCCGCTCCTCTTCCAGCTTAATCTGAGCTGACTCTATCTTTGCGACTGAGCCTGTAGCCCAAGCATCCGCTAATACAAGCTCCGCTTCCCGGAAAGCTATCCTTGCTCGTTCCAAGCGGTAATTAACATCCCCAATTTCGCGTCGTTCAACCTGCTTACGTTCATAGCGAATCTTCTTCACCACCGGGTGGTAGCGTTTGAACTCTTGCCAAGCGGTACTAGCTTCGAACGCGACTTGCTCACCGTCAACAAAAAACCCCACTGGTTCGCCATAGAAGCGTCCCCACGTCAATCGCTCTAACACAACCGCCCACTGTGGAGCAGATTGGTTCGCCAGCGTGAAGTCTTCAACCCAGTTGAAGTGAACCCCAGTGAAATCAAAATTCCCAGTGCGCACTAACCAACGAGTTGACCACCCATTTTGCTGCTCTAACAACGCTTCAGCCGCCTGTTTATCCTCTAGCGACATCTCTGCTAACGCTTCAACGCGCGGCTGGAACCTATCCTGCCGCGCCACTTCCCCTAATTGAACCGTTCCATTAGCCAGCTTAAATAAATTAACAGGGACAGGCCAAAAAGTGCCCATTCCGCGGACCAAAATGAGCAAAAGAAGGCCTACTGTCATGATCATTGCGAACACCAATGTTCCGCCGGTCAACCACATAATCGGCTGACCCTTTGCTACCAGTGAAGCACCCGAGCGTGGAGCACGCTGCCGTACAACACGCTTTGGTGATACGGGGACCGGAGTCGTCACAGCTCGAATGCCTTACGGCGAAAGCGTTGTCTTACCGTTTCAGCAATAGTGTTCAGAATGAAGGTGATCATGAACAATGTCAGCGCAGCAAGGAACAGAATCCTATAGTGAGTGCTGCCAACAACGGCTTCCGGCAATTCAACAGCAATATTTGCCGCCAGTGTGCGGAAACCGTTGAACAAGTTCATCTCCAGGATCGGTGTGTTGCCAGCCGCCATAAGAACAATCATGGTCTCGCCCACGGCCCGGCCGAGCCCGATCATCACAGCCGAGAATAGACCGCTCATAGCTGTCGGCACGATGATGCGGACTGCGGTCTGCCATGGTGTCGCACCGGAAGCGAGCGATGCGGAACGCAGATGATCCGGCACACTTCTCAGAGCATCATCAGCAATCGTGTAGATGATCGGGATTATCGCGAAACCCATTACGAATCCCACGACCAGTGAATTGCGTTGCACGAACGTGCCGAAGACTGACCCAAAAATTGGAAAAGATCCGCGTGAGTCAAGACCTGCTGTATCCAGTAGATGCCCAAATAACAGCGCTGTCCCCCCAGTGAAAGCCGCGCCGACCACGAACTTCAAAATCTCGAGTACTGCTACTTTCCGTGACGGCAATCGACGGTAAAACAAACGCAACCGCGGCGAAAGCCACTGCGAAAGAAACCACACGGTTCCCAGTCCGATAAGTGGGAAAAGCATTAGAACCCAACCTCCCGCGCCTCCACCTATCTGGCCGTCTAGCCAAAGCTTTATATCTCCAGCAAAAAGCATGCGCTCAGCTGCCGGGGCGGCTAAAAAGGAGATCGCAACCCCTAGAGGAAGTGTCCCAGCTAGGATGAAGAAGATACGGTAGCGGGATAGTTTGACTGCGGAATGATCAGGTAGGAGCTGAAAAAAATATCCGCTTAGCACACACGTCAAAGGTAATACTACTAAAGCGACCAGGATCACCGGCACCGCTCGCTCGGCCAGCGGCGCGAACACTATCCCCGCCAAGAAGCCTAACACCACGCTTGGTAAACTAGCCATCATCTCGATTACAGGCTTTATCCGAGCACGTTGCTTAGGGTTCAGGAACTCGCTTGTATAGACGGCGGCAAACAGTGCTATCGGCACACCAAATAGCATCGAGTAGATGGTCGCTTTGACTGTCCCGAATATCAGTGGCACCAGACCGTATTTTGCTTCAAACGTGTCGGTAGCACTTGAAGACTGCCAGACGTGCTCGGGATCGGTGTTTCCCTCGTACCAGACCTTTCCAAATACAGATCGTATCGTCGCCTCTGAATGACGATTGTCAAAAGTGAGTAGCGCGAACCCTCTTTCTGTTACCGCTGCTACAGTATCGTCCCGTGGACTGAGCGCAATGGCAATAATTGATTCTCCAATAAAAGGTTGATCCGAAGCCAAAGTCACGCCTGAGGTAATGTAAAAAGTTCTTACGCTGCCGTCCTCGTATCCCACTGCTATCATGCGCTTCCGCGACGAACTATCGATACTTGTGACTGGGTATGATCCGCGAAATACGTGTGCTCTCGTAAGGACTAAATTATCCGGAGTTGTAGCACCTTCTTGACGGACCCGAAACCATGTTCTCACCCGACCTTCGCTGTCACCTATTAGGAGGGTTTCGCGCCCGAGGAGAAACCGGGCTACAGTAACTCTCGCGAAACTTTCCGCAAGTAGATCTCCTTGCTCTACCACACCCGGCTGGCGAAAATCACGCGTGTCAAAGCGGATGAATTCGCCATTTTCCCACAAGACATAGACCGCATCTGCATTGCCACTGATCATTACAGCAGCCAAAACAGAATCCCGGTCAAAACCGGGAATTGGGATTGTCCCGCCGGTTATCGAAGCCGTTACACGGCCGGTAAGTATATTAGTACGGCGCCTTACGGCACGGACTCGTAACATCCCATCATCTGTTACCATAGCGATGACTGGACCGACCGAACGCACTACCTGATCGATTAGCAGCACTGCCCCATCGTGGCCGCTCTTGATCGGATCGTCGATGCGCACCTCCAGTCGCTGCTCCCGAAGTTGGCCGATTGGTGTGCGTTGCACAGTAGCTCCCTGCAAGATCGATACCTCACCCTCGGACAGGCTTCGCAGCTCAACTGGCACATCCTCGTTTTCGTAGAAATTAGTGGTAAACAGCACCTGACCTATTTGGATAGTGCCGTCAGAAAATCCAGCAACCAAAGCGCCATCTGAATCGGAATAATTCAGTGCAGTCGGCACTCGGTTGAATAATGGTAGATGACCGAGCAGTTCCTGGCCGGCAGCTACGCCTGCATCAATGCGGTAATGTTGGACCGCTCGACCGCCGTCCACGAGTTCAACGGCAGCAATATGAAATTCATCTAATATCAAGAATTGATCTATTGCCGAAGAAACGTTTGCTGACCTGGAATCAGTCCTTTTCTGCTCTACTGAATCCTCTAGTCGTGACTGACTAACTAACGGCACTACTACCGATGCTAGAAATACAAACACTAGGAATACCGCGGCAATTACGCCAATGCCACCGATAGTGATAACCAATTTGGAGATAGTCTCTGAAATACGAACACTAGCGCGCGCTTTGCGGACGCGCTTATAACCCGTGAATGCTTTAGGACTCAGACTTTTCTCCTTCCTGTTCTGCACGGTCTTTTCAATTTCATGCTGTTCGGTTACGAGGACCACTGCCTCATGTATGAACCACACATCTGTGAGCTAATGAGCTGCTTATCATGCAGGTGCAAAACGTCTTATATATCCAGCGACTGCACAGCCTGAACCGCTATTGCGTTGGTAATTGGGTAATATCCATCTTTGATCACATCCTTCTGACCTTGCTCGCTGTACATGTACTTGATGAACTCGCGGCGCAACGGATCGAGATCGCTGCCGGGCCGGTGATTTAGATAGACGTACAAAAACCTCGACAACGGATACTCGCCGGTGTACGCGTACTCTGGTGCTGCTGGTATAGCCAACGAAAGTTTATCATACGCCAGCGGCACAGCGCAGGAATCAGCGGTTAAGTATCCTATGCCCGAATAGCCAATACCTGAGACATCAGCGGCAACTCCCTGTACGACCGAAGAACTGCCGGGCTGTTCCTTGACCGATGCCTTGTAGTCGCCATCACCTAGCACTGTCTTCTTGAAAAACCCATAGGTGCCCGACGCTGAGTTACGGCCATACAGGCTGATCGGTTTCTTGGTCCAACCGTCGTCGCTCACTCCCGCTTCTCCCCAGGTCCGAATGTCAGTAGCATATCCACCCCGTCGGTTCGTTGAGAAAATCGCATCTACCTGCTGCAAGGAAAGACCTTTAGCGCAAATCGGATTGTCCTTATTGACGTAGATTGCCAACATGTCGATAGCCGCTGGCAGCTTGGTCGGCGGGTAGCCATACTGGCTCTCGAACTTGTCCACTTCTGCGGCCTTCATCTGGCGGCTCATCGGCCCAAACTGGGCGGTGCCCGCGATCAACGCTGGTGGCGCTGTGCTGGATCCCTTGCCTTCAATCTCAATCCGGACATTTGGGTACATACCTAAAAATCCTTCCGCCCAAAGCGTCATGGTATTGTTCATCGTGTCCGAGCCAACGCTCTTAAGGCTACCCGAAACCCCTTGTACTTGCTTGTATATAGGTAGCGAGGAGTCAACTGTCACTTGCCCCAACGCAGGCATCGATATGAGCGTCATTGCTATCATCACAACACTTAACAAAAATTTTATTTTTCTCATCGATTTCTCCCCATATGACAGAAAAACATGCCGTTATTCTCATTACGCTCTGCTAGCGTTTCGTTAGCGTTCTTACAGAAGAATGTTAGTTCGCACTTGCCGTAAATCTCTAACCTCCGTAGCGTTTGAATATGCCAGAGCTACCGGAAGTGGAAACCATCGCACGAGGCATTCGCCCATTGGTGAGCGGTCAGCGGATCGAACGCGTGTTGGTCCGAGAACCACGTCTACGCTGGCCGGTGGCTGGAGATTTAGCCGTTCGGCTCGAGGGTCAAACCGTGCGCTCGGTAACTCGACGAGGCAAATACCTCGTATTTGAAATCGGATCAGAAAGCCTCATCGCCCATCTCGGCATGTCAGGAAAACTTGTAATCGTTGGAGCTGACGCGCTACCCGGACATCACGACCATGTCGACCTAGTGATGAGCTCTGGGATAGCCCTGCGGCTGAACGATCCTCGACGCTTCGGTTCCCTACATGTAGCCGAAAAACCGTATGATCACCCCCTACTTGCCCATCTGGGTCCTGAGCCACTAAGCGATCGCTTCGATAGCAAATATCTCTTCCGTGTAACCCGGAAGCGAATCGTCTCTATCAAGAATCTACTGCTAAATAGTCGCATTGTTGCTGGAATCGGTAACATATACGCAACCGAAGCTCTTTTCGCTGCTTTAATTAATCCTGCGACAGCAGCCGGTAGCCTGAAACGCATGAGAATTGACAGAATCGTTGTAGCAGTGCGAACTGTGCTGCAGCGAGCGATCGATACCGGAGGCACGACTTTACGTGACTACCGCACTCCAAATGGTGATCCAGGCCGATTCGCAGTTGAGCTTGCCGCTTACGGCCGTGCGGGCCAACCATGTCCGCGCTGCAGCGCGAGAATTCGCGCATTCCGTCAGGGTGGTCGAACCAGCTTCTATTGCCCCGACTGTCAACGAAACTAACACTACCTTTTAATGCGCATCGAGCGGTCCAGGGTCGTGGCTGCAAGGAGCGATCACTATAGCGAGAATCTGCAGGCGATGAACGGGAATGCTAAAGACCGTGCTGGAAGTAGTTACTAATACTACCAAAGTGCTGACCATGGACGACCAGCAAATATTTTCCCAAATGCAATGAACTATACGCGAGCTCCTTTTCAATCTGCATGATTATTTCACCTTAAAGAGTTTTATAGAGGCCCGTTAAAATAATCCAATTATCCCTAATGCGCTGGTTACCGAAGCGCAAATCAAGATGTAATCGCGGAAAATCAGAGATTAACCATAGCCTAGAACCAGGCTATAATCGGGTCGTAAAAGTTTGTTAAGAGACTATATGATATTGGACTCCTGGGGGATCTTTAAAGCCAATAAGGAATTGTTTCCCAAAGGGAATACTCCAACCACACAAAAAAAATTTCCCATAAATGTTGGTAACGTTTCCTGATGGCCGAAATCCCAGTCGTTGAACTGCAAGGAACTAGTGTGGAACGTGGGTACCAGCATGGAAGAATGCTGCGCCGTTTAATTGAACAAGCAATAGACTTCTACAGTGATTTCTTTTCCCGATTCGGCCTTACTCGCACTGACATTCGTCGCCGTGCTGAAAAATTCGCCGAACCAACACACCGACTCAACCAGCTCTTAGCGGCTGAGCTCGAAGGCATCGCTGAAGGAGCTCGCTGCCACTTGTTCGATATCTACGCGCTAACGGCTCGCTATGAGATCATCTTTTCTGAAGTTGCCCTCGGTGAGTGCTCGAATGTGTTTGTAGGAGCTGGTCGCTCGACGACGAGCACGGTGCTGCTCGGACAAAACTGGGACTGGCGCCCGGAGGTAGCGGCCTTCAGAGTGATCCTGCGAAGCCGATGTGAGGATGGACCTGATCACGTGGTCATAAGCGAAGTCGGACAGCCCGGAAAATTCGGCTTGAACTCGACTGGTATTGGCGTGGTAGCAGCCGGTCTGGACTGTACAGCCAAGGAAGCTACCGGCGATCAGCTCTATGTGGGGCTCAAACGCACTGTACTACAGTGTCAAACGCTCATAGAGGCTAAGAATATGTTGCTCAACCACGCTCCACTTGCCACAGTAAATATGATCATTGCTGAGGCATCCGGGTCTGGCTTTGAGATAGAGTTCACTCCAGCGGGACCTATTGGGAGGGATCTTGCCGCAGAAGAACTGTACTGGCATACCAATCACTGTCGCGAGAGCAATGAGCCCACCTCGTTCGCTAACAGCGTGCGTCGTGGCCAACGCTGGAGCAAACTCATAGATGGCCAAAGAACGGTATCTCCTTGGAACCTTGGCCACTGGCTGGGGGACCGCGAGGGCGAGGACAGTATCTGCCAGACATCAACTCCGGATGATTTGCGCATCAGTTCCTTGGAGACCCTGTCGTCACTCGTACTTGATCTTCGTTCCCGCACCCTGTGGGCTACTGCCGGTCCGTCTCATCGAGCACCTTACCGCCCCTACCGGCTTCAATAACAACATGCTGCCTGGTGTCTTTGACGCTATTGCCCTGTTATATCTCTTCAGACCGAGCACCATACAGTTAACTGCGCCAAGTAGTTGGCTTGTTCAGTTTCATGCGACCCTTCGAACTAATGACGGTTCCCCAGGGTACATATTCGAAAAGCAATTTAACATTGTCGTCGACATCAAGGATAACGTAACTGAGTGCAAGGTGTGCCTGAGCAATGATTGACGCCATCTTCTTCGACTGGGACGGCACTCTGATGGATGATGAGAGTAGCTGTCGGCGCGCGGTCTTAGCAACTTCCAATTCAATTTGTCAGAGGCTTCCCGGTGTCGACGGCGAGGTGCTTTTGGTGGCGTACTACAAAGCAGCAGAGGAAATATGGGACCAGATCAAGAACACGCAAACAGCTCCATGGGGCAATATGGATGATTATGGGGTCGCTTGCCGCGTCTGGAACCGTGTCATAGAGCGTTTGCGTTTATCTGTCGATGGCTTAGGCTTGGATCCCGCTACGATCTGGACAGGAGTACGACAGTATGATGTGCCGATCTTCGATGATGTTATTCCCTGTCTGGATGCCCTCCGTGGCCACTACCGACTAGGCGTGGTTACCAATGGTTCTATAGCGACCCATCTTCCTAAAATCGAGGTTTCAGGTCTGCGTGATTATTTCGCGTCAATAACTACCACTGACATAGGAGCAGCTAAACCGTGCGGGGCAATTTTCGCTCATGCACTAGAGTCCCTCGACACAACGCCAACACACGCTCTATATGTAGGGGACTGGCCATTTGGAGATGTTGGTGGTGCAAATAGAGCTGGAATGACCTCAGTCTGGCTTAATCGTAGAAAATCGCAGCTTACCGGTGACGACCCGGTACCAGATTTGGAAATCCGCTCGCTTGACGAGCTAACGGAGGCCATAAAGGGCCTATAGGAGCATTAAGCCGCTGCCTGGTACTGGCAGGGATGCTCCTTGCCAGCCGTTCGAATACAATCAGCGCACGGGAAACCACGATGAATAAGGCAACCCCGCAACATCCAACTTTCGATCCGGTTGATAGTCAGATTGACTTTCCAGCAATGGAGCAAGAGGTGCTGGCCTTCTGGAACGAACACGATCTCTACCGGAAGTCAGTTGACAATCGACCCTCCGAGCGGCCCTTCCGCTTTTATGATGGGCCACCCTTCGCCACTGGACTGCCTCACTACGGTCATCTGCTAGCCTCTATTACTAAGGACGTGATACCGCGTTACTGGACTATGCGTGGTTACAGAGTCGAGCGGCGCTGGGGCTGGGACTGTCATGGCCTGCCTGTGGAAAACGAGGCAGAAAGTCAGTTAAACCTAAAAACTCGCGGCGACATAATTAAGTATGGCGTCGATCGATTCAACGAATTCTGCCGTCAGGTTGTGCTGCGTTACACTGCCGAGTGGAAGACCTTGATCCAGCGCCTAGGCAGATGGGTCGATTGGGATCACCAGTATCGGACTATGGACACCGATTTTATGGAGTCAGTCTGGTGGGTTTTCAAGTCGCTCTGGGACAAAGGCCTAATCTACGAGGGCTATAAATCGTTAGCATATTGTCCTCGCTGTGCTACTCCCTTGTCCAATTTCGAGGTTAACCAAGGCTATAAGGACACACAGGATCCCTCGATAACTGTCCGCTTCCCTGTCCAAGGAAAACAGCGACTATCTATCCTTGCTTGGACTACCACTCCCTGGACTCTTCCGTCCAACATGGCTCTTGCAGTAGGCGACGCTATTGACTACGTGCGGGTAACAACTACCGACAAAGAGTCATTTATATTGGCACGCGACCGGCTTGATGCCGTTTTTGGTGTAAACAAAGCTGAGATAACATCCGTCGATGAACAACCGATGGCGGAATTGCTAGAGATGCATTATGAGCCCCTCTTTCCCAATTTCGCGGATCTGAGCTCTGATGGTGCCTTCCGGGTAGTGACTGCCGACTTCGTATCGACCGACAACGGTACTGGCGTTGTTCACATCGCTCCTGGCTTCGGTGAGGACGACTATAATCTCGGCCTAAGTGCCGAGATTCCAGTGGTATGTCCAATAGACGCCGACTGTCGGTTCACGGCCGAGGTAGCTGATTACGCTGGCGTCTTCGTAAAGGACGCAGACACACCGTTAATCCGCGCCCTACGTGCAGCAGGAGCTCTCTTTTCTGAAGGAAGCATCGTACACAACTACCCCTTCTGCTGGCGCTGCGACGCGCCTCTGATCTACCGCACCATATCAACCTGGTTTGTCAAGATCGAAGGCGACCTTAAAGAGCGAATGATAGAAACAAACCAAAAAATCCACTGGGTACCAGAGCACATCCGTGATGGGCGTTTTGGCAAATGGCTAGAGGGCGCACGTGACTGGGCAATTAGTCGCAATCGCTACTGGGGCACCCCGTTACCAATTTGGCGTAATGAGGATTCAGGCGAAGTAATTTGCGTTGGCAGTATTCGCGAACTTTCAGAATTGACTGGTCAGCCGGTAGACGACCTGCATAAGCACCGAATCGACCACCTTGAGATCCCGTCACCATCGGGTTCAGGAAAGCTCCGCCGTATCCCTGAGGTCCTTGATTGCTGGTTCGAGTCTGGCGCGCTGCCGTACGCGCAGAGCCACTATCCCTATGGTCTATCTAAAGAAATCGAGGCTAGCTTCCGCGCCGATATTATCTCTGAGACCCTGGATCAGACACGAGGCTGGTTTTATACGTTGACGGCATTGGCCTCCGCGCTTTTCGACCAGCCAGCTTTTCGTAACTGTATAGTTGGCGGAATGTTGCTTGCTGAAGATGGCAGAAAGCTTAGCAAGCGCCTGCGTAATTACCCGGACCCGGGTGAAATGCTGGATTCCTACGGGGCCGACGCCATGCGGCTCTACCTCCTCAATTCTTCTGCAATGAAAGCTGAGGAACTCCGCCTGCGGGAGGATGGGATGAAAGCCAGCCTGCGCGAAGTTATTATTCCCCTCTGGAACGCCTACAGCTTTTTCATTACCTACGCACGCATCGACGGCTGGTCCCCCGTTACTGCCTCAGACGACGGCACCCAATCGGTCAACAAGCTGGACCGATGGATAATTTCTGCGTTACAGACCTTGCTCGACGACGTCAATCGCGAGATGGAAGCATATAGGCTATACCGCACTGTTCCGGCCATGGTCGCGTTCGTGGAGAAACTCACGAATTGGTACATACGACGAAGCCGGCGGCGTTTTTGGAAATCAGTGGATGACGCTGACAAAAACGCCGCCTACAAAACGCTCTACCAAGTATTAACTACTTTTGTTAAGGCGCTTGCCCCCGTGCTTCCATTTGTGACGGAACGCATTTACCAGAACCTCGTACGCTCTTCTTTCCCGAACGCAGCAGAAAGTATCCATCTATGCGATATGCCACAGGTTCAAGATGACCGCCGTGATCCAGCACTAGAACGCCAGATGGATTTGGCTGCACGTGCAGTGGCATTAGGTCGCTCGCTGCGTAGCAAACATGACCTCAAGGTTAGACAGCCTCTTCGCCGTCTATACCTACTGCCGGAAGACGAACGCAGTCGTGAAGAGCTTGCACAGATGCAGGATCTCCTAATCGATGAACTCAACGTTAAGGAGATAGTCCTGGTAGATGATGAAACCGAACTTAGCCAAGTCTCATATCGGCCAGACTTTCGACGCCTCGGACCGCGATTCCGCACAGCAATGAAGGACGTAGGTTCTCGAATCGCAGGGCTAACGAGCGAGGAGATCTCGGCCCTGAAAAACGGTGGAAAAATCGATGTCGCGAACGGCCATATCACGATCGAAGATCTTGATGTACAACGTCGAGAGAAACCTGGCATGGTGGTGGCCCTCGACCACAACCTCGGTGTTGGACTGGATACAAACCTTGATGCCGCGCTGGAGGCTGAGGGGATTGCACGCGAACTAGTGAATCGCGTCCAGAACCTCCGAAAGGCAGCTGGATTGGAAGTCTCAGACCGCATAGATCTCGGTATCGAGGGAACTCCAGAACTCGAGGCAGCAGTCGCCGCTCATCGTGATTACGTAAGTGGTGAGACGTTGGCTCTCGAACTTCGTATCGGCTCGTTACCGGAAGGCTCAGTAACTCGGCACCCGCTTTCCCTTAACGGCATAGACGCAACGGTCACACTTCACAAGGCAGAACAGTAGTCGCCGTACACGGCCGCCTGGCTAGTTAAATTATATGTCTTGTTTTCAATTGATATTGGCCAATAAAGCACCATCTTAGGTATGGCAACTATCAAACTTATATCCGATTCTTAAATCCAATGATCCATTGACGTTGAAGTTCTTACCCTCTATTTGGAGTAACTAAGTCCATTTTCATCGGTCGGCGCTCGAACGCTGACCCAGCAAGGAGTCTCATATTTCGATAGAACGCCACACTGGTGCTCCGAATGTTATGCCCATGACGCGGACTTACCAACCGAGCAGCACATAAGTCTAACCTACTGCTTTGGCACAAGAGAAATTCCTTGACCTACCTGAGACAGATATCCAGTGACAAATCGACGAGAGAGGAGTCAACAACTGTGTAAAAACCTTTCTTCCATATTTTCTATTTTTCGGCCGAACCTTTTGCTGCGGAAAGGACTTGAACCTTCACGGGATCATCTCCCACTAGCCCCTCAAGCTAGCGAGTCTACCAATTCCACCACCGCAGCGTTTCCATTATGCGGGCCCGAACTATAGGTAAGGTAGTTTCCCGCCGTCAAATCGTGCAACAGGTTTTTCCAGGGGGGGGGTTGCCGAATCGTAGCACCTACCGTTAATTTACGCGCTTCTCCCGATTCTCCATGGCGAATTGGAGGTTTGTATGAATCTACTCGGACGTTCTTTACTTACGCTTCATGATCTATCACCCGACGAGCTTAGTGCGCTCCTAGATCTTTCCTCTTTGGTAAAACGGCAACGACGAGCCGGAGACCTGCACCAGCGCTTTGCTGGACGTACTTTGGCGATGATTTACGAGAAGCCATCGACTCGCACCCGCTCGGCCTTTGCGACCGCTTTCGGAGAGGAAGGGGGTTGCCCAGTCCTTATGAATAAAGAGGAGATCCAATTCGGAGGAAAAGAATCAATAGAAGATACTGCACGGGTGCTTGGCCGCATGTATGATGCTATCCAGTACCGCGGATATGCCCAACAGACGGTAGAGTCCTTGGCCCGATATAGCGGTATTCCAGTCTATAACGGTCTTACCGACAGCCGACATCCAACACAAGTGCTCGCAGATCTATTAACAATCCGTGAGCACTACGGAAAGCTTGTTGGGGTAAGTCTCGCGTACGTCGGCGACGCAAGAAACAACATCGCTACGTCACTAATGGTAGGTTGCTCTATGAGCGGTGTGAAATGCGCCCTGGTCGCTCCCTGCGATCTGCAGCCTGATCCCATATTTGTTGACGCCTGCCGCAGCAGTTCATCTACACCTCTCACGGTTAGCGACAACATAGAGGACGTGCGGGGAGTTGATGTCGTTTATACTGATGTCTGGGCGTCAATGGGAGAAGAGCATCTGGAGACAGAGCGCCTTAAGCTCTTGGCCGACTACCAAGTGAACGAAACGCTGATGCGTCAAGCAGCAAAAAGCGCAATTTTCATGCATGATCTACCAGCGGTGAAAGGCAATGAGGTCTCCTCGCAGGTCTTTGAGTCCAAAAGATCAGTGGTTTGGGAACAGGCTGAGAATCGCAAGCACACCGCAAAAGCGCTAATGTTAGCGACGATAGTGGGATAGTGTTACTCCAGCAAGCACGTGATGCGGTGAACCGAGCTGGATTCGAGGGCTGGCTATTCTATAACGTTTACCACCGTGATCAAGTTGCGGATGCCGTGCTCGCCATTGATGCCGATGCCATTAATACACGACCTTGGCTTGCCCTCATCCGAGCTGACGGCCAGGTAATCAAAATCGTCCATGAGATCGAAAATCGTGCTCTGGACCATATCAACGGAATTACGTACGTATACGCCTCCCGATCAGATTTCGCGAAACTGCTTGTCCACCTAGCCCCGTGCGGCAGCATCATAGCAGCCCAATGCTCACAAACGTTACCGCGACTATCGACATTAGATCATGGCACCGCGCAATTGCTGGAACATGCCGGATTCATACTTACCCCGTCAGCTGACCTAGTACAGCTGACTCTCGGATCCCTTAGTACTGCACAGATCGCAACCCATGACCGCGCAGCGGCGGCTTTATACCAGATTGTGACCAACTGTTGGCAACTTCTTGCCTCAACGTTTAACTCCGGAAAGAAAGTAGACGAAGAAGAGGTCCGTGACTGGATCCTTAGCGCATTTACTGATCTCTCGCTTTCCACCGATCACGGGCCGATCGTAGCCTTCGGCGTTAATTCAGCTGACCCGCACTACAGTACCGCTGGCCGCGGATCTATCCTCTC
>CAZTZA010000020.1:26613-33163 GCA_964618015.1 uncultured Spirochaetaceae bacterium | reverse complement strand
GCTCTCCTCCTGACAATAAAGTTATCGATTGATTCGCCTGCGGCGTGCAAAGGTTCAGGTATAGAAGGCATGAGGCCTATCATAACGGACAGATCAATTCATAGGTTCCCATTTGTAGCCCCAATGAAGAGGGGACGACAGCGGTTACTTGGGTTCTTGAGGGGATATGCTCCGGTAGGAGCCCGCGTAGAACAGCAACGGATCCCCACTATTGGCCTCTCCTGCAACAATCTGGCCGATGAAGATCTCGTGGTCACCACCTGGAATTTTCTCAGTGAGGCGGCAGTCCAACCACGCAAGTGCATTACGTAGCACAGGGGCACCTGTGACCGCCCCGTAAGACTCGATCTCATCCACGTTTTTCGGGCCCGGAGTAGCAAAGCGTTGCGAAAGCGGTTCTTGATCACGGCTTAGAATATTGACTGAAAAACACTTTGAATCTGTAAGTTGCTTCCGCATAGCGTTGCGAAGGTCTACCGCAAATAGAATCAGAGGTGGAGATAGAGATAGAGATATGATCGAGTTGGCAGTCATTGCCCAACCGTGTCCAGCTTGTCCAATGGTAGTTACTACCGTCACTCCAGTAGCAAACATTCCCATTATCCGACGCTGCTCATGAGGGTCAAAGTTTGGCGCTTCCATGATTGGCTTGGACATCAGTCCACCATGGCAGCCAGCGCGTCAAGTCCAGCAATAGGATCCGAGCCAAGGCCAACACGGATTACTCGTCGACCTCCATCCAAGAGTGCTTGCCGGTCGCCTAACGACTGTGCCTGAAGTAGGACGCCAAACGAAAGCCAGCTTTTGACTGTTCCGGCTTTGTCTGGGATTGGTAGGTCGGGATTGATGTTCGCTGTAAGTTGAATGAACGATCCGCGGCCACTGTCTCCTTTGTGCAGTTGGCCGGTCGTGTGAAGGAAGCGGGGCCCGTAGTCCCAAACGGTCACCGTTCCATATTGTTTTTGAATTCGCTGCCGCAGCCGTTCTAGGGAGGTGTCGGTTGCAGTGTTCGGAGACAGAAATGCGTTCAGCGCCAAGTAACTTGTTGGGGTCCTCAGGAAGGCGTCGATTGCCACTGACAACTCTACTTCGTTGACGTTATCCGTATCTTGAGTGGAGAAGAGAGGACCATAAAGAGTGAGATCATTCCCTTTCGTGGTCTGTGTCAGTTTCGAGAGCTCGCCCGTTTTCCGAAATTCAGCTATAATATTCCTTGTTGTTTGCTTAGCCTTCTCCACATCCGGTTGGTCAAAAGGGTTGATTCCCATCACGGCTCCGGCAATTGCTGTAGCGAGTTGCCATCGGTACATGATTGCGCCTAGCTCTTCAGCTGACTCAAGGATACATTCGGCCATGGGCTGACCAGCATCACGAATCGGTGCCATGTCGCTCAACAGTTCGTCATTGTAATGATGAAATGCAAATAGCCGATCCTTTGGGAAGCGTTTGCTAGTCATTTCATTCTCTCTATTGATAGGAACGATGCCGAGGCCCTGCTTTCCGGTGCTCTCTGCTACTAGCTGTTCAATCCAGGCACCGAGCGGTGCGAGACGAGGCGATGACCGTAGCGAAAGTTTGTCGCGGCCAGTGAGTGCTGCGGTGCCCAGCAGAGCCCCGAGCTGGAAGCCAGGGCTCATTTCAATAGGCTGCTCTGCTTCTATAGTCGCTGTTTCCAATATCCGCCGGATATTGGCCCCCATGAGTGCCGCTGGCACTAGTCCGAAGACTGATAGGGCAGAATAGCGACCTCCTACCTCAGTGTTGCCATGGACTATATGGCCTACTCCAAGTGATCTGGCCTCTTGTTCTATGATAGAAGTGGGGTCGGTGATCACGACCGTGCGTATCCGGGCTTCTATACGGCCAAGTTTCCGTACCAGCCACGTGTAAAGGTAGCGAAATAGAGAGACCGTTTCCACGCTGGAGCCTGACTTAGTTGACACTATTACCAGCGTCTTTGCGGGCGGCGTCGCTGACACAGCAGCGTTTACAGCGTCTGGATGAATTGAGTCCAGTACTCGTAGACGAAGGTAGCCTGGTCTGGTCCCTATCACTTGACTGAAAACTTCTGGAGCCAGACTGGATCCACCCATACCCACAAGCAGCACGTCGGTTAAACCAATTGAACGCGCATGTGTGACGATTCGTTGGATTGGTTCTAGTTCAGTGCTCATTGCAACAGGCAAATTCAGCCAGCCTAGACGATTGGCAATCTCTTTTGGACTCAGGCTCCAGATTGTGTGATCAAAGGCCTTGAGTCTCATGCCGATCTGATCAGCGGTTAGTTTTCTTTCACATATCTGCAGATCCTCCGTCAGCTCGCCAGCGCTACATCGGAACGTCATAAATGTTTTTTCTTTTAACCCTACAAGTCAGTTGGATTCGGACCTATGGGAGAAGGTTCGTTAACTGGAGAGAGTAGCTTGTTGCGCTTGCTCTTTACTGATCTGAGTAGCTCAGTAAAGGAATCAGTAAATGCCTTGATGCCAGCCTTTTGCAGGTCGGCCGTGACAATATCGAGGTCTATGCCAGCGACGGCCAGATCGTTTAGCTGACTCCGCGCTTTTTCCACATTCTTCGTCAGGGTTATGGCTATGGTGCTTCCAGAGTGAAATGCTTCGAGGGTATCCGGGGGCATTGTGTTAACGGTTTCCGGGCCAATTAGCTCGTCAATATACTTAGTAGGGGAGTAGGAGGGGTTCTTGGTGCCGGTGCTTGCCCACAATAAACGTTGTACTCGAGCTCCGGCTGCGGATAGCGAATTCCAACGATCTCCGGAGAAGATTGACTGAAATGCGGCGTACGCGACTTTTGCATTTGCCACTGCCGCGGTTCCGAGAAGAGGAGATTTTGGTGGCAAGGCATCGTCGATTGCTGTATCTACGCGACTTACGAAGAATGATGCCACCGAAGCGATGCGGTTCACGGTATGGCCACCAGGAACCGTGGGACCGGTTTTGGCGAGCGTGGTAAGTCCGTCTATGTAGGCTGTGGCTACAGTCCGGTAACTTGCAACAGAAAACACCAGTGTGACATTAATGTGGATACCCATTCCTATCAATTTTGCAATTGCCGGCACACCCGCTTCCGTGCCGGGCACCTTTATCATGATGTTAGGCCGTCCAACTGCGGTAGATAGTCGTTTGGCAGCTACTATTGTTCTATCGGTGTCATGGGCCAGTTCTGGGCTTACTTCCAGGCTAACGAACCCATCATGGGCGTCGAGCCTATCGTAGACTGGACGGAGTTCATCGCATGCACGCTGAATATCTGCGATTGATAAGGCCTCATACGCTTCCTCGGTAGAAATGTTGCGCGGTAGCTTGTGAAGTTGTTCATCATAGTCATCGCTCTCACTAATTGCTTTTTGGAAGATAGTGGGATTAGAGGTAACCCCCCTTAGCCCCTTAGCTACCAGTTGGGAAAGCCCAGCATCACGCAGAAAGCGGCGTTGAATAAAATCAAGCCAGACCGCCTGGCCCAATTGTGTCAGATCATCAGCTGTTGCCACGGCAGGACTCCTTCGATCACTTTCTCCTATGTTAACGTTCAAATGGTCGTAGCGTCTTCATTACGATATTTCTGGTTTCGATAGGGTCCACCTGCATGGAGATGCTTCTTCGTTGAGTAAGATGGATTGCCACTGCAAAACTCCGAGATAGAAGCATCCAGTAGGTAAAGACTGGTCTAATTAGGCATCTTGTCCTGTTTAGTAGATCTTCTGATTTTATGATATTTTTCATGAAATAGATTACAGTTAATTTATATCTATATTTATGATTATATGGAATTTGTGACTAACTTTGTTAAATCACGGAAAAGGACGGGTCGGTATCAGTCATTGCTTATAGGCCGATGAAGTCTTAAGCACGGCGTCTTGCTGTCAAAGGTTAGGTCATCATCTTTTTCTTATTAATTTAGCGTTGAATTTGTATCAATATTTGAATGGGTGACCTCGCATAAGAGGCAGTTAGGATTAGACGGTGTTTCGGACGAGAATGCCAGTAGGCAAGAATTTATTCATCAGCTGAAGACATATCTCTGTACCACTTCTGGGAGTACTTCAACTCCAAGACCAGGGGTTTCGCGAAGTGTCAACATGCCGTCCTGCTGTAGCCATGGATCTGCCACTAGTTCATGCTGCATCGGCGATTTGTGCGGCTTGAAGTCCATGGCGATGCCTTGTTTGGAGATTGAAAGCAAGTGCATGCTCGCTGCCGTATTCAATGCGCTACTCCATGTGTGCATACTATATTGCAGGTTTTCAACTTCGATTAGCCTGATGACGTTACGGCAGCCGGTGATTCCTTGGCATCGGCCGGGGTCCATTTGCACAACATCTACACCTTTGGAATGGATCAGACGAGCGTAGCTTTCTAAATTCCATTCATCTTCTCCTGTGCCGATTGACGTACTGACCATTGAACGTAGTCGGTTATGGCCAGTCAGGTTAGAAGGTAGTAGCGGCTGCTCGATCCACCTCAAACGGTACGGCTCAAGATCTCGGAAACGCTGGATGGCTGTCGGCACATCCCACAAGCCCCAAACACCCGGGGTATCAACTACCAGCTCAAGTTCATCGCCGATAATGTTACGAATACGGTCTACTAAAGTTACGTCGGAACCTCGATTTTGGCCGAACACAGCCTCGGGACGCATTCCCCAGCCACCTTTGACCATTCGGTAGCCTTGGTCGCGCATCCATCGGAATTCATTCTCAGTCCATTCAGAATTCTCCATGTCAAAGATAATTGATCCCATGGCAGGTACTTTGGTGTGGATTTGGCCTCCCAACAGGTGAGCCACCGGTACTCCGAGGGCCTTGCCTTTGAGATCCCAGAGAGCCATGTCGATAGCACTAACACCGAATGCAGCGATTCCCTCCGGTCCGAACCACCAAGTGTGGTCAACCATAGTACGCCAACGGGCTTCAACGTCGAGAGCGTCAGCACCGATCAGTAATGGAGCATAACCGCGTTGGATAATCATGGCAGTAGCCAACGCTGCCTCGGGGAATTGCGAGATACATTCTCCCCAACCGACCGTACCGTTGTCAGCGGATACCTTTGCCAGGGTGACGTAACGCAGAGTGCCGTTATAGTGCGGTTCTGGATATTCGAGGGGAAATGCTTCGACTGATTTGATTTTCATGAGGTTCTCCAACTGTCGTTATTCGTGTTCGTAAAGTGAGGATATGGTTACCGGCAGGCCGCTCTGATTTGCAGATTGGTAGGCGGCCTCAAGCAATTCAACAGAGCGCCAGCCGTAAGTACCGGGCGAGCGATTGAAGTCGCGCTTCAATATAACGTCAACCAGGTTCTTGGACGGTAGATGTGCTGGGTATGAAGCCCCTGATCCTGGGCAGTCGGAACCGGGCTGGCCAGCATAGAGTTGAGGGTTCGCCTTAAGGGCTTCAACCTTCCCGTCAGCATGGTAGATAGTTCCTGTGCTCTCGATATAATCGAGGTCAATCCAGCCTTTAGTTCCATAGAGTTGGAGGTCCAACTTACCTTCTGAGTGAGTAACTGCTCCGGTACTACCGATTGTGGCGAGGCAGCCGTTTTCCATGCGTACCGCGATAGCGTCCGCCACATCAACGGAGACGTCAAGGTTATTCATCAGCGCTGTTACATGTGCCGCCCTGGCTGAGGTTAGAAAAAACATGAGCGCGGCCGAATGGGTTATCTGTAGATGTCCTTGCCCGCCTCCGGAGCGTTTTGGATCGCTATAGACGTCGCCGGGGCCGTGTACTGGATAGGCCGATGCCATCGAAGGGTCGTCTGCCCGGTCATCGCCGCGATAGAGGTATAATGGCTCAGAGCTGAACGTGTTTGATATGTAATGGATCAGTCCCAGAGAGCCCTGGGCTACTACCTCGCGTACCCGTCGGCTCATCTCAATGAACTGCCACGGATAGCTCATGATAATCTGACAATTATTGTTCTCTGCAATGTCGATTAGATTACGGGCATGAGTGGCTTTTAACGCCATTGGCTTCTCAAGTAGCAGGTGTAAACGGCGCTCTAGGACTACTCGGGCGATCTCATAGTGGGCGGAGTTCCAAACTGAAACCACCACACCATCCAGATCATGACGGTCAAGCATGTCGTTATAGTCTGTATAGGTTTTTTTGATGCCGTAATGTTTGGCTGCATTGCTCAGGATTTGAGGACGTAGGTCAGCAATCGCCACAAGTTCCGCATCAGGGTTATGTAATAGTGCGGGTAAGTGAGCGACAGTCGACCACCAACCAGTACCGATTACGCCGATTCGTGCACTCATATGGCTGACGAATTATGCAAGTTTTTCATGGTTTGAACATAATGCTGATGGTATTTGGGCTTGGGTAAACTTGGATCGATATTATCCCGTTGGCCAACATGCATGCACTAACGGATTTTCGGAACGCTACGTTTTTAAAGCAAGGTGCCTCCTCGAGTCGAGATGAGGTGCTATTGGAGATAACCAGATATATAGACTCCATAGGCCGATTGGAAAGTGGATTTCCTGGCCGAACTCGGATACCAATGTACAGGGACGTAAATCACTC
>CAZTZA010000020.1:2773-26603 GCA_964618015.1 uncultured Spirochaetaceae bacterium | reverse complement strand
AAATCACTCGAAAGAACTAAATTTTCATGGAGCGATGATGGCTGCCGTTGTTAGTCTCGGAGAGGCACTGTTCGATCTTTTTGCCAGTCCTTCTGGAAGTTCTCTGGCGAATGCGGAGAAGTTTACCCCAACTCCTGGTGGAGCACCGGCTAACGTGGCAATTGGCCTGGCTCGGTTAGGAATTGACGTCGGTTTCGTTGGTAGGGTGGGGAATGATTCATTCGGTGCTCAGTTGCTTGATCTGCTGCAGGCAGAGGGAGTTGACACGGTCCACTGTCTTCGGGTCGCTGGAGTCCAAACGACGATAGCGTTAGCAGCGGCATTGAGTCCAGTTCAGCAAGAATTTATCTTGTTTCGCGGTGCAGATATATTGCTTCGTCCAGAACATCTTGACCGTGATTATCTGACCGAAGCCAAAGTGCTCGTCTGCGGTTCGGTAACGCTGAGCGCAGATGGTTGTGATGCCATGATACAGGCTGTGCGCTGGGCACGAGACGACGGAGTAATCGTGGCTTTTGATGTCAACTACCGCCCAGCGGTTTGGTCGAGTGATGCGATAGCACGGGAAAAGATAATGACTGCTATGGGATTTGTTGATGTCGTGAAGCTCAACAAAGCGGAACTCCTCTTGCTATCCGGAACAGGGGATCTGCAACGGGGCAGCCGACGGATCCTCGGCTTTGGAGTTAAGCTGTGTCTGATCACCTTGGGATCAGATGGTGCGTATTTTGATAATGGATCCGTGCGGGGACACGTGCATGGTTTTGATACTGAAGTGATCGACACCACTGGTTGCGGCGACGCTTTCTTATCAGCTTTTATTGGAGGTCTGGTTGCATCTGATGCTCAACTTCAAGAGTTGACTGAGGCAAGACTCCACGAGCTTATTCAGATTGCTAATGCTTCAGGCGCACTCAACGCGTCACGGCGGGGTGCCATACCTGGGCTTCCTACTCGTACTGAGATCGACCAGCTTCTGTCTAAAAGCGTTCCTTAGCTTTCTATATCGGTCCAGTGCGAGGTTCGCCGTGTTCGACGTTCTCTACGGTGCTATCAAAGCTTCGGATAATTAACTGAGTCTTTAGCGCCTGTTGTGACGGGTCGTCCCAAAGATTTTTGTGCTCGTTAGGGTCAGCCTGCATATCATATAGCTCACCTAAATCGTGCCCATGGTAGATCACTATCTTATAGCGTTCATCTCGGTACATCGTTGCATGGCTATTATCCGGCATGTCGCATGCATCGTAGTACTCACTGCGCACAAAGTCCCGGTGCACATCGGCAGAAGTTGCTCCTGTTAACAAGGGTAGGAGTGAATGGCCTTGCATCCAAGGTGGGACAGGGATCCCCGCCGACGACAATAGTGTAGGCGCTATGTCAGTGAGCTCTACCAAGGCCGGTGAAATTATTCCCTCTTTGAAACGGTCTGTCCAGGATAGGATCAGTGGCACTCGCACGTCGCTATCGTAAAAACGGCATCCCTTCTGGATAAGGCCATGGTCACCTAACGCTTCACCGTGGTCGCTCATAAAGATTATCAGCGTTTGGTTGCGCTGACCGCTATCTTCTACGGTATCAATGATGCGCTGAACCTGATCATCAATCTGTTCGATCATTGCATAGTAGGCAGCCTTGAGAGTGTTAGCATCTCGCGCCTCTGTAAACGGTGGGGAATCGATAGGCGCTTCGGCTGCGATCCATTCCCCGCCGATTCCCGGGCTGAGAGGCAGTACAGGACTCTGCATGTCCAGGTCGTCAGGCGGTCTAGCGCGTGACGCGAAGTCTACTGCCGATAGCTGTTCTTGCTGGGTCAAGTCGCTTTGCTGGTATGACGGGCCAGGAAGATCCTGTGGATTGTACCGGCACCGATAGGAGAGCGGTGGATTAAATGGCGGGTGGGGGTCATAGATATTGACACTTGCAAGCCAGGGGCCATCGCGGTGTGTCTCGATGAAATGGATAGTTTCGTCTGCACACCATGTGGTCTGGTGAAGTTCGGTGGGCACGCCGTTTGGATCCTTTATTAAATCCGCCAAACTTACGCCTTGGCGGCGGACCCAATCGGCGTAGTCGTGGCCTTCTGACCAGTCATCACGTGGAGCGTGACTGTAGCGCCAAAATCGATAGCCATCGTTAACCCGTGGTTCCACCTGACCGTAGGCGCTAGCGAGGTGTAGCTTGCCGATCAGTCCACAGTCGTAGCCAGCATCCGCTAATAGTCGGGTTACTAACGGGTAACGATTAGAGAAAGTTGGTGTTCCGTTGCCGCAAGCGTGAGCCGTGCTTGGATAGGTGCCAGTCAGGAAGCTTGATCGTGATGGGGTGCATATGGGGCACTGTGCGTAAGCTCTATTGAAAGCAACTCCCTCGGCAGAGAGGCGGTCAAGGTTAGGAGTACGGATGTGAGGGTTACCTAATGCCCCAATGGTATCTGCTCGTTGCGAATCGGTACATATCCAAAGAATATTGGGGCGAGAATTTGAAGTGCTCATCTTTACTAATGTCAGGATATAGGGTTCCTGACAAATTGTCCGGAAGTAGTATTAGGCTGTTCGATACCTGATGGCTCTTTTATAGCCTGCTTGATAACAGTTAGCAGTTGTCAGGTAGTTGGGCCATGGAAATGAATGGGATTTTCTCTCTCATGTATTGTAACAAGAAGCCAAGCGCGGTGTTGAGAAAAACGCCATGTGTCGTTTGCTGCCTGGTACAGAAGAGCGTCATGAAACCGTAGGCATAACAATGATAGGTTATAATGAAAGATTATGAGTGATCTTGAATTCACTGATGCGCACATTCACTTCTACGATCTGCGCGATCCACGTTTGCACTATTCCTGGCTGAGCTCGGACTCTGAGGCGGATGATATGGGCAATAATGACGCCATTAAAGCGGTGCGATACTGGGCAGATGATTTCATTGCTGAATCCCGTTTTTCGGGTACTACGAAGGCTGTGCACGTACAGGCCGCGATCGGGATTGAGGATCCAGTTGAAGAGACTCGATTTGTTCAGGCTTTTGCCGACCGGTTGGACTTTCCTTTATCCATAGTAGCTTTTGCAGATCTCATGGCCAAGGATGCCGAGGAAGTAATCGAGCGACATGTCGAGTATTCCGGGGTTTGTGGTATACGTGATCTGCGCTATGACGATTACCTGACTGATTCAAGTTGGGAGCGGGGATATTCATTACTGGAACGTTATGGACTAGTTTGTTGCGATGATCCGCTGGTGCATGAAATGGGTGACGCTGTTAATCTCGTGAAGCGGTATCCGGGAATCACGTATTGTATAGACCATGCTGGTTTTCCGCGGCGTCGTGATTCCGAATACTTTAACGAATGGCGGCGAGGGATGCGTTCGCTCGCTGCTCTCGATCACACCGTAGTAAAAATCTCTGGTTTGGGAATGTGTGACCACGCATGGACGGTGGATTCGATCCGTCCCTGGGTTTTGGAGTGCATCGATGCTTGGGGAGTGGAGCGTTCGTTCTTCGGCACTAACTGGCCGGTGGATCGACTATATTCTTCCTATACTGACGTAGTTCAAGCTTATCGACAGATCATTTCTGACTTCAGTCGAGACGAACAGATAGCACTGTTCTCTGGGAACGCCGATCGTATTTTTGGCTTGAGTTCTGTCTGTTAGTGGTTCGATTTAATCAACCCAAATATCTGAGCGGATACTGTTAACGTCTTTAGGTTTGATGCATGGGTAATAGCTGCGAATATTGTTCCATTACTGAGTTTCGTGCATATGGTCCATAGGTTTTTTCGTGGGTATATTTCGTTTTGATGGCTTTCCGCTGGCATTTGCTTGGTGATTGCTATCTCGGATAATAATGGGGATTACTGATTTTTTTATGGGCTCATCATTTTTAGAACGGTACGTCGCGATTGACAATGTATGTGCTTGGCCTAACCTCACTCTGATGGCCGATGGGGCGATTGCTGCTGCGATATATAACCAACCTGTTCATGGCGCCTGGTACGGAAATGTTGAATGCTGGGTTTCTGTTGATGGTGGCCGTTTGTGGGAAAGGCGTAGCGTCCCTGCACGCGGCGAACCACCGGGGAATCGGATGAACGTCGCTGCCGGACGGACCGCCTCTGGGGGATACCTGGTTTTGGCTTCCGGTTGGACGCCAGTTCAGAAGCCAGGAGATAGTAGCCGTGTCAAAATTCCCGAGGAAGGTGTTCTGAATGCGATGGTCTGTCGCTCGGTAGATTGCGGCTTTACTTGGACTCATGATGGTTCCTTCGCTTTGCCAGATAGATCAGCGCCAGCACCAATTCCGTTTGGCGACGTCGTGGAAGGTGACGCTGGACTTCTTGCTGCAGCCGCCTATAATCGATGGAGACCAGGAGAAAACGTCGCCTATTTCTACGTCAGTGAGGACGACGGTATTTCGTGGCGTCCTCGATCGGAGATTGGCGAGAAAGACTGCAACGAGACAGCTTTGTTACACCTACACGGAGGAGAGTGGATAGCTGCATGCAGGACTCTTCTTGAAGGTCATATAAGGCTTTACAGGTCTCTTGATAGCGGATTTGTCTGGACTGACGAAGGATCGATAACGCTTCCAAGACAACATCCTGGGCATTTACTGCGTCTTGTGGACGGGCAGATCCTACTTGTTTATGGCATGCGGAATCAGGGGCTTTACGGTATAGGAGCCCGGCTCAGCAAGGATGAAGGTCATACCTGGGGGCCTCCTCGCCTAATAGTTAGTCTAGATGACGCTAATGACGGGGGGTATCCATCCAGTGTGCAGATGCCGGATGGGACTATCGTCACTGCTTATTACGCAGATCAGATTATAGGGCATCGGCGTTACCATATGGGTGTAGTGCGCTGGAGCATAAGCGAGTAGTTCCTGCGCAGCTGCGGTCAGGGTTGAAGCCGGCAGGATCCGGGTTTATCGCTTTCTTTAGAAGCTATCAAGAATCCTGACAGATATAGGCTTTCTTGACGACGACTTTTGTCGCGATAGAAAACAGTTGATAGTATTTGTCTGATCTTACTTCTTCGTCTGAAGATTCCTGTTATGGCAACACAGGGCGGGCCGGTTAAGTCACAAATGATAGCGTTGCATTATCAGAAATAGAAGTCTGCAGCACCGGCTACTGCTCATGCTTCGGTTTCTGTGGCATCGATCAATCCCTTTATATATCCAATTGCAAAGAGGCGACCCCTAGTCATCAGGCCAGGTTGAGTGTTCGGCTCGCCAGCCATGGTGGGCACATGATCAGGGCGGACGGGACCACTAAATCCTACCTCGTAGTAAGCGCGCAGAGCCGCGGCCATATCTGTAGGACCATCGTCTTGAAAGGTCTCAACAAAACGGCTGGCAGTGCCACGAACATCCCGAAAGTGAACGAAGAAGATCTTATCCTGAGTACCAAAATGTCGAATTGCTGCAGGCACATCGGTCCCCATAGCAGCAAAGTTTCCCTGGCAAAAAGTGATCCCGTTGTAGGGGTTCGGAACAAGGTCTATTGCGCGCTGCATGGTATCCACGCTTCGCATGATCCGTCCGACTCCGCGAATTGGTGACAATGGCGGATCGTCGGGATGGAGTGCTAATTTCACTCCGTTTGACGCGGCTACCGGAACAACGTGTGAGCTGAAGTAGGCGAAATTCTCCCATAGACGCTCTTCATTTATCAAAGTACCGTCGGGTCCAACCTTAAGGACTTCGGTCTCGGGAGGTCCCTGTGATTCCATTTGCGCATGATCATATTCCATGGAAAGCGCCCCGCCGCGTATGGGCACCGTCGCGTTGGTACGCAACCAGCTGAACACTGCCATAAAGTTGTAGCAAACGACGTCTACTCCTACTGCACCAAGGTTCTCGATCATCTGGCAGAAGTGCTCAATCTCGAGATCACGTCCGGGCAGCCCAAGTCTGGCCGCACCCCCTTCCATAGGTGTATTTCCTTCGATTACTGCAAGACGTAAACCTGCTTCTGCTGCTTGATCACGAAGTTTCCTCAGCACGCCGAGGTCCCAAGTTGGACTGTCGTCGACATTGGCAGGTAGCTCGCAAACTAAGTCTGTTACACCGATTTGGCGTGACAAGTCCCAGATCTCTCCGGGTTCATGTGGCATGTGTAGTGCTAATCTCATGTCATCTTTCTATCGCAAGTTGAATTAATCATTAGATTTCCTTCATAAGAATTTTGTATTGGCGACTTGAACGAAATTCCTCTAAATCCAGTTTGAAATCTCTATTCATTTTACAGCGATCGACAGTATATACGTGATCCTGAGGTTTCAGGTATGGGGCGTTCGTGCTCTCTGTCCTATCGAGGATAGATGTCAGTGCTCCTGCCATTGACTTATTTATATGTCGTTAGATTTAGGAAGACAGATTATAGGATAGTGATCCACGAATCCAAAAAGTTTTCTATTCCGTATTATTTATTCAAAATATTTAGTTTAGATATTATGAGGAAACCTTCATTAACCATCGGTATTATCAGCGCGAGGCGCGTCGAGCTTTCCAGGTTTCATATTCAGCACGAGCGGCATCAGTAAGTGGATAGTATTCGCGAAGGTCGCCTCCTTTTCTTAGCCGTTCGCGGCTGAAATCTTCCCACTCAGCGTGTTCATTAGCACGCTGTGCAAGTTCATCGGCCATCAGAATAGGTACTACTACAGCACCGTCATCGTCGGCGATTATTAAGTCGCCGGGCATGACTAGTGTGTCGCCGCAAGCGATAGGCACGTTAACGGCGAACGGGATAATGTTGGTTTGAGTATGGAAATTCGGAGTTGTGCCGCGTAGCCACAGACCAATTTCGAGTGTGCGAGCAATCGAGAAGTCACGAATACAGCCGTCGACCACAGCGCCGATGCCCCCTCGACCCTTAAAGTAGCTGAGCATCATCTCTCCAAAAACGCCGCTGTGCATATCACCGCGAGCATCAACAACGACCACGTCACCAGGCTGTGTATGATAAAGACAGTGACGGTGCAGTTGCTGTTCAGGATCGTCATATGCGCCTTGGTCGTACTGATCCTCACGTTTTGGCATGAACTGTAGAGTCAAGCTGGGACCTACGACGTGTTCACCTCGGACATGTGATGTCGGTCCTTGAAGGTAGGGATCACGGATACCCATCTCGTTCAAGCCCGCTGCTGCGGTAGCACTGGTCACAGCGGAAAAACGTTCGATCAGGGAACGTGATGGCCGATCTATGTCCGGCGTGCAACCTGGAGTGCGGGGATCACTATTCATAATATTGGCTTAGTGGTATCCGGTTTCGAGCGGAGCGGCAGTATCATGGAATAACGATGGAAAATGGCGATGAGGGTCCGCAGGGTTTCGAAACAAGATCCTTTGTCGTTCAGATAAACCTTCGGGTGGAGTAACCCGCTCAGCGGTCCAAGATAGGTGTGAGATGCAGTACTTGTACAGCAATGATCTGCGCTCGTGGTTTCCACGCCAAGCGGTCGTGCTATGCGTCAGCGCTTCAGTAAACAAAATCGCTGAGCCCGCCGGTACTTCTGGGATGACCACGCACTGGGCAGTTTCGGGCGATAATCGGATCTGTTGAGGCAGTTTGTAGTGGCTTTTGTGGCTGCCTGGAATACAGCAGAACCCTCCGTAGTCAGGCCCGGAGTCGGTTAAGTTGAACGAAGCCACCACAAATCCTTCTAAGATATTGTTTTCACGGAATGGATAGTATTCCCCAGGAATGCCTCCTACGATTGGAGCAGTAGCTCCGTAGTCCGCGTGAAGTTCGCCGGCTTCCATTCCCAGATGCATGCTTATTCCATAGACGCGATCTATACGAAAGCAATCGCCTAGTCGAAATCGTAGAACCGACATGATCTGCGGGTGCGTGAGCAGGTTGCAGAAGGGTTCTCCCCATGCCAGAAAACCGGATCCTGAGGGCGCCGCACCAAACCGGTTCATTTGCTTGCCTATAAGCTCTCCATGGGCTGGTAATTCTTGGTCGACCAGATGGTTTAGTAACGAAATTTGTTTATTACTCAGAACATTTTCGAGCACTACATAGCCGTTCAGATCAAACAAGTACTGCTGTAATTCTATATCCTGAGATGATTGTGTTGCGTGGATCTTCACAAGCCTGAGTCTAGCAGCAACTCTTCAAAGCCGGCAAGCAAGTATCGACGGCAGTCTCGTATGATGAAAGTGAGTTTACGGGTTCGCTGCCGATTGCTCTACCAAGAAGACGCCAATGCTCTTACTCATTAGCATTTAATACGTAATAATTATGATCGATGAATGATCCGATAGTTGACCGTCGTCGGTATGAATTGGATGCCCTAAGGGCTTTCGCTATGTTGCTAGGTGTCGGGTTACACGCAGCACTAGCCTACGTCCCAGACATCTGGCTCGTAGAGGATTTCACTGCGAGTTTAGAAGGTCCGTGGGACGAACTGTTTTTGGCAATTCATGGATTTAGGATGCCTGTTTTCTTTCTTCTGAGTGGTTTCTTTACGACTATGCTTTGGCGACAACGGGGGCTCAGGACACTATCGCTGCATCGGATTCAGAGGATAGTGATTCCCTTAGCGATTGGGTTGATAACTATAATCCCTGCAATGTATTTGGTGACCCATTGGGCTCAAAGCGGGAATATCATCAGTGCAGTGCATTCTGGAAATGTCGGGGCTGTTGAGCGCTTGCTGGATAATCTTGAGCATGATATTAGCGTTGAGTACAGAGATTCCCCGGGAGGATGGAGTCTGCTGCACCATGCTGCCTATGCTGGTCAGGCAGAGGTCTCTGCGCTCCTTCTTGCGCGCGGCGCTGATCCTGGATCAGTCGCCTGGGCGGCTGAAAACCAGGAGACTCCATTCGGTCTTGCCTCCCTCTTCGGTCATGGTGAGGTTGCAGAGCTGCTTGTCGACTACGGGCAGCCTAATAAGCTGTCCAAGGGATCAGAATGGTCGGATCTTCCGGGCTGGGGTGACGGAGATAGGAAGAGGCCGAGATCCGGAGGTTTATCCTGGATAAGTTTTCATCATCTCTGGTTTTTGTGGATGTTGATTTGGTTAATATCAGGGTTTGTAATTATAACGTTCTTTATCGAAAAAATCCGAAGTCAATCAGCAATCGACGGCTCTAAAGCATGGTTGCGGTGGGTGATGTGGCTGTTGATCCCGTTAACTTTTTTGCCGCAGTCTGCTATGTCCAATGGCGGGGAGATTCCTTCTTTCGGGCCGGACACGAGCATCGGTTTAATTCCTTCTATACATGTACTTATTTACTATCTTCTGTTTTTTACGTTCGGTGTTTTATTGTTTCTTAGACGCGATTTCCGTGGCGTGAATTTAGTTGACACGTTGGGAAGGTATTGGTTGATATTATTGCCGGTTACCATAATCCTTGTTTTACCGGCTGGGTTAGTTGTTTCGTTTGTGCCTGAATTGTCTTCCTCAAAAGTTGGGTTTTGGTGGTTTTTGAAGAATAGTTTACAAGTTCTATATGCCTGGGGTATGTGCATAGGGCTCATAGGCTTCTTTCGTGCAATCTTTAACCGAGAACAACGTGTCGTGCGTTACTTGGCAGATGCTTCTTATTGGATATATTTGATACATTTGCCGTTAGTGATTTTCATGCAATTGATAATGCGTGACTGGAAATTACCCTCGGGAGGAAAATTCTTTTTTACTTTTTTTGGGATTACAGCTTTGTTGTTATTAATCTACCAACTGGGCATTCGCTATACACCGATAGGTACTCTATTGAATGGCAAGAAATTCCGAACATCTTCACGCACAGTTGAGGATTCCATTAATTAAATTACATTCTACTGAGATTTGTGATAAGATCCTGGAAACTTAGCTGAGAATATATTTTAAGAATCCTGGCAATAATTGAATAAAGTAAAATTTAATATAGAAAAAGATAAATTTATTAATTCCCTTGAAAATATTATCAAGTATTCATTGTTATGAAATCTGTAGTAAAATTTTTATATCATGTTCTACTGCTGCCTGTGGAATTTGCGTTTGTAGTAACATGATAAGGCAAGGCCAATGCGTAAGATAATTATCATGTTATTCCCTGTTTTGTTGTTTATTAGTTGCAAAGCAGACGAGATAGAGATTTCCGTGAACTCAGAAGAAATAAAAAATGCTATTTCTGGAGAAGAGATCTTTGTTGAATTTGAGGCAACTATGAGTTTGTGGGATGACGACGATGAGACTAAGGCGCATATTTCTAAAATAGAGGAAATTATAGATACATATATTCAATTAGAGGAATTTGAAATCTCTACAGGAAGTTTTGGTTTAGAGATTAGTATTGAAGGGGAAATTCCAATCTCCCGTTCTCCAGTAGGGGTGACTTCTCCTTGGATGCTTCTGATTGAAGAAAATGACCAAGAAGGTGCTCTGGCTGACTATCAATATTCAATGAAATTTATTGAAACTGAAAATTTTACGTCATTTATGAACGAGTTATATGATGTTAATTTCATGTTGAGTCCTGATGTTCGCCAACCGATTAAACTTAAGATAAAGAATTCTGGTGCTTCTCGGATGAAGGTTTTTAGTAGTGCGGTTGAAGTAGATGGTGAACACTTTGCATTCTATGAAGCCGATATTGAAAAAAGGACTATTTTGAATATGGCAGGTGGTGCATATGATCATGTTCCACAAATTGTCTTTCTTTCATTCCTTGATTGATTAAACGCTGTTGGTTCGGAATTTTCTTTTGTTTTGACTTGCTGATCGACAATCGTTGTGTTTAACGTCTGTCCTCGGTCAGTGAATCTTTATACTTGATGTCAATTTAATATCGTGGTTTTTCGTTTTATTTGATTCGGTGATAGAGATTTTTTTAAAAAATTTGCTGTCAGACAAAAACAGGTCACTTCCTTTTGATATGGTCCTTTGATTTTGTATTTTCTACTTAAGCATGTTTTAAATTCGTACTTTGCGGGGATAGCCTTGTTCATCTGTTGCGTGCAACTCTGAAAATATGTCTGAGAAACTTGATCTGCAAACGTATGCAGGAGCGCCGGATATGCGAATACCGGAGTCGTTACGGAATGGCTTGCTTGAACATCTTGACCATCTGCGTGGGCGTTATGAGGCTCGAGGGTGGGGCGGGCGCACTGGCTTTGGTAGTCGTCCAGCGGTGATTGTTATTGATCTTGCCCGGTTCTGGACCGAAGCTGCTCATCAGATGGGAAGTGAAATGGACCCGGTTGTTGAATCTACTGCTCAGATTTTAGCTGAAGCACGGCTGCATTCGGTGCCGGTATTTTTTTCCACCCTTTCCTGGGATCCCAATAATCCCGAAAGTCCTCAATCACGAAAACTTTCCCTAAGGGTGGATCCTGCTAACCTCTCGGTTTTGGATATTGATCCACGGTTAGGGCGTAAGGCAGACGAGAAGGTATTCAATAAGTGCTATGCGTCCTGCTTTAAGGGTACTAATCTTCATGAGATGCTATCTGCTCTGTGTGTTGACACCCTGATCATTACTGGCGTTAGCACTAGTCATTGTGTTTATGCAACCTGCCGAGACGGTGCCGATAGTGACCATATTATTGTTGCCCGTCAGGCAGTTGGCGACCGTTGTGAATTGTTCCACGAAGTCAACCTTATGGATATCGACCTTGAACTCGGCGACGTGATGTCGGTCGAAGACGTGCTGAATGGGATGCGCGCTCTACGGGATCATGTATAGAAGATATAGCGGCTACTGAGTTCGGCGATAGCTAAGGGAGCTGTTAAGCAAGTAAGGGAGAAAATTCTGGATTCCATCAATAAGATGAGGCGAATTTCCTTGTAATTTTTACATTTCAGCGTCGTGTAATACGGTGAGCCAGTCGTGGAAAAACGGCTGCGTCGGAATTAGCCATCGACCATTGGAGTCACCCGTCACTTTGCCGAGCTTATAGGTGTCACCAGTGGACGGATCAATTATCACTGCGTGATAGAAGTGGCTGGCTTCAAGGGCGCATACATGGACCGGCTGCACAACCTCGCAAGGAACGTACAGCAGTCGGATTTTCCCTGGGATACCAGCAGCGTAGGGCAGGTGGCGATCCCCAGGACCTTGAGCAGGATCAACCCACTCTGGATGTGGCTCGAAGAGCCACCATTCGAAGCGCTCTAGAATACGTCTACCAATTCCCACTTGCGTCGAGCCAGGCAGAGACTTTGCTTGGTCCCATGGCTGTCCTCCCCAGCAGGTACCATGTGGTGAGGCTCCATAAGGGTGGTCACTGCGGTCAACTTGCCAGATCCCGTTGGCGCCATAGCTGTACCCGGCAGCACCTACCATCATTGTCGACCAGAACTGAAAGCGCTGGATGTCGTCACGGTTCGTGCCATTAATCATCTCGTAATTCCCTTCGCTATCGAGCACCGGCATACGTGGCTCTTCCGTGAGTGCTTTCTCCAGCATATCGACAGCCCGTTCAGTGGCTGGATAGCCGTTGTGGCCGGTCTGTAGCCAGTTCAGGTCTATGGAGGTTGGGTCATCAACCTGATCAGTGCCGAAGCGTGTAGGATGGATTGTCACTGGCCGCCCATGTCCGTCAGTTTTTTTGATATAGCGTGCCATGTTCGACCAAATTCTTCGGCGTTTAGGAGGGAGCCATGGTTCACCCCGGAACAAGCACTGTTTCATATCCTTCATAGCCTCGGTCGTGTAAAATGGCATCAACGCCTCCCCGGCTACGCACCATACGACCGGATAGGCTCCCCATCGAGCAATTAGATAACGCCAGTGATCTTGTAGCTTTTGTTCACCCGCAATGTCTAGGAAGAAGCCCCAGAATCCAACTACACAAGGGACTATGCCGACGCTTACCAGGTGGGCAATACGCAAGTCTGCAGCGTCAAAATAGTCCGGATTAATCCTTGAAAAATCCTCTGTCCACGGGAATCCGCCGTCACCGGATCCACGCTCATCAAACGGATCCATGTCAGGGTAGAGTCCGGCGACAAGGTGGATCACGTTGAAACCTTTTGAAACCCGGTCAGAGGATAGATCGCGCACATCGTCAGGCCAGCCCAATCGCCGGCAGAATCCCATCCACCACGTGTCCCCAAGCCAGAGAAACGGGGTGCCGTCAGCATGTTCTAGGTGTCGGCGGTTACTTGTGACTTGAATAGGTCCGTGTCGGAGCAGGGGATTGAGCTCTTTCACATTCGAAACAACTTCGAACTCACCGTACTGGTCGTGTAGTCCCGCGTCGTTGACATCGGAACACCGCGTGCGCCAGGTATATAAACCAGGTTGAGGTGATGAGTAGCGGGTCCGCCAAACCGCATTTCCCGCCCAGAATCCGGGAATTTCCTGGTTGCTCCCGTCAGGACAGGTGACAAGGAGATCTAATTTAGCTTCCCCAAACGGATCAGCCCGGTCAATTTGAGACTGGAAGCTGAATTCAACGATATGGTTAGGTCGGCAAATGCGCTGCTGTTGGTTCATATTGGCGTAGTATAGAGCAAGGTGCGGCCGGGTTACCCGCTTTTTCTTGATTTCCGGACGGGATGGTCCTTAAAGCTATTGTTTCTCTGTCTATGATGGATGAGATCAATTTATCTTAGATAATGAACAAGAAAGGATCTGAGGATGTAATAGATAGTTCGACGACTTTGTGTGGGATTTTGGGTTATCAGCATATCGACATCATGGGTTAAGAGGGATAATCTCTCATTGCTGAATAACTAATGGAAATTTGTAAGCGCTTATTGGTAACTGGCGGCGCCACCGGTATCGGGCGGGCGGTAGCGATGGCTTGCTCACCACCGGCACAGATAGTTGTGGCTGACATGAACGTGAAAGACGCTGAGCAGACGGTGAAAATTGTTTCTGCAGCAGGGGGTTTAGCACGGTTTATCCGGTGTGATGTTACGGATGAAGATTCGGTGAAAGAGCTCGTTGCTGAATCTGTCGAATTGATGGGTGGCATTGATGGTTTGGTGACTGCTGCAGGTGTGCTGCAGGCAGCAGCTGTTCCTATCGAGGAGATCGATCCTGCTGATTGGTCTCGTACTATAGAGGTCAACGTCTATGGTTCCTTTTTTTGTGTTAAACATGCTCTTCCAACTTTGCGAAGGTCAGAATTTGGCGTAGTGATCCTAATCGGGTCTCCAGCCGGACTAATTTCCGGAAGTTCCTCGGTTCCCTACGCAACGAGCAAAGGGGGCGTATACGGCCTCTCTAAGGCGTTGTCTGGTCGACTGGCGTCGGATGGTATCAGGCTCAATCTACTAATGCCTGGTAGCATCGATACCCCGCTTAAACGCGGCGCGGAGGAGGCAATGAAAACCAGTGGTAAGCCTCGAAAGCAAAATTTGGGAGATCCAGCTGGTGTGGCCAAGGTGGTGCGCTTCCTAATCTCTGATGAGGCGGAGTACGTTCGTGGAGAAATATTTACTCGTTGATCTACAACCATAGAATGGAGGAGGTGTAGATGCTTTTAGGTGCTTCGGGCTACCATGTAGGTGACTTCCGCACTCTGACTGATCAGACAGCCGCAGCAGCGGCGGCACTTGGGTTGCGCACGTTGAATGCTCGTAGTAGTGATCCCAGTACCGTGACGTTTAAGGAAGTGGCTCGGTTTACGGAGATTATAGAAAGACATGGTCTTGTAGTCGGTCAGACTAATGGCGATTACGGCGGCCGCTTGGTAAGCGAGGATAAAGCCGAGCGGGCAGATGCCATACGTTTTCTACAAGAGATGTGCCGGCTCTCGAAGTTACTTACTGCTCCAACTACCTACCTGCGGCCCGGTAGCCTAAACTCTGGTGGTGGATGGCTTCCTCATCCTTTTAACCGTTCGCAGGAGGTTTTTGACAGACTGGTGGACAGCGCTAAGCAAGTCTGTGCTGTGGCTGAAGGCGAAGGTGTTCTGGTAGCGGTTGAAGGCGGTGTAGTATCACCGCTCTACTCTCCGGCGCGTATCGAAGAGTTCATCCTTGCGGTCGATTCAGAAGCACTCGGGTTTAATCAAGATCCGGTCAATTTAATCGGTAGTCTGGAGCAAGCGTATGACACTCGTGCGTTGATTGCCGACAGCTTCGATCGGCTGGGACGTTGGACAGTAAGTGCCCATATAAAAGACTTCACGCTGATAGAAGGTTTGCTACCTCACTTTGAGGAGGCTGAGATTGGAGATGGAATGCTTGACCAGGCTTCCTACCTTTTGCGGTTACAGGAATGTCATCCAGGCCTTCACGTATATATCGAGCACATACCTGCCGACCGTTTTGCCGCAGCGGTGGGGGCAGTGATGGAAATATCGCAGTCAATTAGCGTAGAGTGGGAACAGTAGCCGGCGTATTTTGCGGTTACATTATTTTCGGACGAGAATTGTGGCACGTGTCGCTAAGTCGATGAGTAAAATGTGTATTGCCTACAAAATCATCCTTGAACGGTCAGATTAGGTGTACTGTCTCAGTTAAGCGGTGACAACTGTTATATATATAGACACCTTGGCGGATATTATTCAGCTATCAATACCTTTAGCCAGTTGACCTGTTTAGGTCAACATAGGAACTGTTGACGCTTTCGTCCTTTCAAGTGTCAGATAGGACATGAATAATACCCCGTCTACGCATGGCTGGCAGCAATCTGACGCGGATCGATCCCTGCTATCTCAATTAGTTGACCGTCTCCCGGAGCGCATCTCCGATTCCCATGCTCATATCTATCAGACCAGTCATATGAATCCAGTGCCGGGATTCATGCTACCTCCCGGCCCAGCGGAAAGTGGGGTCGGGGAGTGGCGAGAACATGTTGGTACGATTGTTGGTGGCTCCGAGCGACTTGCTGGAGGATTGATCCTTCCGTATCCCAATCGTTCCTCGGATACGGCAACTGTTAATCGTTACGTGGTTAGTGCCACCCGTGGTCATGATGGCATTCGCGCAGCCCTACTTGTTACTCCACAATGTGACCCAGACGCTATTGATGCATTAGCCGAGCCCCAGATCGGTGGATTCAAGGTCTACTGGTGTTACGCCTCTGGCAATGGTGATCTGACGCAGGCTGTGCCCTCGCAGTTTCTCCCCGAGTGGGTCTGGGAACAGGCGCACGAACGAGGCTGGTTCATTACTCTACATTTAGTGCGGGATGCTGCACTGGCTGACAAAAAAAACCAGCAGGAGGTTCGCGAGCATTGCGAACGCTATCCTAACGCACGGTTGATTTTGGCACATGCTGCTAGGGGATTTCATTCTCATAACACGACTTGCGGTATTAACTCGTTGGCAGGTCTTGAAAACGTTTGGTTCGATTCGTCTGCAATTTGCGAACCGGAGCCGTTCGTTTCCATACTGCGCGAGTTTGGCCCTCGCAGATTGCTGTTTGGAACTGACTACCCTATTTCTCAGCAGAGAGGCCGGGCTATCACGATGGGCACGGGATTTGCTTGGGTAGCAACCGACCAGGTTGCGCAGTGGGATTTTCCTAATGCCGAACCCGTTCAGGTTGGTATAGAGAGTATTAGGGCTCTCTTGACTGCTGCTGATCTGATGAATTTGGATGCCCAAGACCTAACCGACATCTTTCACGATAACACTATGCGACTACTATCGTTCAAGGATGAAGACTCCGAGATAGGCCAAAAACTCTTCAAGCGTGCCAAGAACTTCATTCCAGGTGGAGTTCAACTGCAATCGAAGAATCCTGACAACCACGCTCCCGGTGCGTGGCCGCCATACTTCCGGGAGGCTCGCGGCATTGACGTCTGGGATGAATCGGGCAGGCGATTCCGTGATGTTGGCCATCATGGCATCGGTGCGGCTGCGCTCGGCTACCGTGACCCAGATGTAACCAGTGCTGTCATGCGCCGTGTCTCTCTAGGGAGTTACTCAATGCTTAATTCTAGAGAGGAGCTGGAGGTTGCTCAGCTCTTATGCGAGATGCATCCATGGGCTGAACAGGTTCGTTTTGCCCGTTCTGGCGGGGAAATTTGTTCGATAGGTGCTCGGATTGCTCGAGCTACCACCGGTCGCTCGCTTTTAGCGATCTGTGGTTACCTTGGCTGGCATGACTGGTAGCTGGCCGCTAACGTTGGCGGCGATGATGCGTTAGAAGGGCATCTTGCGAGTGGTCTGCAACCGATTGGTGTGCCGTCGGAGCTTCGGGGTACAAGCCTGACTTTCCATTATGGTGATATAAAAGCATTTGATCAGCTAATTTCTGACCACGGTGATCGACTGGCGGCGGTGGTAATGGAGCCCTGTCGCCGACATCATCCGCCTCCAGGGTTTCTAGAACACATCCGTTCAGAAACAAAGCGAGTTGGTGCACTTTTGGTGTTTGACGAGGTCTCAGTCGGCTGGAGGCTCGCACGGGGCGGCGCGCATTTACGTTATGGTGTGATACCAGACATTGCCATCTTTGCAAAATCTATAGGCAACGGTCACCCAATGGGGGCTGTAATCGGCACACGTGCTGCTATGGAAGGTGTCCAGCGGTCTTTTATCTCAAGCACCTACTGGACCGAAGGTGTCGGCTTCGTTGCCGCCAAGGCCGTGCTTCAGAAGATGCAGCGTATTGACCTCCCAACTCATTGCGCGAACATCGGGCGGCGCTATCTTTCGGCAGTGCTAAGCACGTCCGCACAGCATGGTGTTCCGGTGGTCCGCGACGGAGATATAGATGAGCACCCTCATGTTCGCTTCAACCACGATCAGGCGCCTGAACTGCAGACGTTATACATCCGGCTAATGTTGCAATGCGGATTTCTGACTAGTAATGGTATGTTCGTCTCTTTGCCACACACGGAAGAGGTTATTGACGAATACGAGCTGGCCATGGAAGGAGTATTCGTTCAGATGGCCGATGCGTTACGCGACGGAGACGTAAGCCAGCGCATTGACGGACTAGTAGCTCAGCCTGGCTTCGCACGTCTGACTGCCCCAACTAGGGTCAAGGGATATGCTCGCTGATAGTTGTTGTTATCATTAATCACTAATCTGAAGAGAATTAGCGTTTGGGCAGAGCAGTGCTTAGCCATCAAATGGCCAGTGCGGATCATGATTAATTTGATTATGCCCGGTTGCCTGAGCCCCACGCTGATGTGATGGGTTTTCCTTCTGAGAACCGGGTTGGGCGGAGCTCGTGCAAATCTATGCGCGGTGGCATCCCGGTTATGACAGCAGCTAGCGATTCTCCAATCGGAGCGCCTAACTTGAACCCGTGGCCGCTACCGCCGAAGCATGCGTAGTATCCTTCAAGTCCAGGCTCCGCACCTACTATCGGATGCCAGTCATCAGTGATTGTATAGATCGAGGCCCACCCTTTAGTCATCTGTGCGTCGTGCAGTGCCGGTAGACGATTAAATAGTCCAGCCTCGATTCGATTTCTCGTTTCATGAGTTAACTTGGGGCTGTAGTTATTAATGTCTAAAGGCTCAAGATCTTTTGGGTAATCGAGTCCCGCCAATAGTCCATGGTCACCGTGCGGTCGGAAGTAAATGTGGCAGATCGGATCGGCTACGATGGGAAATTTGCCGAAATCAGTAGGCAGTTCGATGATCATGTCTGATTCCCGGCTCCAGCGGATGGAGTAAGTGAGGCCGGAGGAGGAGCCGATGTCGCCTCCCCATGGTCCAGCGGCATTCACGACTATTGGCGTGTCGATTCGTCCTTGGTCAGTCTCAACGCCAGTGACTTTGCCATTATTAGAAATAAGTCCTAGCACACGTACTCCCTCACAGGCGGAAAGTCCGAAGGGACGAGCTGCCTCAACTAGGGTGCGGGTGGTTTGGACAGGATCGGCGTATCCCGCTCTCCGTTGGTAGCAGGCGATCGCTATTCCTTGGAGGGAGAGCTGCGGGGCGATTTCTGCTACTTCTTTTGAAGATATCTCTTGTGTACCTGTACCAAATTTTTTTTCATTTGCTAGTACTTGGCGGCCGATTTCTACGTGCTCCGGTCCATATAGGATTAGCTGACCGGTACGCTGGAATCCGGTAGAGCCCCCCAGTTCTTCGTGGTCGTGTTCGAACATTTCCATTGCCCTCAGGGCTAGTTCGACGGTAACTTTTTTTGAGTAGCTACAACGTACATTAGCTGCAGAATGGCCGGTTGAGACGGCAGCTAGGGTTCGTTGTTCTAATAGCGTTACTGAGCCGATGCCGGCTTTTGCTAAGAAGTGCCCGCAGCTCGCGCCCATGATTCCGCCCCCGATAACTACTGCGTCGGATGGTTTTTTATACATGTGAACTACCAGGGAAAGGCAAGGGAAGGTTTCGCGGAAAATCGGTCTATAGTGAGCGAAAGACGTCTGCCAGCACCTGGGCTGAGATGGATGTCAATCGCTGATGCTCCAACTTTCCTTGGAACACCGTTGATGGTCACATCTATGAATCGATGCTCACCGTAGGTTCCTGCTTGTAAGACTAACGAACACGGCTTTCCTTGATCTATATTGACTAGAGAGATGTCCACGGTGCGTGAACTCACTTTCTCCACTAGTGCCGCTGCGTTCGGCGGAAGTCCCGGTCGGCGAGTATTTCGATCAAAATAACGCAAATAGGAATGCAGCGGCATACCGCTAGCGAGGCCGTTGCTACACCCACCGACCATTAATTCAATCAGGCATGAGGAGTTCGCTGGGTTAAGTGGGTTAGGGGTCTCGCTTAGCCTGGTATCAGGTGTTGTTGAATCTTGATCCATTTCCTTTCGTTGCCTTTGCACTCGAGCCAGATCTGCTTGTAACTGCTGAACCGGATAATCAGGATCTTTGCCGGATAAGTAGCGTAACCAAGGGCTATCTCCCAGGTCTGCTACGGCTTGGTTCCAATAGCGTAGCTCCTTCGTTCCATGCTGAAAAGGTTCGGGTGTAAACGCATACCACCCCTCGTCACCGTGCATTTGCGGGTAGACAGTACTGCCATCCTGTGATTTGGCATGATCATTGACTATCTGTACCATTTTCGCCCATGGCTCTAAGTAGCCGCTATCACCTGTGAGTAGCATCGCCATCGCGAATCCGTGGATACTACGTCCCAGGTGGCGCGGGGTATGGCGTAAGACTGGGCCACCGGTTAACGTGTGGCTCCAGCCATACGTGCCGCCGTACCACCTTCCGCCGGCTGATGAGCCGATGACACCGTCCAGCCCAATATTAGAGGGAATGATACCGTCATTAGAGTCCATTCGTTCGATCCAAGCGTCTACGTAATCTAGGATCCATTTTCGGTACCGTTCCTCTCCTGAGAAGAGGTAGGTTTGGAAGGCCATAGCAGTCGCACATAGATTACAAGGACTGTCACCAGCTACATCTCGGTAAGTGGAAAAATGGGTAAGATAGTCCTGATAGGTCTTATGCCAGCGCAGGGGTGTAAAACGGCCGTTCTCGAATGGTTCGCCGGCCCAGTCAGATAATTCGGCACGTCGTGTTACGGGCCCGCGACTGCCATTCATTAGGCTGCGAATGATACGAAGCTTAGGGTCATAATTGGCGGCGAGAGGGTCATCGCCCAGATAGAAGCCGGCAAAGCGACGCATACGCGCTTGCCAGGTTTTGTCATTGGGTTCGCACAATCCCTCCTGGAACAGCGGATGGAAGCCTTCACCATTGTGGAGCCAGTCGAAGCTACTCGGAAATTCGCGAAAGTACATGCCTTCTCGAGCTATTTGAGTGGCGGGTGAGCACGCTTCGGTATATTGCTGGATATGCACGTTTATTCCAGTTCGATAGCGTTCCAAGAGAACTTCCGGAGCGCCGAGCGAGTAAAGGTCAGTGAGTCCAGAAACGTTCTCTGCTGCGTCATCGGCACCATCTAGTGCACCCCATCGGGGTACGCACAGCAGGTAGCCGCGCGAATCAAAATAGCGGTCATAGAACTCAAGATAGGCGTCGGTGATTTCTTTGAAGAGTTGTCGTTGGAGAAGCGCCCAGTAAGGCGGCGGCATTGAATCGGTGATATGGAAGTTGGTTCGTGCCATTTGATGTAATGTTGTGCGGCTCAGTGGGAGAAAATCAAGGAGCAAAAAACTCGGATAGAAACGGAGTGGCGGGATCAGTAGCTATTTGATTAGCTGACCCATTTTGCACGATCTGTCCGTTTTCGATCGCGTATACTTTTGCCTTCAGAGCTTTAATGTCACGGGCATCATGTGTCACAACTATCGATGGACTTGATAGTAAATTCATTCGATCAGACAAGTAAGTTCGCATTAAATGCCGAGCATGTGCGTCGAGCGACGAAAGCGGCTCGTCGAATAGGAAGAGAAGGGGATCAACAACCAGTGCACGGGCGAGAGCAGTGCGTTGCTGCTCACCTGCGGAGAGGGTGGAGGGCGATCGGTCCTTTAGGTGCCAGGCCTCCATATCGGTCAGAATCGAGGTGGCGTAGTCGCGTCGCTGATCACGGGGTAATCGCGCTCTCATCGAGTGTAAGCCGAAGGCGACGTTGTCGGTTACGTTCAAGTGTGGAAAAAGACCGTAACCCTGAGGAACGTATGCTATGCGGCGTTTCTCAAGAGGTCGCGTGATGTCGAGTTGTGAGTCGTAGAGGATTTCTTTTCCGATGCGGATTAGTCCGGAATCAGGCTGTTGGACCCCTGCTATCAGGCGCAGCAGAGTAGTCTTTCCGGCACCGTTCGGACCAATTAGGGCGATCGGAGTTTTGTCGCCGGACAGATCAACCTCCAGTTTGAATGTTCCAAGACGAGCGGAGATGCGTATTGTCCAGTCTATATCTTTTTCTGTAGATGGATTAGGTCGTGGTCTATGTTGAGATATGTTAGTAGTACGTACGTTGCTACGCCTGGGTGACCAGAGAGATGCTGCTGCGCGGAGGGCTATAAATAGCGCTAAGCCGAGCACGGCAAGTGAAAGGGACAATGCCAGTGCTATGCGTAAGTCGGATTCCAGTGCAGCATAGATTGCTAGAGGCATGGTCTGGGTCATGCCAGGTAAACTTCCGGCGAACAAGAGGGTAGCGCCGAATTCACCTAGAGCTCGTGCCCAGGAAATCGATGCACCGCTGATGAGACTCGGTGCTACCAGCGGCAAGGCCACGCGAAAGAACGCACCGGCTGGTCTCTGGCCTAGCGTGCGAGCAACAATAATCAGGTCAGGGTCGAATTGGCGGAAAGCTAAAGTAGCGGACTGAATATAGAAGGGAGAAGCTACTACTATCTGCGCTAGTACCACGGCAGCAGAGGAGAAAGGTATCTGGATTTCCAGGTTTTTTAGGATTGGGCCCAATAAACCATGGCGACCGAAGGTCATTAGTAGACCGATGCCGACCACGGCGGGAGGAATGATGATTGGTAGGCGAGTGAGTAATTCCAGTGCTCGTGTTGGTCCAGTCGGGCCGGTTGCAATCCACCATGCTATCGGAGTGCCGCAGAATATTATCGCGATAAGAGCGATAGTCGTAGTGCTTATGCTTAGCCAGAAGGCTTGAGCGAAAAGGGGATGTCGTACGCCTGCGAATAGGTCTTGAGGGGTAGTGGCCAGTATCAAAGAGAGGACTGGCAGTGCTATTAATCCAAGCACAGGAAGTGCTATGAAAATGGATGTAGCGCCGGCGCCTATTCCGGGGGTGGCTCTGAAGTTCATTCGGGCGCTAAAAATCCATGTTCATGTAGGATCGTTTGTCCTTGTGGTGAAAGAAGGAAGGCGATGAATTGATTAGCTGGGGTGTTTATACCCAGATGGCGGGAGGAGTCAGGGTTAACAATGCCTATGGTGTAGGTGGCGGACACATTAACTACAGCCGGGATTGGTATCATCCGTACGTGCATAGAGGATATCGCATCTGTTCGGTAAACAATGCCAGCGTCTGCTTCTCCGAGTTCGACCCTAGCACGAATTAGTCGAGCGTTATTCTCTACTGAGACCACGTGCGACAGGACGGTTGGAGCAAAGTCTGCTCCCAAGTGAGAAGTGGAGAGCTGTAGGAATTCTCGAGTGTAGTGGCCGACCGGGACGGATTCGTTACCGATAACCAAACGTTCGGCTGCAGTGAGGCCATCGTATGATTCAATGCCGGCAGGGTTTTTTAGCGGAACAATAACGGCTAACTTATTATTAGCAAATTCTTTAGTATTTCTAATCAGTTGCTTGTCGATAAGTTCTTGAGTATTACTAGGATTCGCTGAAGCGAACAAATTGGCTGGAGCACCATGAATTATCTGCAAGCTGAGCACTTGGCTGCCAGCGAAGTTAAGGGATACATCTACGTCTTTACGGGATGCTTCAAAGGCGTGCTTGATCTCTATGAAGGCGTCGGTAAGTGAAGAGGCAGCGTAGACACTCAGTTGGGTGCGGCTGGGATCCCCGCTCCTACAAGAGGAAGCAATCAGTAGAACACAGAGCATGACTGCAGAGCTTCGAAGAAAGGAAAATCTACCTGAAACACGTGCTGCGTGACTGTTTGATGCCAAGAGGAGTTTTGGATCCGGGGTAGCGTTTGTAGATAGCTGAGTCATAGTTGCGTTTCGATAATTCCAGTTTTCTTTTCACAGGCGAATCTCACGGCATCATCGACCATCTGCTTAAAGGTGAAATAGGGGGCGTATCCAAAGTCGCGACGGGCAGAGGATAAATCGAATTCATAATAGGTGGGAGCAATAGGCAGGTCGAATGTGGAATAGGGCGCTCGGATTTGTTCAGCTAAGTAGGGAACTAAATTATCCCAGGTAAAAGGTTGGTTAGATGCAAGCTGGTAGACCTTACCAAAGGTATTGGGGTTGCCGATTGCCTGGTCGTAAGCATGCACAATTTCGTGCACTTCGATACAGTGTTTTTTCCAAGGTCGTCCCCTCCGATCGCGAGCAACAATTAGGTGAGGTTCTCCTGTATACTTCTTACGCATATCAGCGAGGACAGCGGTTGCTTCTGGATCAGACCGTCT
>CAZTZA010000020.1:0-2763 GCA_964618015.1 uncultured Spirochaetaceae bacterium | reverse complement strand
TCGATAAATGTGCGCAGATGGAACTGGGGGAAGATAAGAATCTCTCCCGAGCCGAACACACGGGCGTAGCGAAAAATGGTTGCGGGAAGCTTTTCGTGACGTATGTAGCGATCAAATAGGTGTTCAGCGAGGATCTTGCTGTAGCTGTACCAATTGGTGCTGTCCAAGGGTAACGTGTCAGTCTGGAGAGGGGCACTGATGCCCTCTTCCGGATACTTTTGAATCATTGCATCAGTGCTCGAGATGATTACGTGTTTAAGTGATTTGGCTTGGCTTGTCGCTGCCTCAAGGATATTAAATGTTCCCTTGATGTTGGTATCAAAATATTGCTCAGGCGTAAACGGACCTCCTGCTTCAAATGCTGCGCCAAGATGGAGGATAATCTCCTGATCTGTGGCGGCTGAAGCTACGTCAGGAAAGTGGGCAAGATCACCTTCTACAATCTCTGCGCCGAGTTGCTTCAGTTTCGTGCTCTGGCGATCCTTCGGCCAGACAAAGCCTCGCACTGAGTGGCCTTTGTCTATAAAAAATCTAGCAACATTTGAGCCGATGCGACCGGTAATGCCGGTGATTAGTATCTGCATAAGAACGTAGGTAGGTAGCCGGTTTTTTCCTCGGGATAGTATGAGGACATGAAGAAAAACTTTCTTTTACAAGCAGCGTGAAAAGAATAGTGAGGGAAAACTAAGTTTGATTTCTGTTCATGCGATAAAAAACGGATAGTAGAGGAATTCATTTTATGCGTTAAATTATAGGTGAGTTTCTGTCAGGGAAAGTGTTCCTGGTATGCAGCCTATATTGTAGGTCACGTAACGATGGTACTGTCTATGCATGAGATACGTCAGCCAAGTTAACGGCTGAGGGTTCTTTTTCCTAGCTGCTGAGCGCCTCATTTCCTTATGACCGAGATCCATTTAGGTTACACGTTATTTTTCGAAAGTGAACACTCAGTAGATTCTTTGAGTCATGGTATTCAAAAGTGAACATGAGTTCTATCAAGTTAGGGTATAGCACCTATGCTATGCGCGATATTGACGTATACGAGGTGTTGCCAAGGCTTCGATCCATTGGCTATGAGGCGTTGGAGATTATGGGCCAAGACGGATGGGCAACTGCTCCAGCCGCCATGAACAGCGAGGAGAGAAAGAGGATGAGCGGCACAGTACAAGAGCTTGGTCTTGAGCTGTCAGCAATTATGTCGCCTTTAACGTTTTACGATGAGGTTGGTGACAGACCAACGGTCGTAGAACAATTTCGTGCCATTTGTGATCTCGCTAATGATTTGTGGTTTGAAGACAGTCCACCAGTCGTGAGCTCGCCGCTCAGCGGTTCAAATCTACGCTGGGAAAGAGATCATGAATGGATTGTCCAGCATCAGGTTGATATATTATAAATTGCGTGCGACGAAGGTGTGATTCTTGCTGCCGAACCGCATGTTGGCAGCGTGCTCGATACTCCGGAAAAAGCTGTCCGGCTCATAGAAATCCTGGGTCACCCTTCGTTGAGACTTAACTTCGATATTAGTCACTTCCATGTTCAAGGCATAGGACTGCGCCGCTGTATTGATCTATGTTTGCCCTATGCGGCCCATATCCATGTTAAGGACGGCTATCTCGATGATGGTAGAGTGGTTTTTCAGCTTCCTGGAGAGGGAAGTTTAGACCTCCGCGAGTATTTTCGACTTCTTGTAGAGCGTGGTGTTAATTGTCCGGTTATCGCTGAGGTAAGTGCTATGCTATGGCGACGCTCTGATTATGATCCCTGGTTAGCAGCCGAACGCTCATATGTCTCATTATTTGAGGCAAAAACCCCTCTCGTATGAAGAGTAGTGTTTCTGTACGGCTGATTATCGAATGACCCGACGTCACGCAATAGCGATTTATTCGGTCAGCTCCACAGATGATCATTGGACTGTTCCTGGTCCCGTGTAGGAGTTGGCTCCCCCGGCATGACTCGAACATGCGACTTGGTGGTTAACAGCCACCCGCTCTACCAGCTGAGCTACAGGGGATCAGGCTGGATATCAAAACCCAGCTCTGCAGACAGATACTAAATTCAAGGATATAGGTCAAGGTGAGCTTGATTGGACAGTGGAAAGCTGGAAGGTTAGGGTTGTGGTTATGACTGAACCTCTCTCAGGTGAGCAGATCACGGTAGCACTGCGGGGCTTGGATGGCTGGCAGCGGGACGATAATGTTTTGTTGCGTGAGTTTAAGTTTGGTAGTTTTAGAGAGGCGGTTTCATTTATCGTGCGCATCGCCTTTGCTGCGGAAGCGGTTAATCACCATCCAGAGCTATGGAATGTCTATAGCACGGTGCGTGTGCGACTTACTACGCACGATGCTGGTGACAGAATCTCTCAGCGAGACGTTGACCTCGCAGGGGAAATCAATGCCATCTCCTGGGTCTCTTGACAATAACCCATTTGCTGCGGAGGGTTGGCTTAGTCGGGCGATTAGCTCAGCTGGTTAGAGTACTAGCTTGACATGCTAGGGGGCACTGGTTCGAGTCCAGTATCGCCCATTCGTTTAATCGTTGGGAATCCGGTGCCGGTAAGAGGTTTTTTCTCGTTGAGCATTTTGCCAACACCGGGCGTGGTTTACATGATTCTGGATAAGTCAACACATGGGATTACTTTTCATGTGATTAGACGTTTGTTAAATGAGTTGTTAGAGCACTTCGTATCGATTTAAGTGTTCCATTTAGGTTTGGGCCTACGGTGCTAATGCAGAAGGGTGGCGTGACCTTTAGTTGACTGTGTTT
>CAZTZA010000019.1:31503-37108 GCA_964618015.1 uncultured Spirochaetaceae bacterium | reverse complement strand
AAGCAGCCCGCCCGGCAACTTATAGAAGGGCCTGCTCATATCACCTCGAAAACGTTCGCTTACCACCAATAGCCTTTTCTGGTCGTCTATCACTACTCCCCCGGCACCGACATAGTGAGATGCATCTGGGTAAACGAAATCACCCGGATTCGGCGTTTGAGTAAGGGTAACCGACTCCGGCTTCGCGTGGTGGAAAACAAAACCCGCTGCGACTGCAACGGGAATGATGTCTGCAGCAGACAATGGAACTTCAAGCCATAGCACTTTGTAGTCCGATCGCCAGTCAGGCAGCGCTCGGTTGAGCTGTTTTTCAAACTCTGAAGCAGAGCTTGGAAAAGTATGAGTGTCGATGATGAAATCCCCGTAGCGGTTAGGTGTCCCGCTCAGCTTGTCTGCTGATTCTCTGATGGCCATCTACATATTCTACACTGCCGTGATCTGAATCTCTGTGGCCAAGAACCTACACCTTCGTCATACGCATCACTGCTTGCCGTGAAAATCACGGTCGCATGTAAGGGCGATTCTGTTACATCGCGTTCAATATGGAGAATCCAACTGTACGAGCAGACCACAGTTGACCTATAAACCGATGAAAATCTTTGCTCAATGGCTTGCACCCGCGTCCGAACATATTCCCATAAAGAAAAAGTTAGTTGAGCCATCCGGATCTACCAAATCAAGTAGTTGGGATCGTGTTTCTACAAATGCTTTCGTACAACCGGCTCACTTTTTCAATAATGATCTGCATGTAAGTCATTCCTTTCTCGGGTGTGGCTGATGCAGGGTCATCAGAATAGCCAGGGCCGCTGCCCCAGACCCGATTCTGCTCAGAAACTGTTCCTGGACTACCGGCCAGCAGCCCAACCTTTTGATTGTCCACGGGAGGAAGGTTAGCCAACACCTCATTTCTCACTAAATCAGGCCTGAGCGCCATAACCATTGAGGTCTCAAAGTGACCAGCGTGGCCAGGAATTATCTCATTCGCAAGACCGTTAGTCACCAGCTCAGAACGAGCTACATCCCAGTATGCAGCCGCATGCGACTCGCCAGGCAAGTCGTACCGGTTAACCGCGTCTTTAACGGCAACCTGGTTCGCCGCCGTGTTGCCGCCATGACCGTTCAGCAGAAGGATTCTACGATAACCGGACAAGCTCAACCCCTCAATTACATCCCGTAAGCTTGCCAGGTAGGAATCAGACTGCAGAGATAGTACACCCGGATGCGGACGATGATGGTGTGAATTCCCGTAGCATACTGTTGGAGCTACCACCACTGAGCACATAGCTTTCTCGGCGCTTTGTCGGGAAACGGCCGTCACCAATAGCGTGTCAGTGACCACAGCTAGATGGGGGCCATGCTGTTCAATCGACGCTGTAGGAACAACTGCCAGCGCATCCGTTGCCAAATCAGAAATTTCGGAACGGGTCAGATCTGAAAATAGATTTAACATTTTAACTCCATTCTGGCATTATGACGGACGATGAAAGTTGATGCTGCTACGACCCTTGGATTTTCTGCGTATGGAATAGAAACAGCCTTGCAACAAATCTCTGAATTAGGTTTCGACAAAGTCGAATTGAGCCAAATGGGAACCTTCTGCGTGCACCTCCCATACCCCGAAACCGAGAGCCAACTTGTTAAAGAAGCGCTAGATAGACACGGCCTGCAACCAATTGCCTTCAACATCTCGGCCGGTTGGTTTCAGCGCGATCGCGAACACCATTTCTTCGACTACACCGAAGAAGCAGATAGGCGCGAGGCAATCCTTCAGGGACGCTGGTACATAGAGCTTGCTGCCAAGCTTGGAGTATCCACTCTCACGATTGGTTCAGCCCGCCGCCAGCTCGAAGACGGCATATGGCTACGGAACCTACGTGCTGCAGCCGGGGCGTTTCGCGAACAAGCCAAGATCGCTTCTGATCTTGGTATATATATCCACTTGGAAGTGCCTCACCTATTCCAGATCTACGATTCGGTGGATCACGTCAAGGCGATGTTCGAGGAAGTTGACCATCCTGCCGTGGGGGCCACAGTGGACACTAGCCACTGGGGTATCATCGAATATGACCTGTACGATCTCTTCGATTTTCTTGGCGACCGTTTACGCCATGTACACTTGCGCGACAGCGCTGGCACCGACACCCAGGATTTCCGTCAGGATCTAGAGCTCACTCCTGGCCGCGGTACCGTGGACTTCACTTTCTTTCGAGAAGCTCTGCAGCGCGCCAACTACCAAGGCACCGTCTCCTTGGACTTTGAGTACCGCATGCCTGACATCTCACACATCATACAAGAGTATGAATTTGGAATTTCGACCCTTAATGCTGCCGGCTGGGAATTAAACGGTCCCTGACGATCTTCCAATGACTATCGCTACCTGGAACATTAACGGTATGCGCGCGCGTCTTGGGTTAGTCCTGCACTGGCTCGCCTCGCGTCAACCAGATATTGTGCTACTCCAGGAGCTGAAACTTACGGCTGATCTTTTCCCATACAAGGATATTGAGGAAGCTGGTTACAGTGCACTGGTTCACGGTCAAAAGAGTTGGAATGGCGTAGCTATTCTCATCCGACAAAAAACGGTACGCAGTGCAGAAGTCACCAGCCGTGGATTACCCTACTTGGAAGAGCAGGGAGCAAGGCTGATCAGTGCCCGCATAGTGGCTAAGCGCACAACTGCGCTTAACTGCACATCCGTTTATGTACCCAACGGGCGCGCCGTAGAGCATACAGCGTTTAAACGCAAACTCGCCTTCTTAGACGGCCTATCAAGCTTCATTGGACACTGCCTGGAAGTGACTGAACCGCAAATCATTGGCGGGGACTTCAATCTCTGCCCTGGAGCACTTGATACATTCGATGAACAAGGCTCGCGGGAGAAGATCTTCCATACTACGGAGGAGCGTACAAGGTTTGCAGCTTTACTTGATCTGGGCATGGTAGACCTGTTCCGAAAAAAATATCCTGAACTACAGTCATTCTCCTGGTGGGACTACCGATCAGGAAACTTCCACAAGAACATAGGATTGCGAATCGATCTGATTCTAGGTGATCCAAAAGTATTTGAACAAACTCTTCAGGTCACGATCGACCGAGACTATCGGAAGAAGAAAGATAACATGATTGCTAGTGACCATGCTCCGGTAGTAGTCGCGCTCAAACCGTAACATCAGCAGCAAGCTTCCTGTTTTTGACGGCTATAGTCGACATCGGCATTCATCTTCAGCGAAAACACCCACTAGGAAAAACTGCTTAGTTTTCTTTCTGAATGTCGATAGTTGCCGCTTCAAATTGTCGTAAATCCACCATCGACCAGTAAATTGTGGCCTGTGACGTAGGCGGACGCGTCCGACGATAGGAATACGACCGCTCCCTTAAGGTCTTCGTTATTCATCATGCGCCCCATCGGGACTCGTTTGTTGTATCTCTTCACAAATGCATCGGGCTCCCCCGAGTAATAACCACCAGGAGCAATACAGTTTGCCCGCACACCATGCTTCCCGTAAAAATTAGCAATATACCGAGTAAAGTTAATCATCCCAGCCTTAACAAAATTATAGCTCGGAGGCTGCACCATTTCCGTGTTCTCATAGAGGGAAGGGTCGTTGCCCACCACACCATAAATACTAGAAATATTGACGATTGCTCCTCCGCCAGCGGATACCATCGAGCCAAGGAAAGCCTTGCAGATAGCATAGAGACCTACCATGTCTCCAACAGCAGAACGCTGCCAGTCATCGACGGTCTGGGTCTCAAAGCTACCAGTCAACGCGTCACGCATAAGTGCGCTATTTACAAGGACATCTACTTTACCGAAGCGACTGATCACGTCACGCTGGAACTGCGCGATCGCATCTGAATCTCCGATGTCAAGCTCCATCCCATGGACCTCTGCTCCGGTCTGCTTGGATAGCGCCGCCGCATATTCCTGATTACGATCGAGCGACCTCGATGCAGTAATTACTTGAGCTCCGGCCTCCGCCAACGCCTCGGAGATGCTACTGCCGAACTTTGGCCCTGCCCCAGCTGTAACTACTGCCGTCTTACCTTTAAGTGAAAATCTATTGAGTACACCCATGACCTTCATCGTGTGCGGTGTGGCCAATACTCGTCCAGACCCCCAACGTCATGTCGGCGAATTCACATTCTAACTCAGAAGCCACAACTGCCCGAATCGTTTCTCTCTATTAAAGAATCTTATTAACCAGCGCTCGTAGCATCCGGGCCATCTGGCATTCGTAAAAGGGCGCGTAAGCGGCAAACTCTCGTAAATGCCTTGATGCCTCCTCGCGGGGATCAAAACGATCTCCCATCAGGTCATAGTCACTATGCATCTCGCGATTCCAGATGCGCAGATCCTCTATGGTCAGTTGCGGCTCGAACTGAAAGCCATACGAAAAGCCATGCCGGAACGCCATCGGAATCCGCACATAGCCACCGTCTCGACGTAGCATCATTGATTCGGCTAGTAGTTCCCCGCCGGGTGGCACTGAAAACCGCTCCCCATGTAAGGTTGGCACCAAGGGAATACCTACTTCCCTGAAAACAGAATCCGCAGCACCCGTTGCTGTTACATCGATCTTCCGTAAGCCAAACTGAAAGCCTCCGGTAGGTTTCACATCGCCTCCTAATGCCCTTGAAAGCAATTGAGCACCAAGACAAATGCCAATCACAGGAGTTGGTGTACTGTTCACCACAGCCGTGCGCAAATAGTCGACCTCCTCCCTTAAAGCAGGAAGATCATCATTAACCGACATGGGACCGCCTAAGGACACAATCAGATCTACTTCGGAAAGTTGAGGAGGATCCAGGCGATCAAACTTCGGCGCCCTCTGAAACACTTGCACGGGAATTAACCTGAACCCCGCGTCCTGCAATACATTGGTGAAATTATCTCCCAGTGTCTCAATTTCCTCATGTTGAATAATCACTGCACTTCTATCTTTCACAATAGTCAGCTCCTCTTTTCCTGATAATGGCTAATTGTTGTCTCTGAAGAGAGCATCCGCCGTTCGATATGGTAGGCTGGCGATAGCACGACAACAGAGGAGATACTAGTGTTTTCAATCGGGATAGCCCTCAAATTAAAACCCGAAATGTACAGCGAGTACAAAAAGCGCCATGATGAACTTTGGCCGGAAATGACACGCATGATGAGCGCTCAGGATGTGAATATGGTTATCTACCGTCACAACGATTGGTTATTCTTACATGCCACTGCTCCGAGTGCTGAGCACTATGAGCGTACCAAAAAGGATTCAATCACCCCGAAGTGGGACGAGTATATGAAAGAAGTGCTCGCCGTAGACCACACCGGCCAGATAATCGCTCGTGAGCTGCCGTTGGCTTTCAGCTTCGGGAATTTTGCATAACGCACCATGTAGGACAGGACTCTAAGTTATGAAATTTCTTTTCGCAGACTATTCAGACATCTTCGATCCTTGGGGTAGCATTCGCTTCGGGGCCAGTGCATCCAGAACATTTGCGCCAGCACCTCCAATTCCATTTAGTGTTAGCCACACACGCCGGCACCCAGATGGTTCATATGACATCATTGGGCACAAAGTTGGAACCCGTATCCCATGGCAAATATACAGAGCCACTA
>CAZTZA010000019.1:8753-31493 GCA_964618015.1 uncultured Spirochaetaceae bacterium | reverse complement strand
ATCATAGAAAACATCCGAATTGTTCATGATGTACCGGGTGATCACTGGGGTTACAATGCTCGCTGCCTATACAGTCCTGAACTCGGACGCTATCTCTACACGAAAAACACCTCAGGTGACTCCGGTTTCACCATGCACGTGTTCTCGAGCGATGATGGAGATAGTTGGACGCCATATGCGAATAATCCAGTTTTCAACGAAGGAGACGCCTGGGGAGGTGTGTGGAGCTCGATCGCACAACTCTTCATTCTCACTCCAAAAGGAATTCAACGATATGACCACAAAAGGGTGAATGAGCTCTTTTTGAACGCACGACGCGTATTGACTGTGCGCACTAGCCCCGACGGCTTTAGTTGGACGCCGCAAATCGCCAGTGACTACAAGGTAGACAAAGAAGTTAGGCGCGGAATGCGCATCGTTCATGCACCACTGCTTTCTGCAGAATACCAGCTTGAACAGAACGAGATAGACCCGCCTGACATGGAATTCTACAACGGCTCTCCTTTCGAATACGAAGGCCGCTATTTCATGGGAGTAAATAATTACTCCGGATCCTTTACTGAGCCAGGGTGGTCTCCCGTGAGGTCGGATGGGCATGGAGCTGGTGGCGCTCTCGGAAACGAGCTTTGGACTAGTCGCGACGGTCTCAATTGGAATCGGCCAAATCAACACGGTGGCAACGGTGTTGGCGGTAGTCACGATCCTATGTTGATAGGAAACCGGGTAATATTCCGCGGTCCAGATTCAGCAACCGGTGTTCCCGTAGATAGATTTACCTATGTAACTAGCTGGTCCAACAGTCACTTTACGACAGCGTCGATGATAATGGGATCAAGAGGCTTGTTCCTAAATCTATCAGTACCGGGCGAAGGCGTAAAAAACGATGGCAATGAGTCTTATGTTCTTGCCGAATTAATAGATGGATCTGGTAAAGTGATCAAAGGCTACGACCGAGAAAGTTGCCAAATACAAGGTCCTATAGACCAACTCCAACACCCGTTGTTATGGAACGGCAAGGACGGTAGCGACTTGGCCGGAGATCGGATCCGATTACGGATATACCTGCGGGGATCGAACCTGTATTCGCTGACCTCCCCAGACGCGAAGAGTGATTGCGGCGTCGGTAGTTCATACGTAGCTGTCACACCACCTTCGCCGACGCGCCAGCGCAACAGCAGTGGCAACTAAAAGTAGCAATTGATGAAAGCGGTTCATGTGACCGGACCTGGAAAAATCAAGGTAGCCACGGATCCGGAGCCAACACCTGGGAAGGACCAAGTGTTACTCCAACCAATCGTCGCGACTCTATCTCAAGACAACGTGCGTGATGTGTACTCAGGACCCGCGGATTCCTACCCACTTCCAGCCGGCGCGAGTGCCCATGAAATAGTGGCTCGTGTCATTGAGGCTAAATATTCATCCCGTCAGTGGAGGGAATTCCAACCAGGGGAGATAGTCGCATATCACGGTGCACAAGCAGTCGGGTTGTCCGAGACAGTGGTCGTACCCCACTCGACAGTGTACTGGATACCACCAGCCCCCGACCCGGATCTCCAAGTGGTGCCGACCGCCCGCGCGCTTGGCGCAGTGATTGAAGCCTGTAACACCTTCCCGGCCCTGAGCACAGCGTGTACCGCAGTGGTAGGACAAGGCTGTTCCGGACTTTTATTCGACATAATGCTGGCTCGCATGGGCGCTGAAGTCGTAGCCGGCATAGATATTCGACCCGACCGGGTCAATTCTGCTAAGCACTTCGGCGCGACAATGTCACTGCTACCGGACGAAAAACCCGTAGAGCAAGTATGCGAAGCTAACGGAGGTTTTCTAGCGGATGTGGTAGTAGAGACCTCAGGCACAACTACTGGCCTTCGGTTGGCTACTGAGTTAGTACGTACAGGTGGCCTACTATTCGTTTTCGGATCTCCGAACGAAAGTCCAGTTGATTTTGACCTCAGGGCACTCACAGAGAAACGTTTCGACATACGCGCCTCAGGAGCTGGAATAGAAAGTGTCAGCCCGTATTGGTCACCTTACGGCGCAGCGATGAACCTAATACTCCGCGGTGAGGTAGATACACGCCCTTTGCTTACCCACCGATTCCCGCTAGAGGAAGCACCTGAGGCATTCGAAATAGCCCGGTCCGGACATGACGGATCACTCAAGGTAAGTATTGACTATAGCTGATTTCACAAAAGAGCAGACGCAGCATTTTGAAATGTTTGGTTTTTCTTCCAAGCACAATTGTTCTCACAAAAAGAAATTGAGCCGGTGTGTTGCACCATAATTCCCTATCCAGGGACACCGACCGGCAATTCCTCAACTCAAATACGGATCATTAGCGCTAGAAACACCCGCAAGCGGCACCGTGAGCACACCCCCCGCGCTGTAAAGCTGGGTTATCCATACAAACGTCGGAAACCTCCTCAGCTCCAGTTGCCACCATCGGTGCGTTGAACACCCTTTTTATTGGGGCTTCGGCTGGAGTATCGCCTATATCAAGTCCGCCCGCGTCACAAAGCTCCTTCCAACTGGAAAGCGTTGCGGTCATCGAATGATTGACCTCGACAGTTTGGCCGTTCAAGGGACAGTGGTAGTCGTAAGCTGGCATAGGTCCTCCGCCCACGATTCAATCTCGAGTGGGCCTAATGAGTCAACGACTAATAAAATCAAGGGACTATGAAGACCATGGAAGCATCGCCTGATGTGGAGCTCATCCTCTGCTTAAACAAGATAGTCCCAGCATAAAATCCCTATCCACTAGCTTAGAGTCCAGCCACCATCCACCAACAGACACGTTCCAGTCACATACGAAGCAAGAAAGAGCGCGGCAGCGGCAACTGATAATAACAACTTGTTATGGAGATTGTGTATGAATCTGATGGTACACTAGCCAAAACGAAAAAGACTATGTATGGAATGAGTGATTATATCCTGAGCGTCAAGTCAGAAAAGAGCTAACTGATGTCCTTGAGCATAATCTTGCGCGACCTTTCACCCGGTCAGATCGTCGTAATTGCGGGTGCCGGGTTCCGCGAAGGCGTATCAGCCCGTGAAGCCCCGGCTGCGTGGCCCATGGGAGTAGCACGACGTCCAGATGGAGACTTGATCGTTAATGACTATTGGGCCCACCGAATCTGGAGGATTGACCATGAAGGTACGCTGCATTTGTTTGGTGGCGACGGTGTCCCCGGTACTGAAGGAGACGGCGGACCAGTAGGCGAAGCCCGCTTCCGTGAACCACATGATTTACACCAGGACCCAGAAGGCAACCTTTACCTTTCTGATTTGGGTAACCACACGATACGCCGCATTGAATACCTTACTGGCATTGTCACGCTCATAGCTGGTAACGGCCGGCGTGGCCGAGGAGGCGATGGCGGGCTAGCAATAGAAGCTGAACTAGACACTACCAGTGGGGTAGCTGCCGATCCGAAATCCGGCGATGTCTACCTCGCTGATGAATGGGGCTGCAATATCCGTCGTGTCGACAATTCCACTGGAATTATCAACCTGTTCGCTGGATATACCGCACGCCACTACCCCAGCAAGCACAACTTCAGCCGCCCGATGTACGGTCCTGGCTTGAGCCTCATGGGCTATCATGGCGATGGTGGCCCGGCTACGGAGGCTGGTTTCTACCATCCGGAGCACCTCGCCTTCGACTCGAAAGGAGACTTGTACGTCTGTGACAACTCGAACGACCGTATCCGTCGGATCGACATGCGTAACGGGATCATCAGTACGGTCCTAGGTAACGGACAGCGAGCTTCCAACGGTGATGGCGGACTAGCAGTTGAAGCTAGCACGCTAATGCCAGACGCGATCTGCTTCGATAGCTACGATAATCTTTATGTCGGTGAGAAGTACGGCTTTCGCGTCCGTAAGGTAAATGCGACCACCAATATTGTGACTACACTAGTCGGAACTGGCATTCCATCGTGGGGAGAAGAAGAGGTCCACGGCAGCCAAACTGGGTGCAACTCTGTAGAGGCAGGAATCTGGGCTGACTCCGACGGCACGGTACTCTGGGGCGACTGCTCTGGACGTCTCAGACGCTACGATGGAACAACTGGAATCGTTACTACAGTTCTCGGCGGCACTAACGTCGGCGATGGTGGTAATGCCACACAGGCCTTCTTGCGAGGACCAAGTGGAATTGATATAGACGCAAACGGATCCATTTACTTTGCTGACCGCTGGAATCAACGCATCCGCTGCATTGATGTTCAGAACGGAATGATCACTACGATCGCTGGTAACGGTGCACGGGCCTATGGGGGTGACGGCGGCCCGGCTGTAAGTGCATACCTAGGCAACCCGTCAGACGTTTCCGTAAGCTCTCGAGGAATAGTGGCAATTGCAGACAATCGTCATTTCCACATCCGCCAGATCGACACAGACGGCACAATCCGCAGTATCTGCGGCATCGGTGAGCCGTGGGATAAGGGCGACGGAGGCCCCGCAATCAGCGCCGGCGTCGTTAACGTAATGTCAATCAGGTACGGCCCTGATAATGCTCTGTACCTCGGTGACGCCGCCGGCCGAATCCGTCGTATTGACCCGAATAGTGGAATTATAAACTCAGTAGCTGGAACTGGCTTGCCGGGAAACAACGGTGACCATGGCACGGCAACCCACGCGCGCATCGGTACTCCAGAAGCTATCACCTTCGGTCCGGACGGAAGCCTCTATTTTGCTGACAGCCTTTATCATGTGATCCGTCGCATAGCTCCAAATGGAATTATTGACACCGTGATTGGTGACGGAACTGCTGGCTACACCGAAGACGGTAACGTCCAGAGTAGAGGGCGGATAAACACACCTCGAGGCTTGGACGTTAGCTCTGATGGGATCTTGGTCTTCACGGACTCGGGCAACGGCCTGATCCGTAGCTTGACTCCTAACGGAATACTTCAAACGCTGGCGGGATGCCGAGAAGCAGGAGAAACAAATTCATCATCCTCCAACAGTGCCCGGTTCAATCAGCTTGATAGTATCCGAATCTATGGAGAAGACTGCGCCCTTTTTTCCGACCACTATAATCACCGCATCAAGATTCTTCGCTGGCGATGAGCCTCGGCAATATGCCCTATCCCGTGATAGTTGATTGGCTTAAATGCTGCCGTCCGATCACTGTAAAAAAATGCCTCTTCTTTCCCGCTCACTAAACACCTTTCTATGATCATAATGACGAGTTCATATACTATTTGCCGCCTCATGTTTCTTCCCACATGATTCACGAACACGTAGAGCTACATAACGTTGCCTCCGTGCGTTACGAGGCAAGCCACGACGGAAATGTTCTACAACGAGTGCCCGAGTCGGTACGTCGAGAACTCAATCCAGCGGCGCAGCTCTGCATGCTCCAGCCTGATAATGCCGAAATCCGCTATATCGCCAACGGCCCATCGCAGGTCACCCTATCCTCATATGGCACTACCCGCGTTAGCGTGTTCTTTGGGACATTTGATTCCAATGTTCGAGCATTAATCGGGAGCAATCCACAAACAATCGACATAGTCCCCAACGACATTCTAGAGAAACTTCCAAGTCGATATACGTCAGAAATGCCTTTCTCTCCTCGTGTCGTTAGACTCATGTTCGGTGGGCCCGAACGGAGCCCGGTACTACTTCATCAGATTAAAGGAAACGACATCCGACCGCCGACGCCTGCAGAAAAACCGGCACTACGGTTGCTTACCTACGGCACATCCATAACTCACGGTTATTTCGCCGAAGGGCCTCACCTAACATACGTAGGCCATGTCGCACGACGTCTTGGAGCCGACCTGATCAATATAGGGGTAGCAGGCTCCGCCCACTGTGAACCCGAACTTGCAGACTATATCGCTAATCGGACCGATTGGCATGTGGCGAGCTTAGGATTGTCGGTCAATATGCAAGGATTCTCGATTCCAGAATTCCGACGACGAGTACAGTATATGATCGACCGAATCGCTGGAGCGGATCCTGGTCGGCCGGTCGCATGCATCACCCTATACCCCTACTATCGAGACTTCGGCATAGACCCTCCAAGAGAATACGGCGGCACCCCTGAGGAATACCGCCAATCACTTCGAGAAGCTGTGACAACAAGCGGGAAAAAGAACGCTCATTTGATCGAAGGACCAGAACTCCTAACAGATATTGGTGGGCTGAGCGCAGACCTAATCCACCCAGCTGACCACGGTATGCTGGAAATTGGCAACAATCTTGCTGATCGGCTCGAAAAAATCATGGCCAAGCAAAATAGATCTAATGATTAACTTCTTCTATAGCAAGATCCATGATGCCGGATAGTTTTTCAATGCCAGCATCCATCTCATCCGGACGATTCCACCCGAAGCATAGCCTAGCTCGATCACGTCCCGATTTCCCATCGGCAGCCGTCCGTGGCCCGGGCAAGAACAGCAGACCCTTCTCTGCCGCTATCTGGCTCGCAATCACGACGTCAGAACCATCAAGCATCTGAACGAATACAAACAGCCCACCGGACGGATTTGTCCAGGACGCACGTCCACCCAGATGTGAGTCAAGAGCAGCAAGCATGGCGTCTCGCTTGGCCCTAAGCAAGTCTCTCACTCGGTCGATATGCGCATCCAGACCCGTCTGAGCAAACCGATGAACAGCCATAGCTGTAAACTGGCTGACGCTTCCAGTGCCTTTGAGCGCAGATATCCGATCCAGCAGCGCCGGTGCCGCCGTCACGTATCCTAATCTCATTCCGGGCCCAATGTTTTTTGAAAAGGAAGCGACGTAAATAGTACGCCCCGAATCGTCAAGGGATCGAATCGCCGCTGGCACACCGTCTTCCGAGAATGATAGATCGACGTAACAGTCATCCTCCCATACCGGAATTCCGTACCGACCAGTGATCTCGCTGACAAGCTCACGGCGTTCCATAGACTCGATCCACCCGAGAGGATTCTGAAAAGTAGGCACCGTATAGACTGCCTTGAGACGCTTTCCTTCATGAACGGCTGATCGAATTTGATATTCCAAAGAATCTGGCAGCATGCCGTCATCGTCTGATTCCACTCCGCGAATGTCGGCGCTAAAGCGGCGAAGAATGCCAAGAGTCCCCGCATATGTGTAATTCTCGACTAATACCACGTCCCCCGGGTCGACCAATGCCTGGGCGACCAAGAAGTTTGGTTCGCTTGAGCCAGAGGTGAGCAGGATGCTTTCGGCATCAACGGAAAAACCGCGAGTGGCAAACAATCTATCCACTAACCACTCACGCAGTGGTAGGTAGCCGAGCGGATGAGGGTAATGAGCTAGGGTACGCCCAGCAACAACAAGCTCTTCACGCAGGCCCTCAACCAATTGGTCCAGCGGTAGTGAGTCCGGATCTGGATAAGCAACTCCGAAGTCGTAAAGCGCGGTCGGATGAGCAGTACGAACGACTGGCTCACTCGGCACTGATCCGGCCAGAAGATCATCCCATCTACAGTATTCGCGACTCACCGACACCACTCTTCCTTAGCATACTACCTACGAGTTAACACTAAACCGACCAGCCGATTTTCAAGGGCTTCAATGATTACCTGAATTGGCAAGACCACACAAACGGAACAAACACCTGTCCTACGATACAAGGCCCTTGATAAACTACTCCAGAAAATTAAGAAGCGCTCCATGGACCAGCATCACGCATCCACCGATACCTACCATAGAACTTGGCTTAGTCTGCACTTAAACTTATAACTTGGAGACATTCACGGAGTTCTTCTCCGATAGTTCCATGATCCATAGTTACTGCAACACGTCGTCGACTTCAACCCAAGTGCCGGTGTCTCGTGATTGTTCGGCCGCAAGCCCTAGCAGATGTAAACGTGCAATTCGCTGACGACCGGCCCCTCCCTCCACATGCGACTCGACTGAATTAAAGAACGCCCGAACGCACTCATGCATGCCAGGCAACCCAAAAACTGGCTTGATCGGCGAGCAGACCTCCTCCGTCCATTCAGGGCTCGAACTGTTCCTCCATCGGAGTAGCCCTGATAATAAGTCAACTCGAATATCGCCATCAGTACCACTAAGAGAAAGTCTCATGTCCGGACCATCCACAGCATTAGTGTTGACTGCGAAAGTTCCCCATACGCCATCGTAGTCAAGCTGAGCGATGCTCTGAGCCTGAGCACGAGCAGCAGATGCCGTGCCATTCATCGTCAAAACACGAGAAGGATTTCTGGCAAGGATCCGATCAAGCAAGTCAACGTACCAGGGCGATAGAGAGTTCACTTTGCATAAGTCCTCATCCGGGAATGCTCCCCAGTCCGACTCAAGCCGAACTTCAGCGAACTGAGGAGTGCCCACAGAACCTGATGTGACCAACTGTTTAGCTCGCCTCACGACTGGCAGGAAACCTAACTCAATATCAGCGTGGGTAGGGCCCTGCGAAATGAGCAATCGTTGAATCATTGCAGGAATTTCCGAGCGCTTATTAGCCAGAGGACATTCATAAAAGACTGCTTTGCCAGAATCAAACGCAGCGCCGATTGTCTCTGCATGTGCGCTCTCCGAAACTGCTACCATTAAGGCATCAACTTCCGTACCAGCTAATAACTGATCAGCCTCTGCATATATCGTGACACCAACCCCTAACTCACTCAATGCTCGCTCCCGACTGGACGTACTTGGCACCGCAACTGCTACAACGCACCCACGGCCGTCGGCCTCAATCGCCGGCAGGTATGCGGTGCGAGTCCAATCACCGTAGCCTATTAGTCCGATACGAATTCTATTTTCCACCAAAAGCTAGCTTAGGCTAACCTGTATCCCTTGGGTAGTGACCATGACCTGTTCTACTCTCATGCTTATGCCTCCTGCTACATACAAGCAACTTTGCTGTGACTTCAGCGAGTTGGGTATCAAGACTGGCGCCTCAGTGATGATGCACAGCTCGCTCAGCGCACTAGGACCAGTTGAAGGCGGCCCAGCCACCGTCGTCGACGCACTTCAGGATACAGTTGGAAACGACGGAACCCTACTGGCACCTGCTTTTCGCGACTCGGTCTGGGATGATCCAAATCATTTTACGAATAGCGATTGCGACTGCAGTAGTTCCGATGGTCTTTGCCCGAGCCAACAACCTGGATTCCAGGGGGTGATTGCCGAGGAGGTCCGCCGACGCCCAGGCAGCCTACGGAGCTGCCACAAGACACATTCATGGATCGGGTTGGGTGCAAGAGCAGGTTCTTTACTCCATGGACATCGTGACTCACCTAGCTCGTGCGGACCCAGCAATCCGTTCGAACGAATGAATGACGACGACATAGTTCTTACCCTCGGAGTATCCGTAGATAGGGTAACTCTCTGGCACTACTGGGAGGAATCTTGGCTTCTCCCTTATGCCGGACATCTGTGGCCGACTGAACGCCACCTCAACAACACGGTCTCGGGCCTGCGTCTGCAATACGAATACCCTGGAATACTTCAAGACGTATGCCGCGCTGCTGGCATACTCGCTATCGGGCCTGTCGGCAAGAGCACCTCGGGTCTGATGCAGGTTGGCCACTTCCGGAAATTCATGGCCGCAGTTCTAATCGACGACCCTTTTTGCCTAGTGCTTCGTCCACCGGACCGGCATAATGGAGACCTATCAATCGACGCTCTTCACAAAGCCGCCGGTATGCTACAGGCCTGGAGCAGGACTTCAACGGACACAATTCCGACTCGTCCCCAGATAGACGAACACCCCCTCGCCCCTGTCCCTATCCCAACCGTCAGTCAATCTGACTCCTTTTGCACTACTATACGTGAGGACTGCCCGGCCTTTGGGGATTATCATATGGCAAACGGGATCCGCGTTCCGCTCTGTCGTGCAAACGGACGCCACCCCGAACTATTTAGATACGGCAACGCATTCAACGACTTCGGAGTGACCACCTGTGATAGCTGCAGTTGGCATAAACGTTTCCCCTCGATACCATCCACAAAGTGATTAAGTACACGGGCGACCACGCTTACCAAGACCACGACCGAGAGTTCTTTGATCGCGAGTTATCCTCTTTCATTCCTGACAAAGTATTCGACTGTCATGCCCATCTGTGGCACGGCGCTGCCTATGACGCTCCACTGCCACCCGGGTTCCCGGCTGATATGGCGGTCGCTGACTACATGCGTCTCAATGGGGAGGTCTTTCCCAACCGCACTTTGGGTGCCTGGCTTTTACCAAAACCGTTGGTAAAGAATCGTGAGCAAACCTTGAGCGTCAGTGAATGGGTAAGCCGTTCATTACCAAACCAGCCTAACTGCCGAGGAGCATTTCTTGTAAAGCCAGAGGATGACCCAGAGTGGGTGCGCGAAAATGTCCGAAAACTGGGCCTAAGCGGGCTAAAATGCTACCACACCTTTGCCCTACGTCAACCGACATTACAGGCTGAAATTCCAGAATACTTACCGGAATCACTGATGCAAGTAGCTCACGAAGAAGGGTGGTGTATAACACTTCACATGGTCAAAGACCGAGCAGTTGCAGACCCCGGCAACCAACACTGGATTCGGACTTATTGTGAGCGCTATCCAGACATGAAACTGATCCTTGCACACTCCGCACGAGGATTTCAGCCATCACACAATTTCGAAGGTCTACCTAAGCTGTCTGGTCTGCCAAACCTCTATTTTGATTCTAGCGCTAACTGTGAACCCATGGCACACGTAGCTATCATGCGAATAATAGGGCACCCTTCCTTACCATGCCAATAATCGCCCACGACCGGTTCATGTTTGGCACAGATTTTGGTGCCGCCAGCCACAGCCATGGTCTCCACTCTGGAGTGGCTGACACTTTCTTCTGGGTCTACGATGATGCACCCATCTGGGAAGAAGTGCATACTTCCATCAAACCAGTTTCAATCGTACTGGAACACCTTCGGTCGGTGAAATGGGCCTGCTGGGCGGAGCGGCTTACCGACCAGCAGATTGAGGACGTCTTCTGGAATAATGCCGCCCGCCTGTTCGGACTGTAACAGTTAACCCTGCCATCCCATTATCACAGCTAAACCACACGCGCTCCGCAACATTCCATTACCAAAACCCAATCCTGAAATATCGGTGGCTCAGGAGAGTACCAGCGCCCGTCACCATCTACATGAACCCTGCCGATCTCAACTTCGTCGCCAGTAACCGGATCAAAGAAAAAAGCGCGATAGGAAATTTCCGGATCGATACCACAAACCCATACCCTGCCTCCATAGGAGGATCTCGCCCGTGCAAGCAGCGACGGGTCACGCCGATCAACAGAATCGACAGCCCGATCTCGCTCGCGCTGTCGCATCAAATCAAACATTAGAGATCCCGCAATGGCCGGCAGAAACACTATGTAAAGTTCCCCAGGAATTCCTGCCGCGTAAGGGGCGATGCGGTTGCCTTCGTCTTGCTGGTAATCAAGTAAACCCGGCAATGGCTGCAGGTCCCACCAGGAATAATGACCCAGGAATTTCGCCGCCAGTCCCACCTGCGTTGCCCCCTCAAAGGATGCTGCTTCCTGCCACGTTATCCGGCCCCACGACCGCCCATGTGGAGAAGATCCGTACGGATCTTCACTCGTAACAACCTGCCAGACGCCATTCGCCCCGTAGGTGAAACCATATGCCCCGCTCAAAATCGAAGACCAATACATAAACCGCTGCACATCCGCAAAGCAGGTAGCACGAATACCCTCATAGCACGCCTCAGACATAACAACTGGACAACGTGGCTCCCGACCCACCTCTTCCTCGATCATGTCGACATTGGTGGATAGCGTGTGGAACCCGAAGTGGCCAGTCTGGAGCATATTCACGTCTAAGTGATCAGAGTCATCTACCATGAGGCGACCGTAGAATGTCGGGTGGATAGTAACTGGCCGCTGGAACGGGTCAATACGTAGCAGATGCCCCATTAGGCGCGTCCATCCTGCGCGAAGAGCATCCTCTTGAGCCTCTGCTTGAGCCTGATCCCACCCAATGCCAGTTGTGTAATAACGCCCTGTTGCCTCGCCTGCTAAACACCAAACCACTGGGAAGGCGCCATAGCGAGCTATAAGATAATCCCAATGGCGCTCTATTGACCCATATCCGCAGAGCTCTAAGTAGTAGCCCCAGCATCCAAACAGACATGGAATTAATCCTGACTCAACCAAGTGTTGAATACGGTCGTCTGCAAGGTCCCAGTACGCAGGATTAGGTCGGCCGAGCTCATAAGTATCGTCACTCACTCGGACCCATGGGTGGCCCTCCTCGTTTTCGCCACGTTGGTCAAAAGGTGGTTGATCTGGATATAAGCCAGCAACTATCTGAATTAAGGTAAATCCCTTACTCTTACGGTCCGCAGTCAGCCAGCAAAACTCTTCGGGCCATTTAAGCCGTTTGGTAAGACCCATCCACCAAGTGTCGCCGAGCCACTGAAATGGCGTGCCGTCAGCATGATCGAGGCAAGCCCGTTCATCCGACCGGGAAAGCGGTCCGTGGACATAGAGAGGGTTCTCACCGCAATACAAGCTAACCTCGATTTGACCTTTCTGCCCGTGCAAGTCGGTATCAGTCGTATCGTTTGCGTGCGTAACCCAGGCATGAATGCCTTCTACGGATGAGGCGTAGCGAAAGGACCATCGGTTCCCGCCCCGCCAGAACGCGGGCACCCGAAACTCCCGGCCCTGCGGGTCACTCACCAGTGCGTGTAACTCTACCTCGGCGTACGGATCGGTACGCTTCACGCTGGAAGAGAGAGACCACTCGACAACCGTATTGGTCCTACCAAATAGGGACATTAGCGCCATTCACGAGCGAAAGTAAACAATTTTATCAAACGATCTTGATCCACGGCCGGCAAGAACGGATTTTCCATCGCTCGAATGTTTGCCTCCAGGTGGTCAAAACTGCGTGTCCCAGTGAGAACAGTCGAAACACCGGGATGGTCAGCAGCAAACTTCAACCCAGCGCTGACGACTGAGTCTACCTCTCCATACAGTAGCCAACCGAGAGAATTATGAGTAGGAACAACATCTGCATCAAGAGATCCGTCGGCCTTCCAAGAGGCGATACGTTCGGCAAGCTGTTCCGGATGAGGCAACAAGTATCTCGCAGGCGACATGTTAATGACACCAACTCCTTTTTCCACAGACAATTGCAGAGCATGGTCACGAGCGCACTGATTGAAAATCCCGTAGCGAAGCATAACCACGTCCCAAAACGTCGAGTGACGAGTAATCGCATTAGTCGTCACCCGATGCTCAAGATCTTCACCCATCCGCTCGCTGAAACCAATTAGTCGGATCTTACCGGACTCCTTAAGTCGTTCAATCGTAGCCCCATGACGGTCGTAAATCTCATCATAGTCATCCGGCTTAAGTCCGTGAATGAACATTATGTCGATGTAATCGGTACATAACCGTCGGAGGCTGCGGTCCACTGCCTCCAGCAAAAGGTCCCGATCGACAGGTAAACCATCTTCCTTAGTATTCGCGTCGAAGCCTGGCCACTCCGAATAAGCACACTTTGTCGACAACAGATATGATTCTCTCGGAAATCCAGCCAACGCATTACCCAAAAAGAGTTCTGAGTCCCCGTACCCCTGTGATGTGTCAATCAGGTTGATGCCCCTTTCTAAACAGCAATGCAGTAAGCGAGCCTTTTCCGAATCAGACAAGTCGGATTCTGTAAAAGTCGTGGGGCCACCTGTGCCGAAACTAAGCAAACTGACTTCAACGCCGCTGCGTCCCAGAGATCTGTAATGCATGTAGTGTTTAAAGTTAACCTGTAGGCTAAAAAAAATTCGGACGAATCAAAATTCTATTGTGGAAGGATAAAGTCCTGTCGCATGTAGTCAATGATTGATTGATCAACAACTCCGTAGCACTAAAAATGACTTGGAGGAACAGCTGAAATCCAATAATGACAAATCAAATTATAACATCAGTGATTAAGAATGACAGTCAAGTTTCGACATATGATAGTAATATCCAGTTGACTAAAAACTTTTTACTGTTGTATAAAAATCATCTGGGCTTAGTATTAATAGGCCTGGAAAATTTAAAGGAGGCTTCAATTAAGTGAAGAATCTCTTAGTAATAACTTTGACAGTAGTCTTGGCACTTTCTGGTGCTATAGCGCTTGCTGGCGGATCTCAAGACATCGCTTCGGATGACAGCGTGTTTACCTGGGGTGGCCATGACAGCGTAGACGACAGGCCTGTTACTAGCGGAACACGGAACCTTATTGGCGACGAGATCGCCTCTCGGGTTGGCATTCGCGCAATACCGTTTGGATGGGGACATAACGTCCAAGACCAAGAGAAAACCTCGCTCATGATCGCTGCTGACGAGCATCCTGAAGCTCAGGCCTACTGGCAAGGTGGTGCACAGCGAACATGGTTCATCAACGGTGCTTATCGTTCGATACCAATAGCGATGGTTCGGCAACACGCACCTAACTTTGCAGCGTCTATGGATTCGATCGGCGAAGGATCTTGGGTTGCGATGGCTGCTCCGGGTGACCCGGACTCAATCTGGGCTTTCCCCAAGATGCAGGCTACGCACTACTCAGCTACTCGTGTTGGCGGAAACGCACGTTATGACTGGATCATAGCGACAGATATGGCCGACAAAATGAACATTCCGATTGATGAGCGCTCCACGCAGGACAGCCCAAGAGGCGTGCTGGATGCTGAGCAGCGCATTCCGAACACCTTCTTCTATACTTACCAGACAGCTCCTCTGTCGTTGGTAGAAGAGTTCTTGCGCAAAGTCGTCGATTTGGACCCCCTCGGTGGAGGCCGTACTCTCGGCTATATACCTCAGGGAGATAAGCGCAACATGTGCGGTTGGCAAGGTGCCGGCCATATTTGCATGGCGTTAGGAATGAACGATCAGCGCTTCTCCATTATGGAAGGCGATGACGGCGAAACTATTAACCTGATTTCTCCAGCGGCGAGACGTGCTCTGACAAAGATACAGGATTGGTTTCAACAGGGCCTTATCGATCCAGAATACGTTACTAATGACTTCGCAACCTTTCGCGCCAAACTCGCTGCCGGCCTCGGCGCTATGAGTGGACGTGGAACAACTTCCTGTAACCCGGAATCAGAAACTGGAGACACCTATTGCGGCGCTTGGCTTGATGATAATACCGTCAAGATGGTTTCTTTTGACGCGTTGACCGACGAAGACGGTACGTTTATCCGCGCAGCCGATTCATTCGGCCCGCTGCCCATGATTGTTGACGGCGAAGTAACTGTCCTCCGGCATGACATGAGCGATGAGAAATTGATCTCATTTCTCAAGTACTACGACTACGTAGCACACACTTGCGAAGGTCAAACGTTGGCCCGTTACGGAATCGAAGGGACACACTGGACCGCAGATCAAGATGCATGCGAAGACAATGGCGGAGCGGTCAGATTGTTCCCCACCGCGGGTACGATGATTGATACTACCCTCGTCGGCGGCGGACTTGGAGTCGGCGTGGGAGCAAAAGAAGATCCGAACTTCGAAATAGGCTTAGGCTTCTTCAACTTCGACACCGCCCCGATGGAATTGTTCCGTGGGTACAATATGCCAGACCCTGGACAACAGGAATGGTGGAGCGAGTGGCGTGGCGTCGGTGGTGCCGGTGTGCAACCGCTGGATAAGCCTTACAAGTTTGACCTTTTCGGAGAGACCGATGCTCTTGAAAAGCAGACTGAGTTTGTAGGACAGCTTCGGGCGATTTCCGATGAATACTTCTACAGCACCATTGCGTCTGGCGATAGCATTGACGCGACCTGGGACGACTACGTGGAAATGATGCTCGGCGCAGGCGGGCAGGCCATTCTTGACGAATATGCCAAGCTCGACTATACGACCGACGATTTGCAGGCCGGGAGAGTCAGCCGGTAACGGCTCTCGTCCCTGAAGCAATTAACGAGCGGCCGGTGCGTTATCGCACCGGCCGCTTTTCTTTATCCCGTTGGAAACGATGACTATGCAACAACAAAATACCGGAACGACGTATCTTGGGCCATATATTATTGGTTTGCAGCTTTAATTAAGTAATATCCAGAGTTATCCCTGAGAGCACGAACTTTTCTATTCCTTACCACACTCAAAACGCAGGTTGTCGTTTGCTTTCCAGAGACAAATTCTAATGAGCCGCAGATAGATGATGTCCACGTTTTATTCATAGCGAACAATTGACGATTATGGTCATGCCACCTAAGGTCGACATCGACGATCATATGAGAACAGAGAGGGTTTAAAATTGTCCGAAGTGAGTCGTGTAGAAACTACCGACAATAAACGTGATGCATCCGGGGATATGGATGCATCACAACTCAAGCGTGTCCTCCGCAAGCAAACGATACGACGCGGCTGGCGCATGCGTCACTTCTACGTGCTGCTGTCCACGGCCATTCTCCTCCTAATCCTGTTCAAGTACCGACCGATGTACGGCATTCTGATCGCATTCAAGGAATTTCGTGTAGGCACAGGTATTTGGGACAGCGAATGGAATAACTTTCTGTGGTTTGAGCGCATCTTTGCGGACCATTTCTTCTGGCGGGCACTTCGCAACACAATCATATTGTCACTCCTAAAGCTGGCTGTTGCCTTCCCCGCACCAATTATCCTAGCCCTACTGTTCAACGAAGTACAAAATCTTACTTATAAAAGAATTACACAGTCCGTCAGCTATCTTCCACACTTCATTTCCTGGGTCGTCCTAAGCGGAATTCTTAGAGAATTGCTATCCATCTCACGGGGTCCGGTGCCATTTCTAATGGAACAACTAGGTTTCGAAGCGATCAATTTTCTGACGAACAAGCCAACATTTAGAGGTCTCTTGGTATTCACAGGCATATGGCAGGGAGTCGGATTTGGCACCATAATCTATCTGGCTGCACTGTCAGGGATTGATCCGCAACTTTATGAAAGCGCCGCAATCGACGGCACAAATCGCTTTCAGAACGTAATACATATCACAATTCCCTCTCTAATCCCTGTAATCACCATCCTGCTGTTGCTAAGTATCGGCAACATATTGGAACAAGGTGGCGATCAAATTCTCAATCTCTATAATCCAGTTGTTTACGAAGTGTCAGATATTCTTGACACCCTGGTCCTACGATCCGGTATTCAACAAGCAAAATACGGGTACGCTACAGCCATGCAATTGTTTCAGAACATGGTTGGGATGGCCATACTGATCGTGGCGAACACAGTCATCCGCCGTTACAATGAGTACGGAATCTGGTAGATCTCTACGAAAATGGCAAATCCTCTGACTCAATCTTCTCGGGCTGGGCGCTTGTTTAATGTCGCCAACTATATTTTTCTAGGACTGTTCTCTCTAACCATACTCTATCCCTTCTGGACGATGATCATTGATGCCTTTTCCTCTCCACAGGTCGCCAGACAGATGAGCATGCGCCTATGGTTAGATGACTGGCGACTAGAGAACTTCGAAGTTGTCTTTCGCAACAATGATGTGATTACTGCATACGGGAACACTCTATTTCGCGTTGTTTTTGGCACCCTAACAACTCTGTATGTGACATTTACTGCTGCCTACGCGTTATCAAAACGAGAACTTCCTGCACGTTCAATCATTACCTTCCTATTCGTGTTTACCATGTTCTTCTCTGGTGGACTGGTGCCTACCTATCTTACGATCCGCAGCTATGGCCTGATCAATACGAGAGCAGTATTAATTATCCCCATAGCTATGAGCGTGTTCTACATTATTGTCTGTCGTAATTTCATCATGACTATCGACCAGGCCATGGAGGACTCGGCGGTGATCGACGGTGCTAGCTATTGGCGCATCATGTTCCAGATCATTGTTCCGCTTGCTCGGCCGGTCCTTGCAACGATCGCCCTTTGGACTGCTGTAGCACATTGGAACGCTTGGTTTGATGCATGGATCTATATAAGTCAAAAAGATAAGAGAGTACTGCAAATTCTAATTCGCGACCTGATTCATAAGGCTGACGCTCTATCTAATAGCGATGAGATGCAAAGAATGATTGACCAGTGGCGCCGTGAAGGCCGGGAACTACCCGGCTGGGCAACAATCCCGGATGAGACGGTCAAGGCAGCTACCATTCTAGTGACGATTGGGCCGATAATCGCAAGCTATCCATTCGTACAAAAGTATTTTGTCAAAGGTGCAATGCTCGGATCTATCAAAGGATAGGTTTATATCTCTTCGACTATAAGGAAAAGGTCGGCTTCCTCATACACGACCTAACTACCGGAATCTGGCACTCATCATCAAGCAGGCTTCCCACCTCCAGACGACCTATCTGCTGATCAGTTAGAATGTTTTGTTGGCCATTATATGTCGCCCCGTCTGGCATATAAGCGCAAGTCATCGCCCTTCGCCAGCCTGGAGTCATATTCGCACCGGCACCATGTACTATCATCCCATTGAACACGGCAGCAGATCCCGGATTCAGTTCGACTGCCTTTGCCTTTAAACCAAAGAGCTCTGGATAGATTTTAAAAACCTGATCCATACTTTCGGTTATCGGAAACGGCTCAAACCGCGTTACCCTATGAGAACCAGGCAGAAACCACATACAGCCATTTGCAATGGTAGCGGGATCGAGTGCAATCCAGATTGATACTGCATGCCGCGAGTAGAACGACCAATTTGGCCCATCTGCATGCCATGTGGTTGGGTTTGCCCATGGCCTTTTCTGTAGCGTTTGATCGTGCCAGACGCGGATCCCCTCGACACCTTCTAGCTCGCAAAGCATCTGGCCCAAATCCGGATCCATGACATAACGACGTATCGTCTCGTTAATACGCCATAGATTGATGCGTTGTAAGAACACCCGGTCATACCAAGTGCCTGGATTGTCCCCAATCTCCGTATCGGACTCGGCTACGCCGGCCAATTTAGTTCGGCCAAGTTCCTGAACACTAACGCTAACCGCATCGGCAATCTCGTCGAGCTCGTCGGCGAGAAGGAAGTCATCTATGATCAGAAAGCCTTCTTCACGATAACGACCAACACGAGTATCATCCAAAGTCGTTCTCATCTCTCCACCTCCTCCCAGGATTATTGAAAAAGCACCTATCACAGTACACTTCTCGCCGGCATCGTCGGCCCTGGAGCTCTAACCGCACGATAGTTAAATCAGAAAAAATGATCCTTAATTTCTGAATCTTCACATTAACAGATATTTTATATTACTGCGAAAATACAACTGAGGTTAATCGTCTTCATTTAGATGGCACTATCTTGTTTTTAGCTGTTCTTACTGGCCAGCAACAGTTTCTCGTCCAAATAGATACAGGAATCCAAGTCAGGCAGAACTCGTTAAAACATTGCCCTATCTGCATAATATTGCTCACAAATATGATACAAATTTTCTCTACAACAGCAGACGATCATGGACATATAGGAGCAATAAAGAGACGTATAGCACGACTTGCAATTTGGCCAATACAATTATCTGTCAACATTTTTTTCTCATCGAAGAGAAAGACAATAGGTGGAGCAGATAGCATTCATCTACTGCGTTACACTACGCAAGAAACTACATGAAAGCTCTTATAAAAAATGCGCCAAGAAAAGGGCTAATCTTTACAGAAGTCCCCGATCCAATACCCGCTGCTAAAGAAGTTTTAGTCCGAGTCACTAAGGCGGCAATATGCGGAACTGATCTACACATCTACCATTGGGACGAGTGGGCCCAGAACATTATAAAGCCCCCGTTGATTGTTGGTCATGAGTTCGTAGGCGAAGTAGTTGCGCTCGGCCCCGGCGCAACACTTCATAAGATTGGAGACCGGGTTTCCGGCGAAGGGCATATTACATGTGGATTATGCCGTAACTGCCGTGCTGGCAAGCCGCACCACTGTCACCGGACTAAAAGCGTTGGAATACATTGCGCCGGAGTCTTCTCAGAGCTAGCAGTCATGCCAGAAAATAACCTATGGCCAATCCATAACAGTATTCCCGACGAAATCGCTGCTTTTCTTGACCCACTGGGTAATGCTACCCACTGCGCACTTTCGTTCGACATAATCGCTGAAGATGTCCTAATTACTGGCGCTGGGCCGATAGGCATAATGGCTACTGCCATCTGCCGCCATTTGGGTGCGCGACACATCGTAGTTACCGATGTCAACGACTATCGACTTGACTTGGCACGGACGATGGGAGCCTCACTAACGATTAACGTAAATAGATCCTCGGTTGAAGACGCTATCCAGCAGCTTGGCATGTCTAACGGCTTCGACCGTGGAATTGAGGTCTCCGGCAACCCTGCTGCGTTTCGCAGCATGCTATCGAATATGTACAATGGTGGCCAAATTGCTATTCTCGGCTTTCTCCCTAAATCGACGACCATCGACTGGAATCAAATAATTTTGAAGAGTCTACGGATCAAAGGAATCTATGGTCGGGAGATGTACGAGACTTGGTACAAGATGACCCAGATGCTGCGCAGTGGATTGGACATTTCCCCAGTTATCACCCACCGGTTACCGTTCAAGGAATTCGAGGCTGGCTTTACAGCAATGGCCGAAGGCCGGTGCGGTAAAGTAGTACTCGATATCGAGGAGTGAGCAGAACATGACAACTATCGACAAGGTAATTGGGCCAACTCTGGATCATATTAAACAGGCCGGTTTATATAAAGATGAACGAGTCATAACCACGCCACAAGGGATAATGATTAATGTAGCCAAAGGCTCAGAGGTCCTCAATTTTTGCGCCAACAACTACCTAGGATTATCAAACGATCAACAGGTAATCGACGCTGCAATTACAGCACTGCGTACGCACGGTTTTGGGCTCTCATCGGTTCGTTTTATTTGTGGGACTCAGAACTTGCATAAGCGTCTGGAAGATGCCCTATCACGCTTCTTGAGAACTGATGACACAATACTTTACACCTCCTGTTTTGACGCAAATGGCGGCCTATTCGAAACGCTGCTAAATGAAGGTGACGCGGTACTGTCAGACGAGCTTAACCACGCTTCGATCATTGACGGCATTCGTCTGTGCAAGGCTAAGCGATACCGCTACGCACATGTCGACATGAATGATCTGGAAACAAAGCTCAAGGAAGCATCTAGTGCGAGGATCCGTTTAATCGCTACCGATGGAGTATTCTCCATGGACGGTGATATAGCCCCACTTGGTCCTATCGTTGAGATAGCAAAAAAGTACAAGGCGCTAGTGATGGTTGACGATTCACACGCTACCGGCTTCATCGGCGCAACTGGACGCGGAACGATTGAGCATTGTGGAGTACAGGGAAAGATCGATATCATCACCAGCACGCTAGGCAAAGCACTGGGCGGTGCGTCGGGAGGTTTCACGTCAGCTCGAGCGTCAATCGTAGAATTACTTCGACAGCGCTCACGCCCGTACCAGTTAAGCAACTCGCTGCCGCCGGCACTAGTTGCAGCGAGTCTATCAGTGCTCGAAAGGCTGGATGAGACTACCGAACTGCGTGACCGTCTATCCAATAACACCCTATACTTCAGGCAAGAGATGACTACTGCTGGCTTTGATATAGCCCCCGGGATCCATCCAATTGTACCTATCATGCTGTATGAGGCACCCTTGGCAAAAAGGATGGCAACCGATCTCCTCCAGGAAGGAGTCTACGTAATCGGGTTCTCTTACCCAGTAGTCCCTGAAGGCAAAGCCCGAATCCGCGTGCAGATTTCAGCCGCTCACAAACGTATACATCTCGACCAAGCCATCGACGCCTTCACCCGCGTTGGAAGACGGCATGGTGTGATCTAATTAACCTATGATCAAAACACCTGCTAAAACACTGTTCTTCAATCCGTAGGAACGGTTATCGTTCCCAGTACTCCTTGAGCGCCGCAATCCCTGCGTCCGCATCAGTAGAGTTGATTCCAGAATACGCAAAGCGCACATAAACCTTTTGTTCGCCGGGAAGTGCCCGTCCGAAATGGGTACGCGAGCAAAATGAAACACCCGTCTCACGCAAAGCATCAGTCCGGAACGTCTGTGGATCATGGTAGCCAAGTCGTTGGTAAACATCGCTAACATCAACGAAAAGGTAAAAGGTAGCAGTAGAGCGATGGACATTAACTCCACGGATCGAATTTAATCCATCGACCACCACGTCGCGTCTGTCTCGCAAGATTGCAAGGATCTTCGCTGCCCCTGACTGGTCACCCAGCAGTGCTTCTACACCAGCATGCTGGATAAACCCGCATGTGCACGATTCGTAGTTTGTATTGAGCTTGGTGATCAGTTCAATTACTTCAGGCGGACCAACCGCAGCACCCAGTCGCCAGCCTGTCATCGCGTAAGTCTTGGAGAAGGTATAGCAAATCACAGTACGTCTAGCCATATCTAGTTCGGAGGCAAGACTCTGACTGAAGCCGCCGTACCGGACATCGAAGTACGGTTCATCGGCTAAAACCCACAGGTCACGCTCACAGGCAATCTGAGCTAACCATTCAATCTCGTCTGCTGAAGCATCCGCACCTGTCGGATTATGCTGAGCGTTTACTATTAACAGACGCGTCTTATCGCTAAGTGCCGATTCTACGGATTCCCGGTTGATACGAAACCCGTCTGCCTCTTCGACATAAGAATACGGGCAACTACGACCCCCAAGGTAGTCTACCTGTGATTCGTATATTGGATAACCTGGATTGGGGTAAACAACCTCGTCACCGGGATTCATTACGCTCATCAAGAACTTACCGATAATCGGCTTCGCACCAGGCTGCACCGAAACATTATCAGGTCCATAAGACAGACCACGAGTTTCTCCAAT
>CAZTZA010000019.1:3589-8743 GCA_964618015.1 uncultured Spirochaetaceae bacterium | reverse complement strand
AATAATCTGAGCCAGTGCATCCCGAAGCTCTGGAATACCTGCTGCTGGCGTATAACCAGTCTTTCCGTCGTGCAAGGCCCGTTCCGCAGCAGCCACGATGTTTGCAGGCGTTCGCAAATTAATGTCACCTAGGTGAAAAGGATAGATTTGATGCCCCTGAGCAGCCCACGCACTAGCATCAGCAGAAACCGCAAACGCGGTCTCGGTGCCGAGATTTTTCATGGATTCTGCAATTGTGCGGCGAGATGGGGCCACGCTAGACATTCTTAAATCCATAACGTTCGACTACATCTTCGTCGATTTCGACGCCCAAACCAGGACTGTCTGGCACCTTTAACCAGCCACCTTGTTGCTCGAATGGATCACGAGACAACTCATGCTGCATAGGGCTTGCCAAAGGCTTAAGTTCGAAGACGATATAGTTACTACCTGTCGCCGTCGCGTGTAATGCCGCGGCAGTGTTAATAGCGCTGCTCCAAGAGTGGGCATTAAAAAACAAATGAGCTTCGGCCGTTATGTTCATGACCTGCTTATAACCCGTAATACCATCAGCGCGACCTGGATCAATCAGATAGATATCAGCAACGTCGAGCTCAATTAATTTCTGATAATCAGATGCCTTCCAGGAACGTTCGCCAGCGCCAATCTGCGTCTGGATCGACTCTCTCAAGTGTTGATAGGCAGCAATATCGGTAGGCTGGAAAGGATCCTCGAGCCAACGCAGATTGTACTCCTCGAATGCCCTCGCTATACGCACGCCACTGGCTCGGTTCCAGCAAGTTTTGTGGCCGATGTCTACAATGAAGTCAACCTTTTCGCCGATTGTCTGTCTAACGGTTCGTACGTATGAGATATCGCGTTTGTGGTCGATACCTAGATTAGCATCTCCAGTCTTACCAAAACCAACTTTGACAGCCGTGTAGCCATCGTCCACATGAGCCAATAGTTCATCCGCTAAATCCTGGATTTCCGCCTTGGACGGGTGTGTACTAGCGCATACGCGCAGTTGATCATGCACTTTACCACCCAACAAACGATGTACGGGCTGTTCCAGAATCTTGCCCTTCAAGTCCCAAAGCGCAACATCCAGAGCGCTCACGGCGAAGTTAGCCATGCCAGTGTCCCCGTACCACCAAGAATGGGCCTTCATATCAGCGAACAACGCGCCGTTATCCAAGGGGTCTTTACCAATTAATAGAGGTCCTAAACCCTGCTCAATTAATACTTTTACTGATAGAGCTGCTTCAGGCCACTGGGAGATACACTCACCCCAGCCGACAAAACCTGAGTCGGTAGAAATACGCGCCAGCGTGACGTGACGCCACATCATGCGATCGTTCGGTTCCTGGTAGCGTTGAGGGTACGCCCTAACCTCAGTAATTTTCATCTGATGATTTCCTTGGATGAGTCATAGGAACCATTCAATCCGGCATAAAAGAACCGCCGTTGACGTCAGTCGTTGCTCCTGTAATATATGTATTTTGTTCTGAAGAAAGGAAAAGTACCGCATTCGCGATCTCACTAGGACTCGCTACGCGCTTCAGTGGTATAGCGTCAACAGTGGCCTGCTGGTCTTCTGGAGGTAACATACGAATCAACCGAGTATCCACCGCTCCTGGAGCAACAGCATTGACGAGGATACCGTCGGGTGCATAGTGGCGCGCAAAGCCCTTGGTCATCGAAATGATAGCAGCCTTGCTGGCAGCGTATACAGTAACACGGTGCATGCCGCCGGTTCTAGCACCGACCGAAGCCATGTTGACTATCCGCCCCCAGCCAGCCCGACGCATAGCCTGCCCAGCGGATCGGCTCAAGAAATACACTGATTTGAGATTGGTATCCATAATTCGATCGTAATCCGATTCAGTCATATCAGGGATATCTATCCGGGGACACACAGCTGCAGAGTTGATAAGAATATGTATCGCGCCGTGCTGTTCCTCCGATTCGTCTGATAGTCGGTCGCATTCGGTTGGCTTACTAATATCGCCAGCAATTGAAGTAGCCTGGTAACCGCGATCACGCATACGAGCTGCCTGTGACTCAGCCAGGTCCGAATCTATATCATTAATCACTACAGTGGCCCCCGCTGCCGCCAATGTCTCAGCTATCGCTGCGCCGATACCGCGGCCCGCACCCGTAACGATCGCGACTCTCCGGTCAACGCGCATGGGTCACCAGAAAGTCCCGCATCAGAATAGTCTCAGAGATATTATCCACTTCGTTATTACGCTCCCAATCTTGCCAGACATACTCGACACCAATCCATCCCTGGTAATTGGCTCTATCCAAAGCGCCTAGAACACGATCATAATCTATCACATTTTCGCTGAATTTAACCTGCAGCCGTCCCTCCGCTGCACCGCGAGCATGGAAATGGGAAGCATGCGGCACCAGTTTTTCTGCTTCACTATCTGGCAGTCCATCACGAGTAAAATGCGTGTAATCCAAAGTTAGAGTGAGCCCTGGTGTCATTTCCAACAGACGCAGTGTTTCGTCGGGGCTCGGCACAATTGAGCCCACATGAGCCTCTACCCCAACGGTAACTTCGGTTTTTGAGGCACGTTCGAGTCGCCACAAAAGCTCCTCAGATGCACGTTTAAGTGAAGTTTGGCCTGTCTCTCCCTCGAACCTGATCCCTGGGAGTATCGTCATGTGCCGAGCGCCACACAGCTGAACAAAATCCAGTATCCGCTCGAAGAGATCTCGCGAATCACGTCGTTGCCCATCATCAGGATGATTCAGCGTCATAGTCTCAAAACCTGAGGTCTGCAGAAATATATCAGCAATCTCAAGTCCCTTATTAGATACACGCGCAACCAAGTCAGCTGCTATAGAGACCGGATCAGCAAGTACTCGGCTAGGATACAAGTGCGAACGCCCCTCGAATAAACCAATATCCACACCCGCAAGTCCTAGCATAGCAATTAATGTAAGTGACTGGTCCTGAGAAAGCAGAGGAAAGGTGAAGTCCGCCCCAGCAAGCTTTAGTTTGATGAGCCACTGTATCCTATGGAACACCTACCCTGCACGCTATATTCTTTTATTGCGGATATCTAGACATAGCCTTGAAACCGAGAATAATTGAGAGCGCGGGTAACGACCGTAATTACCGCCCATGAAAACAGATAGGGCAATAATTAGACGGACACTCCTAGTCTACTGATGGAACCTATGCCTAACGTTAACGTAATGGCGGAGAATGAATTGCCATCAACTCAACCTCTGTCTCCGCCAAAAGCGAGTGCTCCAGCCCAGGGGGAATAGAGACACCCATGCCTGCACAGAGTTCATCGGTATTGCCTGCCCAAATCAACCGAGCTACGCCACACAACACGAAGGCAGTTTCAGTCTCAGTCGGATGAGTATGCGGATCAATTCTACCCCCAGCAGCTACTTTGACTCTCATGAGACTAAACGCGCCTACTGGATGGTCTATCCCACGCTGCAAATCTTTAATGTTGATCTGGGGAAACAACGGATGGGGCTGCCAATCAATGGTCTCAGAATCAAAAAAGACCGGATTATCTACCTTCCTCATGAGCCTACAACAGCCTGGACGTCTCGATCGGTAATTTTTCCTCCGGGCCCTGTATCTCTAATAGACCTCTGGTCAACGCCTAGTTCTTCTGCCATCCTCCGAGAGCGCAGCGAAGCTATCGGCCCCGAGGTTGCCATGGAATTTGAAGCCGGTATGCCTGTCGAAGTCCTATACCATCGTGTCAGCTGATGTTTTTTCAACAGGAATCTTTTCATCAGGATCGCCGACAAGAGCAACGATTGTGAGAATATAATCTGCACCATTGGCAGCGACACTGACTACCAGTGCAGATAGATGTCAAGGAAGAGAGAACCACCTATGATTCTCATCCGATGCATACGATTGCGACACAGAGTTTTTCTGACGGAAGGCTCGAAGTTCAAATCAACCAACCTAACTCGAAAGTTAACACCATCTCCACCCAGGTCCTGTACGAATTCTCACTCCTTTTGGATGAAATTGCAGAAAACCGGGAAATTAGGGCGGTAGTTTTCCGTAGCGCCAAGCCAAATTGCTTCATCGCTGGAGCAGATATTAACGAACTCCGCACGTTGACAGACCCAAAGCTGGCTGAGGCATTTGTCACGGACGGCCAACACCTGTTCAACAGGATAGCTGAATTGCAGATACCTACCCTCAGCATAATTGACGGTGTCTGCCTGGGAGGTGGACTTGAGTTTGCACTAGCGAATAGCTACCGCGTGGTCAGCAATAATAAGAAATGCCTACTAGGACTGCCAGAGGTAGGGCTAGGGCTGATTCCTGGCTGGGGTGGAACGCAGCGTCTCCCACGGCTTGTAGGGTCCCGGATCGCGCTTGAGATGATCTGCACCGGACGGCCAATGAATGGTGCACACGCGATGGCGATCGGCCTCGCTACCGCCTGCGTCGTGCCCGAGGATTTAGACCAAACAGTCGACGCAATTTTGGCCACGAAGACGACAAATCAGAACCAAGACATGAGCACCTCTGGACCTGTAGTTAGTTCAGAAGAAAAACTTAATGTTAAACAGGCAATTAAACGGAGCCGGATGCATTCTCAAGCACCGTTGGCTGCACTGCAGGTCGTAGAGCACTCAGCTAGTATGTCGATTAGCGAGGGACTCCACATCGAACGGGACACCTTTACAGCTCTCATCCAAAGCGATGCTGGGCGTAACCTGATACGAATGTTCTTCACTAACGATCGCCTCCGCAAGGAATGCTGGGGAGTTGAGACCATACCTCTATCAATTAAACAGCCTGCGGTAGTAGGTGCTGGTACGATGGGCGGCGGTATTGCCTGGGCCTTTAGCTCTCTCGATCTGCCGGTAGTGATGAATGATATTAACGAGGATCAACTTGTCCAAGGCATGAATGCAACTCGCTCCATGTACGACTACGATTTGCGGAGAGGGCATACAACAAATGATCAAATAAACAAAAAGATGGATCGTATTAATGCCGTCACTGACCTGCCTTCGTTGACTGGAACAGATATAGTTATTGAAGCGGTTAACGAAGACCTCGAACTCAAGCAACAGGTACTACATGCGCTGGAAAAACACGTAAGCGCTGATACAATAATTGCTACAAATAGCACATCACTGCCAATTGAAGAACTATCAGCCGTG
>CAZTZA010000019.1:0-3579 GCA_964618015.1 uncultured Spirochaetaceae bacterium | reverse complement strand
CGCCATTCATATCTTTAACCCGGTGAACCGAATGCCACTAGTAGAGATTGCCCGAGCTCCAAAGACGACCTACCAGGTTCTCTCGACTGCACTTTCGCTGGCACGGACCTTGGGGAAGACCCCAATAGTTGTCGGAGGTAAACCGGGATTTGTGTCCAACCGGGTGCTCTTTCCATATCTCCTTGAAGCACTGCACCTAACTGATAGGATCGAGGATCTTGATGAACTAGATCGCTTAGCACGTCAGTTCGGTCTGCCGATGGGACCGTACCGACTTATAGATGAAATCGGCATTGACGTTACGGTCAAGATTGCATCTGCGCTAGAAAAATCGTTTGGCGACCGCTACCGCTGTCCAGATATAGCGCTGAATTTGGTTAAAGCCGGAATGCTCGGACGAAAAAGTGGCGCTGGCTTTTACTCTTATATCCCTGGTCGCTCAGTTAAACTAAATCCTACCGCCATGGCACTGCGGCCCACGGTCAACCGGAGCAAGGCTAGCCAGACAGAATTTCATATCTGTCTAGCACTGATGGCTAATGAAGCAAGCCGCTGCCTAGAAGAAGGAATCGTCGATGAGCCGATGCCAATTGACATGACGATGATCTTGGGAATGGGATTTCCCAAGCACCGCGGGGGTATACTAGCCCACGCTGATGACTATGGACCATCACGTATTTTTCATATGCTTAATGATCTGCAAGACAAGTATGGCGATAGATTCATACCCGCTGAAAGGATTCGTCAGGTTGCTGAATCTGGAACACGCTTCTATGCTGATCACCCAGACAATGCTCATTGACCGAACTGACTATCATACCTAGGTTAAACCATGGGAGTTGAAAATGCGGTAATCGCTGCGGCTTGCCGCACCCCGATCGGCTCATTAGGTGGAGCTCTGGCTACAGTCCCAGCACCCCAGATAGGGGCAATAACAATCCGCGAAGCGGTGCTCCAGATAACATAGGTCCTCGATCGGACGAATTTCTTGACAAAAAGCATCGACGTCAGCAAGCAGATCAGTACGATATTTGATATCCATGAAAACTCCTGATGAGGTATTTTTCTTCAATGCTTGATTTATGACTTTTCATAGCGGGTGTAGTGCGCCCTTCAGGATAGCCTCAATCCACCTCAGTGCAAGTCAAATAAGTCTCGAGCAAGACGCTCGTACTCTTCCCAAGCACCGTCAGTGGCAGCTGAACGAATACGCATCGTCGGCTTGTGAAGGAGAGATCTAACGATGCTCTGCGTCAATTTTTCAACGCGCTCACGCACGTCTACATCTAGCGTACCTATCTGCTCACATGCAGCCTCTAGCAAACGACGACGCGTCTGATCAGCATACTGATGTAATTCCCGAACTAGCGGTATAGCGCGCTGCTCAAAAGTCCATCGTTCAAAACTGATCACTTCCTCGGCAATAATCCGTTCAACTGATGAACGTTCACCCTTCCGACGGACCAATGCCTGGTCTACGGCAGCATCTAGGTCTGCCATGGCGACAACTTCCACTCCAAGAAGTGAGGCAACATCGGAGGCAACATTAGAAGGTGCCGAGATGTCCACAATTAATAGCTTGTGTCCACTATTTCTCCCCCGGAGTGCCTGCGCTGTGATTAGGTCAACACCCTCGGTCGCGGTAAAGATCACATCTCCGGTTGCAAGCACTTTCTCTAAATCTGATTGTAAAACTGCTTGCCCTCCCCAACGCTGGGCCATGTTTTCCGCACGAGAACGCTCCCGACTCACAATAGTTAAATCTCCACGGGCCGAGTCTGGCAAATTGGAGAGCACCTGTTGTGCTCCAATACCGGTACCAAGCACGACAATCCGTTGACGTTCCAACTCATCTACCAACGATGCTGCGTGCCGCACTGCTAGACTTCCCATGCTCAAAGCATGCCGGCTGATACCCGTCTCCGTACGGGCCCTCTTGCCAGCGCGGACCGCAATGCGAAATAACTCAACGATTATCGGCCCAGCCACTGTACGAGTTTTAGAACGATCAATCGCGGCAGCTACCTGTCCCAGAATTTCCGTTTCACCAATCACCATTGACTCTAAGCCACAAGCAACCCGTGCCAGATGACGAAGCACCTCTACTCCAGAATACGTGGTAAGAGGTGGTTTCTCTGTTATATCCACTCCGGATGCATGCATCAGACAGCGAAGAAGTACCGTATGGGCAGCGACGTCGTCAGCCGAAACTGCATACAACTCAACCCTATTACATGTCGAAAGCACGGCCACCTCATCCAGAGCCTCCTCTCTAGCCAACTCAGAGAGCAGCTGTTCAGTAGCCCCTTCAGTCAAAGCCAAACGTGAACACCACTCTTGCTCGTGATAATCGATACCAAGCGCAACGAGTGCCTGGTGGTTCACGGAGATGCTGCGTCCAACAGGGCGCCAATATCAGCCGCTAAATTTTGCACCTGGACCGGAGTATGCTGAGTGCTCAGAAAAAGCACTTCGTACGCTGACGGCGGTAAATAATGTCCTCTTGCTAAAAGCATCGGGTGAAGAGCCCCAAACCGATCAACCGCTAATTGATCAATGCCATCATGACTGCGTGGAAGCTGACCGCTCGACAGATAGAACCAGACGATTGAACCCACCCGTTGGAGCTGCACATCTTTGCGGCCCAGACTATCTACCGCGGTATCAAGTTCCTTTCCGAGATGCTCTAGGCGTTCATACGGCGGATCATTGCGAAGTGACCTCAGTGACGCAATTCCAGCTGCCATCGACACTGGATTTCCACTGAGAGTCCCTGCCTGGTAGACCGTACCGTTCGGAGCCAAGAGATTCATGAGCTCAGGAGCCCCAACCACTGCACCCAGAGGCATGCCACCACCAATTACTTTACCGAAGATGACCAAGTCTGCGTCGATGCCAACCTCAGATCCATATCCACCGTATCGTAATCGAAAACCGCTGATTACCTCATCTAGAATGAGTAACGCTCCTACCCCTCGTGCCCGTCGGACCAATCTCTGTAAATATGAGAGACGTTGGACTAATAGACCGTTGTTCGCTGGAAGTGGCTCAAGCACTACGGCAGCTATTTGATCGCCAAACTCTGTAAAGACTTGGTCTGCTGCTTCGTCATCGTCAAACGGCACTACAATCGTGGTACTGGCAACGGCCTTGGGCACACCGGCAGAATCTGCAATAGCTAGTGTGGCCAGCCCTGAGCCGGCCTTGACCAGCATTCCGTCAGCATGGCCATGATAGCCGCCTTCAAACTTGACCACGAGCTCCCGTCCCGTCGCGGCACGTGCAATCCGCACTGCCGTCATCACCGCTTCGGTTCCCGAGCTCACTGCCCTCAGACATTTACCCTTACCAACGCCTTCTATCACTAACTCAGCCAGCTCTACCTCGCGCTCGTGACAAGCGCCGAACGATAACCCGTCGGCAGCAGCACGTTGCACCGCTTCTACCACCATCTCTGCAGCGTGACCGTGAATAAGAGGCCCCCACGACAGGCAATAATCAGTAAACTCGTTACCGTCTATATCTCTCAACCTGCTTCCAAGACCACTACGAAAAAAAATCGGATGCCCTCCAACTCGA
>CAZTZA010000018.1:32923-37502 GCA_964618015.1 uncultured Spirochaetaceae bacterium | reverse complement strand
TCGGGCTGGGGAGATTCGAACTCCCGACCTCTCGGTCCCGAACCGAGCGCGCTAGCCACTGCGCCACAGCCCGCAGTCTGTTACGGGAGCGACGGGACTTGAACCCGCGGCCTCCGGCTTGACAGGCCGGCGCGATAACCAGCTTCGCCACGCCCCCAATTAGAGAGCGTGGAGAATGCGGCGACATGCCTTTCTTGTCAAGGAGGTGAATCTCCTTCAACTACATGAAGCTAAGAAATAACTGACTAATTTTTAAAGAATTCAAATAGAACCTCTGTTGATCAAGACTGGATAGACGGTGGCATGGGCTAAGAAAAAATCAGCCGGCAAGAGGATAGTCGTACATCTGGCAGGTAAATAGGCATGACCCTGAGACACAACAAATCCCTGCCTACACGGCTTACAAGAAAATCACGTTGACAGAACCTCTATAGCACAACTACCTTCGTAGGCCATGGCTCAGGGCAGCAATAGGCTGTCCGTGGAGGCGGGCAGGAACCGCTCGTTAATCCTCTACGGTTTCAGCATCGTGGTGATCGTTATCATCGGCGTATCGATGATAGGTACGTTGGCGCCGTCTCGTCGCGCTCAGACCGGAGATGAAGTCGTATTCGGCACCTACAACGGCCAAGATATCACCTTCAACTCAACCAATTATTTCGGGTCATCGTACGAAAGCTACCGTCGTCGTTACGAAACGCAAGATACTGCAGAGGACGACCGACAGGGACTGTCACGAGCTATCTGGTATGGCGCCTTCCGAGATACCGTACTACATACCGCGATCGTGCAAGCGGCTCTTGAGGGCGGAGCTCACGTATCAGAACGCCGTGTCGATCAGACCCTCATCGACGCGGTGAGCTATGAGAATCTTCAGCAGATGCCAGCCCCAATCCGTGAAGGAAATCGTGAACGATTACGTGAACTGTTGTTGCGTCAACGATACGTGGAGGACCTCACACGAGGACGCTATAATCCCAAAGGCGAAATAGAATTCTATGAGGAAATGATCAGGAGCGAGCGCCGCTTTGAGTTTATTAGCATGGCATACAACGCCTATCCTACTGAGGAGCTATCTCGATACGGTGAGGCTAACGCTGCTGATTTTCGCCGAATTGACCTGAGCCGAATTCGACTCACTGGTAGTAGTGAAGCAGCAGCGCAGATCCACCAACTAATTACCTCCGGTACAGCTACATTCGAAGACCAAGCACGCGCCCACTCACAGGATGGTTTCGCAGAGCAAGGTGGTGATGTCGGTTTTCGATATTTTTTTGAGATAGCGTCTGACTGCGATGACCGCGAGAAAGCCGAACAGATATTCACGCTTGCCGACGGTACAGTATCCCCTGTATTGGAAAACCGTTTCGAGAACAGAATTATATACCGCGCAGATAGTATAGTAATCGCTCCCGACTTCTCGGACGAGAGCACTTTGGAAATAGTTCGTGCCTACCTGAATCAGAACGAACGCGGTCTGATTGAAGACTACTTCTTGGCTCGAGCTGACCAATTTTCGGTAGCGGCTTCGCAATCTGACTTTCAAACCGCTGCCAATGAACTTGACCTGACCGTGCATACCACTGATTGGTTTCCGATCAACTACCAGAACGCGACATCGTTGCGACGAGTCACCTCCACCGAAAACCCAGAACTGCTGTCGAACGCTTCTGCATTCGAACAGTTCTTCCTCCAAGGGTTTGCACTACAACGACCCGGCGACGTTTCGGTGCCGATCCGATTGCAAAATTCGGTAGTTGTTTTACGGCTACTTGAGGAACGAGCCTCCCCTCCGGAAAACCTGCGTAACACCGCCGGTGACAGCATGTTCAAATGGTTTTCCTTGAGAGCCATAGATTCTGATCTGAAGGTTCGGGTCTTCTCTAACCAACAACGGTTCTCAGACAATTTTGACGAAGCTTTTGCCCAGATCCAAAGTAGCGATAACTGAGTATGGAGCGGTACTGACTGACTCTCTCTTCAGGATTATTCGTCTGTACCACGTAGAACAGCGACGAATGCGTCTTTAGGAATTTGCACTTCACCGACTGCCTTCATCCTCTTCTTGCCAGCCTTCTGTTTTTCCAGAAGCTTACGCTTCCGCGTGACATCGCCCCCATAGAGCTTCGCAGTAACATCCTTTCGATAAGCATTAATAGTCTCTCTGGCTATTATTTGACCACCAATCGCCCCCTGGATAGGAATTTTAAATTGATGGCGAGGAATCTGATCACGTAACCTACGACAGACCTCTCGAGCACGACGCACGGCCGTACCTCGATAAACCAACTGCGACAGAGCATCTACCTGTTGGCCATTAAGTAGAACCTCTAGGCGCACAATATCGGTATCTCGGTAATCAGAAAGATCATAGTCAAATGAGGCGTATCCCCGCGTTACTGACTTCAATCGGTCATAGAAGTCAGTAACGATCTCTGCTAGTGGCAGGTCAAAACGCACTTCCATCCGCGTCTCATCTAGGTAGTTCATTGACTGCTGAATCCCACGTCGATCTAGACAGACAGACAGCACCGCGCCGATATAGTCCGGCGGAGTGATAATAGATGCGCGCACGTATGGCTCTTGCGACCGTTCGATTAAAACCGGGTCTGGATATTCACTAGGTGTGCGCACCGTCAAGGCAGAACCGTCCTGCAACTGAAGACGATACTCGACTGATGGAGCAGTAAGTACAACTCCCAGATCGAATTCTCGCTCTAATCGCTCCTGCACTACTTCTACATGGAGTAAACCCAAAAACCCACAGCGGAAGCCAAAGCCTAGAGCTACCGAAGACTCCTTAGTGAAGCTCAGAGTTGAATCGTTAAGCTGTAGTCGCTCTAGGCTAGCCGAAAGTTCGTCATACTGGTCTGCATCAATCGGATATATGGCGGCGAACACAACTGGCTTGGCGTCGCGGAACCCAGGAAGCGGTTCAGAACAGCGGCGATCAGCCTCAGTAATGGTATTCCCTACCCGGGCATGGCCAACTGATTTAACGCCTGCTACCAGATAACCAACGTCACCAGCAACAAGACTGTCTGTTGGTCGCGGTTTTATTCCAAACAACCCCAGCTCTTCTACTCGGTAGGTAGCGTCATCGCCCGACCAAAACTGAATGCGCATGTCCGGCACAATACGGCCGGCCATCACCCGCACATGCACCACCACTCCGCGGTAGGCATCGTAAATAGAATCGAACACCAATGCCTGCAGCGGCGCCTGTGGATCACCGTCCGGAGCAGGAATACGAGTGACAATAGACTCCAGCAGCTCATCGATCCCCTGGCCAGTCTTGGCAGAGACTAGTACTGCCTCCTTTCCGTCAAGTCCCAGATCTCGGTCAATCTGAGCACGAGTACGATCAATGTCAGCAGCAGGAAGATCCACCTTATTAATCACAGGTATAACTTCTAGCTCTTGTTCTAAAGCCAAGTAATAGTTGGCAAGAGTCTGTGCCTCTACCCCCTGGGTAGCATCTACCAGAAGAAGAGCACCTTCACACGCGTTAATCACACGTGACACCTCATAGGTAAAGTCGACATGCCCCGGCGTATCAACCAGATTCAGCTGATAGAGCGCCTCATTGTACTCATATGGCAGTGATATAGCCTGTGATTTGATGGTGATTCCGCGCTCTCTCTCAATCTCCATATTGTCGAGCAGTCGGTCCCGAAACTCTCGCTCTGAGACGATATGGGCGCGTTGAATAAACCGGTCAGCAAGCGTGGATTTACCGTGATCAATGTGGGCGATGATACAGAAGTTCCGAATTTCTTCGCGCACAATCCCACCTCAACTAAAGATGAGCAGGTTGATCAGACACTGTGAACCGCCCGCTCCGTCGCTCTTCAGGCCGATTGGCCGTCGGTCAGCTCTTCGTCTCCTGAGATATCATCACGAGCGGGAAATCCTAGTAGAACACGGATCTCTGCGTCGTCGACTGTCTCCTGCTTTAGAAGCTCCTTAGCCAGTTTTATGAGCTGCTCTTCATGCTGTTCTAGTAAATTCGCCGCTTTTTTTAGCCGCGAAGACATTATACCACCCACCTCTTGGTCGATATGGCGTGCGGTCTCCTCCGAGTAGTCCTTGTGACGTGCAATCTCCTTCCCAATGAAGATCGGCTCTTCCTTCTGGCCGTAAGAAATAGGCCCTAAGGTGTCGCTCATGCCCCACTCACAGACCATTCGTCTTGCCATTTCTGTAGCCTGCTCAATATCGTTCTGAGCCCCAGTACTCGTTTCACCATATCGCAGCTTTTCAGCAGCAAAGCCACCCATAGTGATCGTAATACGGTCTAGCAGCCAACCCTTACCACGCGTATACATATCGTTCTCTGGTAAGGAAAAAGAAACTCCAAGAGCTCTTCCATGTGGTACAATGGTGACCTTGTGAAGCGGATCTGCATTCTCTAGGTGGTAGTGTAGCAAGGCGTGCCCTGCCTCGTGATAGGCGATCATCTCCCGTTCTGATGGCTGAATTACCTTAGAGCGACGCGCTAGCCCCATCATGATCTTGTCCCGAGCTTCCTCCAAGTCAGCCATTCCGACCTGATCCTTTCCGTTACGCGCTGCTAGCA
>CAZTZA010000018.1:31426-32913 GCA_964618015.1 uncultured Spirochaetaceae bacterium | reverse complement strand
TGACAATGTTGGCCAAATCAGCGCCCGAACAGCCGGGCGTTGCTCGAGCAACTCGATTGAGGTTAACGTCGTCCCCCGTTGAAACCTTGCTTGAATGGATCCTGAGGATCTGCTCCCGGCCCTTCACATCCGGCATGTCAACTACTACCTGCCGATCAAATCGTCCCGGTCTCAGAAGGGCTGGATCTAACACGTCAGGCCGATTGGTAGCGGCAATGATAATGACCCCATCCTTTGTGTCAAAACCATCCATCTCTACGAGCATTTGATTCAGTGTCTGCTCACGCTCATCATGCCCACCACCATAACCAGCACCACGAGTGCGGCCGACCGCATCAAGCTCGTCGATGAACAGAATGCACGGAGCATTTTTGCGACCCTGCTCAAAAAGATCTCGTACTCGACTAGCTCCTACGCCCACAAACATCTCAACGAAATCAGAGCCAGACATATGAAAAAACGGGACATCTGCTTCACCAGCGATTGCTTTTGCTAACAAAGTCTTGCCAGTCCCTGGCATACCCACCAGGAGTACTCCTTTCGGTATTTTGGCACCAATTCGAGAAAATTTTCCGGGATTGCGCAGAAACTCGACCACCTCTTCCAGCTCATACTTAGCCTCGTCCTGGCCAGCCACGTCTGTAAAGCTAATCTTCTTACTTCCGTCCAGATAACGCTTGGCCCGACTTTTGCCGAATGAAAAAGCTCGATTGCCAGAACCTTGTACCTGGCGAAACATGAACCAAATAAAGAAAATGCCCAATATCCAAGGAAGAAATTCAAAGAAAATTCGCAAGGGGGACGCTGGTTTTGGCCCGCCAGTTATTTGGACTCCTTTACTCTCGAGACGTGTCAAAAGTTGTGGGTCGTGATATGGAATAGTAGTCTTAAAAGATGATTGATCGTCCTTGAAGCTGCCTAAGATCTCAAACCCGTCAATGATCTTCACGCGACCTACCTCATTCCGATCAACATGTGCCAAAAAATGCGAATATGGAATTTCAGGAGCCATCCTGCGCTCGTTGTTGTAGACGACTACCAAAATGAACACGGTGATCAGAGCGAGCAGCGTGAACAAGGCTACCCGGTTATTGAACGGCAATTTCGGTAATCCGGGATCCGGCTTCTTAGGCTCTTGCGAACCGTTACTCACGACTCCTCCTTAATGCGGTTGATCTCTATCACCGCAGACGCGCTGTTACCATCAACATCAGCACACCACGTGCTCACCGCGTCCTGGTATCCAAAAATTGCACCACAGACCGCTAGCACCCCACGATTATCGGCAACCACCGGTATCTTCCACCGCTGCGATGCGGGTGTGCCCCATTCATGTAACAACACACGAAGCGGCGTAACTCCTGACTGCAACAGAATCTCATCTCCAGACTGACGCGACCGAATCAAGAGTGGCCCATCAACATTATATAGCTGTACCACGGTAACCGGCGGTACACGCGACTCGCTTTGTATGTGCTCGACCCTCC
>CAZTZA010000018.1:10986-31416 GCA_964618015.1 uncultured Spirochaetaceae bacterium | reverse complement strand
GCGCGACCCTCCGGATTTCGACATCCGTCTCCGGTACTCTAAATGTTCCGCTCCTTACGGCCCTCCAAAGATAGCCAGGGCGATACCCTGGGACAACCTCACGCGACATGATCAGGTCGTTCCGTGCCCGTTCTACTATCACACCATGGCCCTTTATGTGCACTCTCCGATTCCCATTTGCTACCAATCTCAGAAGTGCAGAAACAAACCGCAGTGGTAGTCGACGGTGTCCCGCCCCACTCAATAATAGATCGTATCCTTGATAGATAGCTTCCCGTTGCATAGTTGGATGCGCCCGTTGAAAAGGTAGCCATGGCACAGAAACACCGAGCGGCACCTGCCTCCACTCTAACTCAGAAGCTGCCAGCCCAGACACAAACCGCTGCGTCGACTCCGCCTGACGACCGACCGCTACTAGACGGTTCGTCGCTCCCGGAAATCTACCCTCGATCATTCTGATCAGGCGGCGCACACGATTACGCATAAATCGTTGATCGATATTATGCCGATCACGACGGAAAGGCATGCCTTCTTTACTCAGCCACGCACGCAAATCTCCTCTTCGTAAAGCATTGAGAGGCCGTACGATACGCCCTCGCTGCGCTGGCATTCCGCCCAAGCCAGCCACCCCCACCCCCTGCAAAGCGCGCATGAGCACTGTTTCGGCACGGTCATCAGCAGTGTGCCCAACAGCAATCCAATCGGCAGCGCACTCATCTGCAAGACTCTCTAGGAAGCGATAACGAGCCGCACGTGCAGCAGCCTCAGGGCCTCCAAGATCAATCGTCGAAGCACTGCAGTCGGCCGACCCAATCCTCAGAGGAACCCGAAGAGTGTGCGCAGCGGTCCTGGCGTGTGCGATGTCGAGTTCAATCACGCGTCGCCGGCGTAACCCATGGTCAAAGTATGCAGCTACAACCTTAATACCTAGTCGATCACGCAAAGAACATAAAGCCGAGAGTAACGCTGTCGAGTCCGGTCCAGTCGAGTATGCAGCTAACACGGTTTGACCAGCCTGAACACCAAACGAGCGCAGCTCGCGCTCAACCTCAGAGGGGATCGTAGGAATTGATTGCATGCATCACCCGATCCATCGGCTCCTCTAACAGCAGTAACACGTGATCAGCTACGAAACGCTCAGCGGCTTCGATTTTCTGCTGATCTTTGGGGCTAGGATCGCCCAGTACATGACCTATCACGTCGCGCCCAGGATCGGGACGCCCCACACCGATCCACAGTCGAGGGAAATTGTCACTGCCAACAGCAGAGACAACCGACGCTAAACCGTTATGGCCACCAGCTGAACCAGATCTCTTCAATCGCACCCTTCCAACCGGTAAATCGATCGAATCGCAGACAATGACAAGCTGTTGAAGCGTGCAGCCACTCTGCTTCAGCAGGGAATCTATCACGTCCCCAGATCGGTTCATCATAGTCAGAGGCTCAGCTGCAAATACGTTGAAGTTGACAGGGGATATACGCGCCATCGCATAGCGAGCAAGCCTACGACGCTTCAAAGCAACTCCAGCCGTAGCTACCAGAGCTTCCACAACGCGAAAACCAACATTATGGCGAGTAGCAGCATAGCGTGGCCCGGGATTACCGAGTCCGACCACCAAAAGGCGACTGTCGGAAATACTATTCTTCTTCGGAGGTCTCCTCGACTGGCTCTCCTTCTTCCTCTTCCAACTCGAGCTCATCGACGGCCTCCTGTTCCTCCTCTTCAGCCACTTGGTGAGAAACAAGACAGACCACCTGCTCGGCTGGGCTCAGTACGCGCATAGTATCCGAAATAGTGAGTTCCCGGACATGGATCGAATCGCCGCTGTTCAACTCCTCGATGTTCACGTCGAAGCTCTCCAGCAGATCCTTCGGCAGACATTCCACATGTAATTCACGCATCAATGTCTCAAGGATACCGCCCTCACGAACTCCGACTGGTGTACCGGAGAAAGTAAGTGGCATGTGCGTTCTCAGCAGACGGTCTTCAACAATCTCTAGAAAATCTACATGCAGTAACTTGTCAGTGATACGATCAGTCTGGTAGTCCTTAATCAGAACAGCGCGTTCCCCACCGCTCGTGGAAAGCGATATTATCGTGCTTTCGCTAGCATGGCGGAACAATTGCTGAACCTCGTTAGCATCCAACGATATCGATTCAGCATCAGTCGCACCGTACACCACAGCGGGCACCCTACCGGCTCGGCGCAGTCGACGAGCTTCACTAGTTCTATTCTTCGATCGTAGTTCTGCCTGTAATGACAATCTTTCCATTTACTCGCTCCAAGTGCTCATCTGGGACGGCAGGATTCGAACCTGCGTATGCCGGTATCAAAAACCGGTGGCTTACCGCTTGCCGACGTCCCATCGACAAAGAATTATACGCCCGGTGACCGCACTTTGAAACCCGTAAAACAGAAAGCCCTATCAACAGCTATACAAAATGAAACGCGTTAGCCAATTTCTACTATATCCTGCATCTGAAATAAACCGTATTGGGAGCGAGATCTCTGATAATAAAGTGCAGAAAAAACTGCCTTCAGAGCTTGACGACAACTATGTCATCAAGTTCGAGGATAAGAAGAACCAGCAGACCAACTAAGATGTTTCCTCTGACTTACCTGCCAACCCTGATGACTCAGAAGTGTCACGAAAAACAACCCGACTAGAAAACCATAGGCGTTCAAGCTCATAAAAGCTTCGCTGTTCATCAGCCATAAGATGTACAACTATATCGCCTGCATCGACCAAAACCCATCCGCTTTCGTCGGAAGCCCGGCGTAGGCTACCCACTCGTTGAGTCCTTCCGGCCTCCCAACGGCGCAATGCAGCATCGAGGTGACGTAGCAGACCACGCAAATGAGTTGCGCTGCGCGTTGTAGCAATCACAAAGTAGTCTGTCCAGCCAGTCTGCTGGCTAACATCGAGCACGACCGTATCAGCCGCATGATGCTCAATCAACAACTCAGCAATGCTAATAGCAATTGGGAGACTTTGCCTCTCTTGAGTGCCAGGCAAAGAGTCGGTTGACACTATCTCGTCTCGCACGATCGGCCGTTGAAGTCTCGTCCCAGAATTACTGTCACATCCACGGACGACTGTTGCAAGATATCTTCCCCGAGGTCAGCCCACTGTGCCAAATCCTCGGCACAGTCAATAACCATAGCCACTTGCCGAGCCTCCTCCTGGTCTCCCCGCCGACTAATAACAAGAGTTCGTTCATATTCGTTGTGATTAGCGTTGGCCACAGTAACAACCTCGTAACCAAAACTTTCAAGAACGGTCCCGGCCTGAGCCGCCAGACCGTTAGCATGAGTGCCGTTGAGCACCTCGACCGATACGGAAAGTTCAGCAACATCAGATCCTATGGGCCTTGCTAACGCCTCAATTGTCTGCGCAACCGTGTCCCGAAGCAAGGTTCCTTCTTCATGCGGAAACAACAGAGATCGCCCCGAGACCGTCTGGTTGTGTCCCAACGTACGTAGGAGGATAACTCGATCAGCATCCAATTTGTCCAGAGCAACAAGTAGCGTCTCAAAAGCTTGGCGGTCCATATTCGTGCTTACTGATTCGTAAAGCATCTGACGAACTTCTGGATCAGAAAGTAATTCATCGCCGCTGACTATCGATCGCAGAAGTGCTTGCATTAGCTGATGCACACGCTCTACACGTTCAGCACCGGATTCACCATCAGCTTGCAACGATAAGTAATCACTTGCCATATCACCATCTAAGGTAACGTTCCCGGACGGCAATAGGATACGACGATCTCCCGCCGTGGCCTGAACTGGTTCTGGAATCAGTAATTCAATACCACCTAGTATGTCGACCAATCGAGCAATTCCCTTGAAGGACAGATCGAGGTAGAAACTAAGATCGAGACCGAGGAGTGTGCCTAGTCGACCCATCAATTGCTCGAGAGTTTCTGGATTGTAGAGAGTAGCAATAGCGTCTACCCTTTGCCGTTCATGGACCACCATGCCAACCGATCCTGGAACGAATAACAATCCTGCTCGGCCAGTATTAACATCAAAAATTAGCAACTCCATTGATGGAGAAGGATTACCAATGGGTAGCAAGAGGACCACCAAGATTGGTCCTCCGGTGTCTATTTTCTCGGAGACTGAATCGGTTTTAAACCGATTAGACGCGATCAGGATGACTCCCACTGCAATAACTACCATGAGCACTGCGGCCCCGACTGTCATAGCTCGGCCGCCACGAACTGCTGATACCCTCATCTATCTTGGTAGAGCCCGTGCTCCATTATATAGCTGAGAACCGGGCTAGGTATCAGATAATCTACTGCCTGCCCAGTACGCAGTCGCTCACGAATAAGCTGCGAAGAGATCGGAAGTCGTACATTGCTAACCCCTTGATGCGGGAAAGGCAGTAATGCCGAATTATCCTTCCGGCGTCCCAGAATCAGATCAGCCTCGAGTGCGAGCTCCGATGCCTGCCTCCAAGAGCTGTAGTCTGCCACTAGATCGTCACCGATGATCACACCCAGCCTGCCATAGGTACTGCCGAGATAACGTACGGTATCTATAGTGTAGGAAACTCCACCCCTGTCGAGCTCGCATTCGTCAACTGATAAAAAGGAATAATCAGCAATTGCTCTCCGAATCATTGTTAACCGGTGCAAGTTGGCAATTAGATCGTCCGCTTCCTTGTGGGGAGACAAATTCGCAGGCACGAAAATGACATTGTCGTACCGCAGCTCAGCGCAGACACTAATAGCAAGATGCAAATGGCCGTTGTGTACCGGATTAAAGGTTCCGCCGAAGATAGCCGTCTTCACGCTGCCTCGTCCGCGGAGCTCCACCAGCGAGCGAACCACCGCTCCGCCTGTGGCCGTAAACTTCTGTGGGAATCAGCTCGCGACGTGCTGCCCCGACAAATCCACGAAATCGATGCTAACGAAGCTACGGTTGCGGCGCCGGAAGTACCGAACCAACCCTGTGGCACGAGCAAACAATGTGTCGTCGCGACCACGACCAACGTTCTGGCCAGGATGTATGCGCGTACCACGTTGCCTAACTAGGATTGTACCTGCATTCACGAGCTCACCACTAAATCTTTTCACACCAAGCCGACGACCAATTGAGTCACGACCATTGCGAGAACTTCCGCCACCTTTTTTATGAGCCATCTTGCACTCCTTGCGCGACCGCTACGTCCTCGATCACTAGCCGTGTGAACCGTTGCCGATGACCATACGTGCGCTGTGTTCGCTTGCGTCTGCGATAAGTAGCAACACGAATTTTTGCTCCTCGCTCCTCACCCGCAACACGAGCACGAACACTCACGCCAGCAACATAAGGAGTTCCTACCAAGATTTTGTCTCCATCTGAGAACAGCAGAACGGAATTTAGCTCAACCGACGCTTCTTCCGACTCCGAAAGGCGATCCACCATGAGCTCAGTGCCAGGGCTCACCCGATACTGCTTTCCCTTGATCTCCACCAGGGCATACACGCACACAACTTAGTACGTCTACACATGCTGGTCAAACACAGATAAATTGATTCATCGCCTCTGACTTTACTAGGAAAGTCAACTGGATCATGATTACGTTGATGAATCTGCGACCATCCTCACTGCCGCACTAGTTGTCTGTAATCCAACAACCGCGTAATCTCAGAACTCGGCCGGAGTGGTGAAACGGTAGACACTGTGGACTTAAAATCCATTGGTCCGCATGGACCGTACCGGTTCGAATCCGGTCTCCGGCATCCATTAACAACGCTTAGTCCGACTAAGCTATGAGCACAGAATGTACGTTTGGCTGCAATCATCGCCCATTGCGGATAGTCGTGATATGCTTCGGACGAGATGGCACCTTTTCGTCCTCTCACTATTATTCCTCTCTTTATCTTCGGCATGCTCCTTGTGTCACCGGTATCCTCCGAGCTTCCTGAAGATTTGACCGCCTTATCCCCAGCGACTCGCATGGAGCTGTCAGAGTCGTATTATCTTGCAGGCTTGCAGTACCAAGCGGTTGGCAACCTCGAGATGGCCACAAGCATGGCTAAGATCGCTTTCTCTCTGAACCCAGAGCTGGATCCGAAACAGATCACTAAACAGGAGCTCGCGACAGTAGGTGACCTTCCAACCTCAGTGATTACCAAAGCAACGACACCTGACCCGATCTACTCGTGGTCCTCACAAGTAGTAATATCCCGGCTACTTCGTTTAGCTAGCGAGCTTCTAACCGAAAATGCGGACACAGCCGTAGCGTTCCTGGACGGATCGGTTTACCTCTCCGGCCCAGGAACGCCGGGGATTGCTGTTACCCGTGCTCGGGCTCACATAGAACTCTCAAGACTTTTCGAACGAGTATCGCTTACTGACCTAACTATTTCTGAGATTTATGACATTAGTTCCGTCGTAGCAGAACCGTATCATAGTCCAAACAGGTCGATGTCCGGCGCCTTTCAGGTAAGTATTACGGCCCAGACTGACCTGTCCTCAGAGGTACCATTTTGGGATAGCAAGCAGCGGTTCGTGTTTAGGCCTGTCAATGATTCCTGGTTAGTCACTGGAATTTTTTTTGGCTCCGGCCAGCAGCTTCCGTCCGACTAGTCACCAGCTGCAGTAGAGCTGTCTCCTGATACGGAAGAAGAAAAAAGTGTCCGCACGGCAGCGATGGCCCAGACGCAAGAGATAGCCAACGAACAGGCTGTTGCAGACACTCTCTTGTATGGAATTGATCCATTCTTAGAGAAGGACAAAGCCGGTGCACTTTCGGTAGTTACGAGCAAAATCCTCTTGCCGAGCGGTTCTACGCTGACATGCAACACCCTTCAGAAAAGAATGGAGTCTTACTTCTCCCGCACACCTTACCGAGCGCTACGAAGCCGAGATGCTATCACTGTCCGTATGGTTAAAATTTTGGAACCATCATCTCCACATAGTGCAGTCCGATACCGCCTGGAGATCAATTTTGAGAATCAGTACCAGGAGGTGTTGTCGTTACTGAGTCCTGGTCAACGTTTTGATCTACAGAACTTTGATGGTCAGTGGCTGGTCGTCGCCATATCCTGAACGCCTCTACGTAGCCACAGTCGTCTGGAAGGTAACGTGAGAATAGTGCGTGAAAAATGGATAGGCGTTTGCAATTCGCACAAGTGGAGAGTCGGGACTCGTACACGGTACAGAGCTGCGTAGAGGTATCGAGAAATCGGCAGGGTGAGCTGCGATCAATAACAAGCTCCCCTTGAACGCGGTCACGCCGGTAGCAGCACTGACCACACTGCGTACAAAGATCATCCCACTTTCGCTGCAATTCTGCGTACATCTACACACACCATAAACCGATGGGCGACACGTGGCGAGCACGTTACGATGAACCTCATGTGGACCTTTCGCTATGCGCCAGCAGTATTGTCTGCACTCGCAGTTCCTCTATCGCTTCCAAACGAGCTGGCACCTATGGGAAATCCGTTATTAGGCCCCCTCGCTATAGCACCGCTACTATTATCTCTCTATCGCTGTGAAAGCTACGCGCAGGCAGCTCGCTCGGCCATGCTTTTTACTACTATATCGACAGTTCTAACTTACTATTGGCTTGCAAAATTCCAAGGTTTCTCTTTATGGACACTAGGCGGCACTATAGTTGGTTACGCGGTATTCGGAGCAATTCTCGGTCCGATTTTGCGCGGCGTAGCAATCGCCGCTAGCCAATTCCGTCCGTATGCAGTCGCCTGTGCCTGGGTCGTATATGAGTACCTGAGATCATCCGGATTTCTAGGATTTCCATGGGGACTGGTAGCCTATCCGGTTCAAGGCATCACTCCACTGATCCAATTTACCTCGCTCACTGGGATTTGGGGTCTTTCGCTTCTGGTAGCACTATCTAACGCCGTGGTCGCTGAGGGGGCAACCCGAGCATGGCGCCAACAGCCAGTACGCGCTTACCTTTTAGTTGTCATCCTATCTTCCGTCGCGATGGGCCATGGACTAATACGTCTGGGAATAACACCTATTTCTGAGTCAAGAACGGAAAACGAAACAGTGATAGAGGTAGCGCTGATCCAGCATAATCGCAACCCATGGGAAGACGGTGATGACGAAGGTAGCATCCGCACCCTGATGGAACTGACTCGACAAGAGCTTAATCGGGGAGAGGTTGACCTCATCGTCTGGAGTGAGACGGCACTCCGACATCCTCCCATTGGCGAACATGCTAAAATCTTTGAAAGCGTTCCAAAAGAAGATCCGCTGGCAAACTTCATGCGCAGCTTGAATGCCCACCTGATAACTGGGTCCCCCTACCCCCCAGCGGATGACCAAGGCCGATGGAGCAACGCTTCTATTATATTCGGACCGCATGCTACCTGGTCAGATCATTATCGCAAGCAGCAATTGGTTCCTTTTGCCGAGCGGGTACCCTTCTATGAGATAGACTTTATTCGTCGTTTCTACCACTCAATAGTTGGAATTGGCGGCGGCTGGTCGCCTGGATCTAAATCCACTGTATTCTCGATACGGACACGTGATGGCCGAGACTTGCAACTGTCCACGCCAATCTGTTTCGAGGATGCATTCCCAGACCTAAATCGCCGCTTTGTGCGAGCCGGAGCCGAGTTGCTGATCAACCTTACCAATGACTCCTGGTCTGAGACTTTATCAGCTGAAACCCAGCATCTGGTTGCCGCGCGTTTCCGGTCAGTAGAGAATGGTCGCCCTCTATTGCGAGCCACTAACGGTGGAATAACCGTTGGCTTTGACCGGTATGGCCGCGTGCTCCCAGAATCCGTTCTTCCGCCGTTTGAGGCCGCCACGACGCGCGTCACGCTACGGCTCCCCCTAGATCCAATAACTACACCCTACACCCGCTACGGCGAATACCTACCGTTAACTCTAATCATCACCCTTCTTTTTCTGTTGGGCCGACATGCAGCCAGTAGCGGCCGCCAGAAGCAGTCACGAAACAATCTACTCCGAACAACTTTGATAGATTCTGATCTGTAAGCTGCTCAGATAGCGACCCCACACTGATGCTTTTTCCGTCCTGCATTAACATGACTCCGTCATAAGTATTGTCCAGCTCTTCAATGTTATGCGTCACGTACACCACGGAGGCATCGGAACGATCTGCCGCAGCACGCAGACTATCAAGGAATTCTTCTCGCGCCCGAGGGTCTAAGCCGGCACACGGCTCGTCCAGTAGCACTAAAGCCGGGCGTGCCGCGAATGCACGTGCAATCAACGTACGTTGTCGCTCTCCAGTAGAAAGATTAACGAAGCGTCTATGCCGTAGGTGCCAGATACCGACAGCTCGCAGCTCCTCTTCAGATACCGCTTCCTCCGATGAGCTAACTTGATCGTACATTACAAATGAGCCACGTAGACCGGCGACAACCGTCTCTTCGACCGTTTGAAAACGAGCAATCCATGCGACCAAGTCACCATGGACCCAAGCGATCGAACAGCGGAGAGGCCCAAGATCTACCCTTCCAACTCGGCTGAATAGCAAATTAACCTCACCTACACTAGGATGAATACGACCTGCTAAGAGACGTAACAGTGTGCTTTTTCCTCATCCTTTGGGCCCAAGGACAGCCCATCGCTGCCCAGACCTGATGGACCAATTCAACCCCTTGAGTACCGGGATGCCTTCGATAACCAGCGTGACCTGTTTTATTGAAAAAGCATCGCTCATCGCTTCTTAAGTCATTTTATGGTAATGAGGTAGAGTAAGGAAGTCGTTCAGTCGCTTACTGCTGATGTATTCATCGACCGTAGGAAAGCTTCGTTGGTTTTAGTTTTTTTCATCTTCTCGATCAATAGCTCAGCAATCTCTAGTTCGTCCATTGGGCCAAGCACTTTGCGTAAGATCCACACTTTTGCGAGCTCCTGATCGCTCAACAATAGCTCCTCCTTACGCGTGGCGGTCTGCTTAACATTAATGGCTGGGTAAATCCTTCGATCAGCAATTTTACGATCGAGACGAACTTCCATATTGCCGGTTCCCTTAAACTCTTCGAAGATCACCTCATCCATACGGCTACCTGTTTCAATTAAGCCAGTGGCAACAATCGTCAAACTCCCGCCGTTTTCGACATTACGGGCAGCCCCGAAAAAACGTTTTGGCTTGTGCAGGGCGTTGGAGTCAACGCCACCGGACAGGATCTTACCCGAAGTCGGTACTGTCTGGTTGTAAGCGCGTGCTAAGCGAGTGATAGAGTCAAGTAGTATTACTACGTCTCGCTTATGCTCAACTAAACGTCGCGCCTTTTCAATGACCATCTCAGCTACTTGAACGTGCCGCGTCGCCTGTTCGTCAAAAGTTGAAGAAACTACCTCGCCCTTCACATTGCGCTGCATGTCGGTGACCTCTTCTGGCCGTTCGTCGATCAACAACACAATCAAAAAGACTTCAGGGTGATTTTCCGTGATAGCGTTAGCAACACGCTGTAATAGCATAGTCTTGCCTGCGCGGGGAGGAGAAACAATCAAACCACGTTGCCCCTTCCCTAATGGACAAAACAGGTTCATCAATCGAGTTTCCAGACTGCCGTTAGCAGCCTCCAGGTTCAACCGCTCATCTGGGTACAATGGCGTCAAATGATCGAATGGCACGCGGTTCTGCGCAACAACTGGTGCCGACTCATTGACGTTTTCCACTCGCAACATAGCGAAGAACCGTTCTCCCTCCTTAGGCGATCGAATCTGTCCGTAGACTGTATCGCCAGTTTTGAGATTGAAAAGTCGAATCTGTGACGGCGAAACGTAGATATCGTCAGGTCCTGGTAAATAGCTATAACTAGGCGATCGAAGAAAGCCGTAACCATCTGGAAGGATCTCGAGCACCCCTTGGGCGTAGACGACACCTCCCTGGCCATGAGTATGTTCCTTGAGAATGGCAAAGATGACTTCAGTCTTCTTCATCCCGACTAACGATTCAGAGTCGATGCCCATTGCCGCCGCTTGTGCACGAAGCTCTGTGAGGCTTTTCGCACCCAGGTCGCTAATCAAGATTTTTTCGCGTGACACCCCTTCATCAGCAGTGTCACCTGGAGCAGGTATTTCACCGCCATCAACACCTCTGGTTAGAGCTTGTCTTTCAGCCGCCTGCTCAGCTTGGGCAACTGCGGCCTGTTGCGCCACGGTACCCTCGAAGCCATCCTTGACTTCGACCCTGAGCCTCTTTCGCGATCGTGAACGTCTATTCGTCTTTTCCGGCATGGTCTCCCTGTGACTCCCGGCGGAATCGGAGCTGCATTTAATCTAATACCTTATGCTGAGAGCGCTTCGTGTAGCCCCGTCGTGAGCGCTAGGAGGGAGTAAGGGGCGAGGCTACGCTCACCACTAGCGTTATGTCAAGTAGGCAGCAGGGATCAGTACTAAAGGAATTAAATGCATAAGGTTATAAGTAACCTTTGGAGGTGGTATCACCATACCCGATCCAATAACCTATGAAATTCTCTAAGATCCCGCAGCCCGTGCGTCAGCAGAGCCTTGAATTGGAGCTACCCTACAAAGTCTCAGCCGTAATCCCAGCTGCACTCACGTCGGCCAACTGAACCACGGAAGAATTGATCGTCCTGAGCTGGATCATTCCTTAGATCCAGTCGCACCGCCAGTGGCTATTGCTAACAGTCGTCGATGCAGTTCATCTAGCGACAGATCGCCTGCTTTCAATTCGCCCTCTTGACGCCGCAATTCACCAATTTCTTGTTCGAGGCCATCGAGTTTTGCAAGTATCTTCTGTGAATCATCCTTGACACGTTCAGCAAACCGGACGAGATCTCCAGTGTCGGAGCTGCCGTCTCTTAGCTCCTCCGCGCCCCTCAACTGCTCCTGGATCGGCTCCCGCATATGCCTTGAGAAGAAGATTAGCGATTCGTTCAATGATTCGATTATTCCAATCCTATGTTCACGGCGAGTCACCTGATCCTGCAGGTGGCGTCGGTGCAATACTGCTCGTATGCGCGCCAGCACTTCAGTGAAGTTGAACGGTTTCGTGATGTAATCATCCACACCGAGCTCCAGCCCCTTCACTTTGTCTTCAACATCGTCAGCAGCTGAAAACATAATGATTGATACATCTCTAAACTCGGAAAGTTCGCTGCCCTGCTTAATGGCACGCGTCACCTCCCAGCCAGTCATTCGAGGCATCATATTATCCAGCAGAATAAGCGCTGGCCCAAAGCTTCGCACTTTTTCCAAGGCTTCCACGCCGTCAGCGGCAGTTTCAGTTTTAAAACCGATCTTCCCAAGCATCAGGTCAAAGATCTCCACGTTCGTCGGTTCATCGTCGACGATAAGAATTTTGTCACCGATCACAAGTCGATATCATCCTTTCACAGAGCCTCCTGTCAACGTACACCACGGCTGCGCCGCCTCCATAGGAGCATTCCCACGGCACTAGCTGCAAGTAGTGCCAACGCAACCGTCATCGCCTTACCCAGCCAATCACCAGCCCGAGTGTAGAGAGTAGTCACGCTGTCGAAAACCGGAACATTACCAACCAGTCGACCTTCGACGAACGGTTCTATCGTTGCAGCTATACGCCCAGACGGTTCGATAATGCCAGTTATACCGCTGTTTGCCGCACGAACAACACTCCTACGGTTTTCAGTAGCTCGAAACACCGCCATCGCGAAGTGCTGCATCTCAGCAGGAATCGATTTTGACCACCCGTCGTTAGTCATGTTGACAATTACCTGCGCTCCCGCGTTAATAAAATCCCTGCTCAGATATCCAAAACTGTCCTCAAAACAGATCGGGGTCGAGAACCGAACCCCTGCTGTTTCGAATACTGTTAATTCCTCACCTCGTTCCCAGAAATGGATATCAAAATCTACCAGCAAACGACGAATAAACTGTGGTCCCCAATCCGGATAATATTCCGTAAAAGGGACCCGATGAAGCTTGCGATAAGTCTTTACAAGATTACCGTTTTCAAATAGCAGAGAAGCATTGTAATCAACCCGTTCCTGGCCCCTCTTCTGTCCATCATCATTGCCTACCACAAATGGAACGGTCTGCCTTTCCAGATACGACAGGAGCTGACGCACCAGTTCGTATTTCCTAATTGCTTCGGGGCTACTCTCCCGATACCGTGTGTGCCAATCAATACCAGGAACAAACGACGTCTCAGACCAGATAACAGCCTCAGGATCTTCCTGTAGTGCCCGTTGACTCTGGCGCAACAGCACCTCCAATGAGCGCTCGTAAGCGATATAACCCCCACGCCACGGATCAATATTCTGCTGGATCAGGGCAACGCGCCACTGTGATGTATCACTATAATCGGTAGGAAGTGACGCACCATAACCTATAGCCCCAATAAATAATAAGGACCAGACCAAGGGAAACACGGGTCTCCTCCGCAAAAGATGAATCACACGCTGTCCTATTTTACGCCGAAGAGGACATAGCGCTCCTAACAGATAGCCGACGTAGGCATTACACAACACCGTCAGCAATGAAACGCCCCATACTCCGGTTAGAGCAGAAAAGCGTGCCAGCGGCCCAAACAAATACTGAGTATAGCCGATGACACCGTAAGGGTATCCCAAAAACCCCCGTGTCTTTAGATACTCGTAGGCAACCCAGATTAGCGACTGCCAGACAGGTGCGTAGCGCGGAAAGCAATATGTTACTAACTTCATTATTAGGAACAAAAAAACACCGTAAACTAGATGGACAGACGGTACGAATAGCAGCGCTAGCGGGTGAAAGGTTGAGAGCCAATAATTGAACAGAGCGTAACTTCCAAACCCGTACAGGGCTCCGTAAAGCAGAACACGGCCCCAATTCGCACGACCGAGCACCCAGAACACTGGCGACAGTGCCACAAAGGCAAGCGGGTACAATCCCCAGGTGGATACCAGGCTGGGAAATGACAAGGAAAAAAGCACTGCCGAAAGCGACAGTGCCAAGATTTCAGTCACCATCCCCGCAAACCTGCGCGAAGAATTTAAGCCACAATCGGAGGAGGAGACGTCTGCGGTTTGTAGTGCTGAGCCTAGCTGCTGGACCAGGCACGCTCCTTCAGCTCACGGCCCGGACGAAAAGACGCCACGCCGTGATTCTCTACTTGCACACGATCGCCGGTACGGGGATTACGTGCAACCCGACCCTTTCGTGGCTTCAGCTCAAAAGTACCAAAGCCACGCAGCTCAACGATGCGATTGCCGATAACACCCGTCTTCACTTCCTCGAAGAATAAATCGAGAATGTTATGGATGTTCTTTTTACTGACCGGAACATTAGCATAAATGTTCTCTATGATCTCTGCCTTAGTGAGTTTACTAGTCGACACCTATGCACTCCTTAAAACTTTCTCGTCCCACTAATCTGCAGCCAATTGGCGCCGCAGACGGCCGGTGAGACGACGCTTATAGCGCGCAGCCGTACGCCGATGAACGACCCCCTTGGAGACAGCCTTGTCAACAGCTCGGACGGCATCACCCAACCGAACCGTTGACTCAGATTGTTCCCCATCCAAAGAGTCAACAAACGACCGAATCGCTGTACGCATCCGACTACGCACGCTTCGATTGCGCAGTCTACGACTTCCATTCTGTCGTTGCCTCTTTGCAGCTGATAGCTTAGTGGGCATCGCAGCTGAAGCTACCAGTAACTAAGACGATAGTCAAGACCTATCGTACGGCAAACGTTTCTATAGGGAGCATCAAAAAAGGAATATTGAACAATAGTCCTTGGAATCAAGAAACATCTGTGACAACAAACCGATGATACCGCTTCTTCCCAGCTCGAACGATTATCTGTCCTTCCGAAGCGCAATTGATTCCAACCGGCTGCTCAACATCACTCCATGGTTGATCATTGAGATAAGCACCTCCCTGGAGGACTAATCGACGCGCCTCGGAACGGCTGGCCGACAGGCCGCTTCGTACTAGCAGTTCAACTACGTTGACACCGGCCTCGATCTCTAAGACTGCTATATTTGAACTAGGCATCGCCTCATGTCCGCCGCTATCACCCCCGAAAAGAGAACGACTAGCCTGAAATGCTCGATCAGCCTCCTCAGCGCCGTGAACCATAGTAGTGAGCTCCATCGCTAGTCGCTCCTTAGCGACCTTAATCGCTTCATCCCTCAGCTGAGCGAGGTCCTTCACCTCGGCCTCGGGTAGTAATGTCAAGAGTGCGAGCAATGAGGGAATGTCTTGATCGGGAACATTAATCCAGTATTGGTAGAACTGGTAGGGACTAACTCGTTCCGCGTCTAAAAATAGTGCCCCTGCCGCAGTCTTCCCCATTTTCTTACCATCGGAGGTAGTAACCAGCGGCCAGGTTAATGCGTGCGCCTCTACCTGTTCTATTCTTCTTATTAAATCTACCCCAGATAGCATGTTAGCCCATTGATCGTCCCCGCCAATCTGCAATAAACAGCCGTAACGGCGATTTAACAATAGGTAATCGTACGCCTGTAGCAACAGGTAGTTGAACTCGAGAATGGAAAGCCCAGCCTCAAGCCTCCGACGGTAGGCTTCAAAGCCAAGCATCCGGTTCACGGATACGTGAGGACCTATCTCCCTCAGGAATTCCAGGTAACCGAGTTCTCCCAGCCAGTCAGCATTGTCAACCACAATAGTGTGCTCCAGATCAATGAATCGACCAACCTGCTGCTGCATCAATATCGCGTTACGGGTGACGGTTTCCACCGGCAAAAGAGGCCTCATATCATCCTTGTCGGAAGGGTCGCCCACCCGAGCGGTAGCACCACCTATTAGTAGTACCGGCTGATGCCCGGCTCGCTGCAAGTGGGCCATAGCCAATAACCCCACGAGATGGCCAGCATGCAAGCTAGGTCCGGTGGGATCTATCCCAAGATAAAATGTGACTCGTTCTCGATCGAGCAACTTATTAAGCGACTCGACACCCGTAGTTTGTTTAACTAACCCACGCCTGGTCAGGGTAGCGAGGATATCCATTAGGATCCTCCAACTCTTACATATTCATTAGTTAGATCTGAAATTTTCCTTTGTATCTCATCGCGATGGATACGAATCTGCTCCATTGAGTCGCGAAGCCGAACGGTAATGGTACCGTCGTCCTTAGTCTGATGGTCGACGGTGACACAGTACGGAGTGCCTATCTCATCCTGACGTCGATAGCGCCGACCGATCGCACCCCCCTGGTCATAAAAGGTATCAAAATTGGTACGCAGGTCAGACTCTATCTCTTTGGCGAGCTCGGCAAGACCATCCTTCTTGACAAGTGGGAAGACAGCTATCGCGATAGGAGCAATCGCTGGATGAAAACGCAGAACCGTACGCGTCTCGCCGTCTACTTGTTCCTCGTCGTAAGCATCGGAAAGCACGGCCAACACCGTCCGGGTTAACCCAACCGCAGTCTCAATCACATACGGAATAAAACGTTCACCTTGCGTACCACCCGAGCTGCCGTCATCAAGATAGCTCAGGTCTTTTCCCGACAGCCCGGCATGCTGACGCAAATCGAAGTCAGTACGATTATGGATGCCTTCTAATTCCTGCCAACCTGAGGGAAAATCATATTCAACATCTACCGCTACTTTCGCGTAGTGCGCAATCTCGTCGGGTTCGTGTTGCCTAAGCCGTAACCGCGACGGCTCGATCCCGAGATCTGCGTAATAACGAAACCGTTCATCACGCCAGCGATGAAACCAACGCTCGTCATGACTCGGGTGAACAAAAAACTGCATTTCCATCTGTTCGAACTCGCAAGTGCGAAAAATGAAACTCTTTGTAGTTATTTCGTTCCGGAAAGCCTTTCCGACCTGTGCAATTCCAAAAGGTATCTTCACGCGCCCTGATTGCACTACGTTCTTAAAGTTGACGTATGCTCCCTGTGCAGTCTCTGGACGTAGGTAAACGTTAACACCACCATCTTCTACCGGGCCTAGTGTAGTGCGCATCATCATATTGAACTGACGTGCTTCAGTTAGCTCCGACTTACCACACTGCGGACATCGTCCCGTCGGATCACTTAAATGGTCAGCTCGAAACCGGGCCTTGCAATTGCGACAATCCACGAGCGGGTCATTAAAGGCATTAGCATGTCCTGACGCCTCCCAGACACGTGGATGCATCAAAATCGCCGCATCTAGGCCAACTATTGAAAGCTCACCACGCGTCATAGTACGCCACCAGCGGTCCCGCAGGTTATTCTTGAGCTGTACGCCTTGGGGCCGATATTCCCAAGCTTAAGATAGTCCGCCATAGATATAACTTGAATGGTAGACAAAAACGCGCCGCTTACAGAGAGATACTAATTGGTCTAGAGTTGCACGCATCATCATTCTCCCCGTTCTGGCTCACTGTCGTTGCCGTTCAGTTTAGCAAGTGCTGCGCGGACACGATCCAGGGAAGCCATCGAACCTAGAATACGCATACTGCCAAATAATGGAGGTGATACACGAGAACCAGTAATCGCAACCCGTATCGGCATCATGAGATCCCCCAACTTGAGGCTTAGGTCATCAGCAGCGCTGCGAAATGCCTGTCCGGCTGCTTCTTCATCTGTACCGCAGGCAACATCCACCAAATCGAGAGCACGAGTGAGAACCTCCGCAGTTTGCTTAGGATCAAGCCGCTTTGGCACCAGATCAGATGCTGCATAAGCTGCAGGATTGTCAAAAAGAGAGCGAACCTTCGGCACAACTTCACTAAGTACCGTCAGACGCTCCTGCAGTAAATCCGCCAGCTCCGAAGACACTGATAATAACTCCGACGAACCAGCTTCTGATAGATAAGGTTCCAAGCGACTTCCAAGCTCGGTAATTGATAGGGCACGTATGTAAGTGCTGTTCATCCATCGCAGCTTTTCAGAATCAAAGGTTGCAGGTGATGAGTGTAACTTCTTTATACTAAAATATTTCTCAAGGTCGCAGATGCTAAACAATTCTTTTGAGCCGTCCTGTGACCAGCCCAGTAAAGCTATGTAGTTCACGAGTGCCTCAGGAAGATACCCCTGAAGACGAAAATCGTGAACACTTGCAGCGCCATGTCGCTTAGACAGCTTCTTCCCATCTGGACCATTAACAATAGGCAAATGAGCATAGCGCGGCGGTTGCCAGCCACATGCCTGAAAGATTAGAAGATGCAGCGGGGCTGAGGAGAGCCACTCCTGTGCACGTAGGACGTGACTCACACGCATCTCGTGGTCGTCGGAAGTAGCAGCCAGGTGATAAGTTGGGAAACCATCAGACTTCAGAAGCACCGGATCCGGATTAATGTCGCAATTTGCATGCTGGATACTCCCCAAGATCAGGTCATCAAGTTGAGTAGTCCCTGATAGAGGCACCTTAAACCGTACGACCGATGGGTCCCCACGACGTTCATGGGTTACACGATCGTCGTCCGTCAGATTACGGCATCGGCGGTCGTAGCCGTTTTCAGCCAAACGTACACGTTCCAGACGCTGTGTATCGCAGTAACACCTATAGGCATGACCGGTCACCACCATCCGCTCAGCGATAGTCCGATGAAGCGCAACCCGCTCCGACTGGATATACGGACCATAGGGGCCACCAACCTGTGGCCCCTCATCCCAACTCAACCCCAACCAAGCCAAAGTATCATACACATCAGCCAGGTACTCGGGCTTATATCGACGGCGGTCCGTGTCTTCGATGCGCAAGATGAAGGTACCTCCAGTCGACCGCGCCAACAAATACGAAAAAAGCGCGGTACGGGCACCTCCTATGTGGTGAAACCCAGTCGGAGAAGGAGCATAACGAACACGTATTGACATATTATCTACCGAGAAAGAGCACGATATGATCGGTCCAGCCACGACGTCAACGACAGTCGTTTCTCTATGGATCGGCGGTCACCATGGAATATGGTAATCCATAAGACTATAAAGTGAAGAGAAACCAGGAGGATTGTGAGCATTCACGATGTCGTGGACTAAACTAAGCAGAGAGATATAGAATCACCGACAATGGCTGAAGCAGCTATACTATCAAACCGGCCAACCCTGATTGACATCTTGTGGCCGCCGTTAACGGGATCACATAAGGTCGGATCCCGAACAACAAACCTGATTCGGACGGTACTCCTGGTGCTGGCCGGTAGCGTATTAATCACGGTTTCTTCGAAGTTCAAAATAAACTTCGTTCCGGTACCAATGACTTTGCAAACCTTTGTCATCCTATCAATAGGTATGGCATACGGTTGGCGCCTGGGCGGATTAACCGTACTTCTTTATTTAACGGAAGGTGCAATCGGCCTGCCGGTCTTTGCCGGAACCCCGGAAAAGGGAATTGGTTTGACCTATATGACCAGCACTACAGGTGGTTATCTTTTAGGCTTCCTACTAGCAACGCTGGTGGTCGGCCTACTGGCCTCGGCGGGATGGGACCGTAGCATGCCGCTTGCAGCAGCCGCGATGCTAATAGGCAACATTATCATCTACATTCCTGGACTCCTTTGGCTTGGGAAAGTACTTGGCTGGGAGAATCCCATACTGCAATGGGGATTAACCCCGTTCATATTTGGGGACATAGCAAAACTGGTTCTGGCAACTCTGTTGCTACCAGCTGCTTGGCGGCTGGTGCGCAAAAGCTGAACAATCAGGCTGGCAAAATATCGCTGGCCATGCAACAGAGCACCATCGTTAGGCACCGACGTCTTAATTCCGATGCCGCCATGGACTTGCCTATCGTGGAATTGGCACAGATTGGACCTCTGCGTGCAGTCTTAACTACCGCGCAAGCAGGTGATATGAACCAACTCCCTTCATGGTCGCGTATATGCGCTGCGCTGAAACTGTCGCCGGAACGCATTTGTCGGGTACCACAGCGACATACGCGCCGAGTGGTAATAGCAACAGTAGAGCCAGAGACTCCCTCTCATCCAGCGGACGGCATGATCAGCGCGGGAACAAGACAGGTACTATGCGTGAGCGTGGCTGACTGCCTGCCAATCTTTCTGATCGAGAACGACGGAAATCGTTTTGCCCTGCTTCATTCAGGTTGGCGCGGTACCGGTATCGCTATAAACGCGCTCAACCACTTGGGCCGGTCTACCAATAACTACCACGCAATCATTGGCCCCGGAATCGGCCCCTGCTGCTACACCGTGCCAGCCGAGCGAGCAATCCGGTTCCGAAATCACTTTGGACTGGAAACCGCTGAAGTATCAACGAATCACGGGCATATCGACCTGCGCACAGCCAATGTAAATCTACTTATAAAGGCTGGAATTCGAGTAATTACAGTATATCAAGACTGCACTTATTGCTCTCCGGCGCTAATCTCATACCGAGCTGACCGCGATGCCGGTTGCGATGGCAGTCGGCGCATGTCTGCGCTAATAGGAAGGTTCTAATCTCAGGGCCACAGAACGAAACTCCTATGATGTCGTACCATAGAGAATCGGTACGTACCACCCACGGGGGAAATGATGCTGGGCATTCGCAACGTAGGAATTATCTCACATATCGACGCCGGCAAGACCACAAC
>CAZTZA010000018.1:6063-10976 GCA_964618015.1 uncultured Spirochaetaceae bacterium | reverse complement strand
GCCTGCCAGCGGCTCCAGGCAACTACCCATTTGGTAGGACAATGGACCTTCAACGCATTCGAAACATTGGTATTTCCGCTCACATCGACTCGGGCAAGACCACGCTCAGCGAACGGATTTTGTTTTACACGGGACGTACGCACCGCATAGGGGAGGTAGATGACGGTGAGGCCACCACCGACTGGATGGCGCAAGAGCAGGAACGGGGAATAAGCATCTCCTCGGCTGCTACCACCTGCTTTTGGAATAATTATCAGATAAACATTATCGACACCCCCGGCCATGTCGATTTCACCGCTGAAGTAGAACGATCTCTCCGCGTCCTAGACGGCGCAGTAGCAATCTTTTCCGCTGTGGAAGGAGTAGAACCACAATCGGAAACGGTTTGGCATCAGGCCGACCGGCATTCGGTAGCTCGTATCGCATTCGTTAACAAACTGGACCGCGCAGGAGCTTCATTCGACGCCGTCCTCAACCAGATGAAAGACCTACTGGCTGCTAAACCAGTGGCGCTTCAAGTGCCTTGGGGTGAAGACCGTGAGCTCCGCGGGGTAATCGATTTAGTCACTATGGAGCACATTGCATGGATCAATGATGGAACCATCATGCAACGTAGCCCCGTAGACACCGCCGATCTGGAGATATCCCGTAGACGCGAAGAATTGATCGAAGCCTTAGCAGATACTTCCGACGAGATCGCTGAACTTTATCTGGAAGGATCAGAGCTCTCGGTCGACCTGATCCGACGGACAATTCGCAAAGCCGTTGCAGAAGGAATGTTAGTACCAGTACTAGCAGGCGCCGCGCGACGTAATATCGGCATACAGCCTCTGATGGATGCTATCATCTGGTATTTACCAGCGCCTGAAGAGTTGCCTCCACTTACTCTCTTAGACCACGACGGTCGTGAATTAAATGAACCTGTAGTAAACCGCTCAACAACCGGTGCCCCGCTAGCGATAGCCTTTAAATTACAGAATGACCGTGACACAGGACCCTTATGCTTCATCCGAGTCTATGCTGGCATACTTCGGCGCGGCGATCGGGTGCATAATCTGAACCAGGGAAGGACCGAGAGGATACAACGTCTACTGCGTATGCACGCTAATCGACGAGAACAGATTGAAGAGGTCTTTGCAGGTGACATTGCCGTTGTAGCCGGCTTGAAGTTCACCCACACTGGCGACTCACTATCGTCCAAACCCCAAACTGGACTTCTTGAACGCATGCTCTTTCCACGACCGGTAGTTTCGGTAGCCGTAGAGCCGCAGTCAGCTTCTGACGCATCTGCGCTTATGGCCGCTTTGGATATTCTTCGGTTGGAGGATCCTACTTTCGCGGTGGAAGAGAACCGCGAAACAGGCCAACTTCTGATTTCCGGCATGGGTGAGCTACATCTAGAGGTTTTGATAAGACAAATTGCCGAAAGAACAGGGATCAACGCTATGGTTGGTAAGCCTCAAGTTTCCTTTCGGGAATCAGTAACAGAAACATGTGAGCATCTCGCTATTTTCGACCGGGAAATTGGTGGAAAACTCCATTATGCAGGTGTCCGACTTCGTGTTGTACCCCGCAATCAAAACGGCGAATGCACCTTCAATCCTGGCAATATCGCCGATGATTGTGGACTACCTGGAGAATTGAGTGACGCTATTGCACGTCGACTTGAGGCAGGAATTTCCTCAGGCGAGGGTTACGGATATCCACACGCAGACATCACGGTTGAGCTGATCGAAGTTAATTATGTACCGGACAGAGCTAGTCCGTTTTCCTTTGAAGCAGCAGCCGCCAACGCCTTGGTTACCTGTTGCCGGGAGGCTAAGCCCGTACTGTTGGAACCAGCCATGAACGTGAACGTAACCACGCCCAAGGAATTTGTTGGAGAGGTCCTTGGAAGTTTACAAATGCGTGGCGGCGCCATCGAGACAGATGAGTCAGGCCACGCCAACGAACGAGTAAATGCTAAGGTGCCGCTGGGAGAAATTTTCAGTTACACAACTGATCTGCGTAGCGCCACTCAAGGCCGCGCCTCCTACTCCATGACCTTTTCGCACTATGCACTGTCAAGAATGAGTCAGTGAGATCATTCAGATACTGTGAACCCTACACGCATAACGCCTCCCAGCGACGATGCTTGACAGCGCAATAGCGCCTGCATAGCTTCGCCGTCCAGAGTCTTCTGCATGAGTAGCATCAAATGAGCACCCCGACAAATAAAATTCGTAATGTGGCACTGATTGGCCACTCCGGCACTGGCAAGACCACTCTAATGGAACAGATCCTGGTCCATGGTGGAGCAATCCCCAAGTTTGATCCGAACAAGTCAGTAAGCGACTACACCGAAGAGGAAATCGCCCGACAGATTTCAATATACAGTACCTTTGCTCATATCGAGTGGGACGACCGAAAGATCAACGTAGTCGACACTCCTGGGTCCGGAGACTTCATCGGTGAAGTAGTTGCCGGCCTGAGCGCAGCAGAGTGTGCTGTAGTAGTAGTAGGAGCGGATGTTGGTGTACAAATCGAGACGGCAAAGCTATGGCGGCGCCTAGAAAGTGCCAAAACCCCTCGCATCATTTTCATCAACGGCATGGACAAAGAACATGCTGACTTTGATTCCGTAATTGACAACTTGAGTCAGACCCTCGGTGGCACCTTCGCCCCCTTATCGGTACCGATCGGGGCTGGAGACAATTTCGAGGGTGTGATCGATGTAGTTGGCCAGCGTTCACTTCTACGCTCTGGAGCAAATGACGCAGCGGTACCTGAAAACATGAACGATGCAATCTCCGAACGGCGAATAGCGCTCATGGAAGGGGCTGTGGAAGGCGACGACGCACTGATGGAGAAATACCTTGAAGAAGAGACCCTGTCTGATGAGGAGATCGCACGTGGTCTGACAGCGGCCGTTTCCGCAGGAGAAGTTTTTCCCGTATTAGCAGGATCTGCGTTACATAATGTTGGTGTCCCAATGCTTTTGGATACCATTGTGCAAACCGTCCCCTCGCCGGCAGGAAGGACGCTGCAGATAGACAGCACCGACGACGAGGCTACTGAGCGTGGCATTGAGCCTTCAGCACCAGCCTCCGCTCTGGTAATCAAGACCAGTGTTGATCAATACGCGGGGCGACTGTCATTCATTAAGATGATCACTGGCTCCCTGCGGTCGGACACAGACCTGATATGCGCCCGAACTGGATCAAAGCTTCGTCCGACAAAATTGGGCACCCGGCAGTTGGAGTCCATAGAGGACGTCCAGGAACTTGAAGCCGGAGATATTGGGGTACTGACGAAACTAAACGATGTAACGACATCTGACACGCTGCATTCCCCGGAAGAAGCGATCACCTTCTCACCTTTGGACTTTCCGGAGCCGGTACATGCACTATCATTAAGCACAAGTTCTAAGCAAGATGAGGACAAGCTTAGTGAGGTCATCGGTCGAGCCGCCGACGCTGACCCCACTTTCCGAGTTCGCTATAACGGAGAAACACGCGAGACCGTTGTGGCGGCAATTGGTGAACTCCACCTCGCTATCGTGTTAGACCGCATCCGTGACGGCTATAAGATTGAAGTGGAGACCCAGCTACCTCGCGTGGCTTATCGCGAAACCATTAACAGGCCAGCCGCTGCGGAATACCAACACAAGAAGCAAACCGGTGGTCACGGTCAATACGCCAAAGTCTCACTGGAAATCCGTCCACTGCCGAGGGGTGAACACTTTCGGTTTGAAAATGGAATTGTAGGCGGTTCCATCTCTCGCGGCTATATTCCGGGAGTAGAGAAAGGCGTGATGGAAGCGACAGAGTCCGGAGTGCTGGCCGGGTACCCGGTAGTAGATGTGGAAGCAAAAGTAGTTGATGGCCGAGAACACTCGGTGGATTCTTCAGAACTGGCTTTCAAATTAGCTTCTAGAGAAGCAACTAAAGCAGCGCTAGCACAAGCTAAGCCGGTATTACTCGAGCCAGTCGTCGAACTCACGGTATTGAGCGAAGATCAATATATTGGCGACATCCTTTCTGACCTCAGCTCACGTCGGGGCCGGGTACTCGGTCAAGAACCCATTGGCTCACTGCAAGAGATTCGCGCGCAGGTTCCTCAGGCGGAAACATTACGCTACTCAATCGACCTAAAATCGATGACTTCGGGCACTGCGTCTTTTGAGCTGGCCTTTAGCCACTACTCGCCAATCTCGGGCAAGGTTGCTGAGGACGTAATCAAACGCTCCAAGGAGCATACGGAGGATTGAACTCCTCTGCCTCTGGCGAAATCCCCTGCGTCCGAGAGTTGAGATAGGGTTTCGAGGAAACTGAGCAGCCTTAGAACAAGACCAGCCGGCTACAGACCCGTTTCTCCTACAGGAAAAGAACTCCCGCGAGCAGAAAGTGGACGACGCCAACCACGATGCCCGATATTCCAATCACTTTGCGATATGGTTTGAGTGCATCATTGAACTGAAAAATCCCGCTGCTTTCACTGTCTATCAACGGTTCTGGGAGGTTCGTTTCTGTATCCTCACCGCCTGCCACGGCTACACCTTCTTCATCATCAACCGATAGTTGTCGTCGATCCCGATAACGCTCGATAATAAGCAATGCACCAAGTAGCATGCCGGCCGCCGCCTGAGGCGGAGAAGGAACAGGAGCAAATAGCTTCATGAAGCCTACGACCACGGCGATGATTCCAAGAGTACCCGTGGCACGTCCGCTTCCAGCGAACCTCTGTAGTGGCTCGAGTACCGGATACCGCTCCACTAAGTCATCAGCCACCAAGGTGGCTCCCGCAATAATTGTGCTGAGCACCGACAGAAGATAGAATCTCACTCAGTGGACAGTAGTACCGCCCTTAATGCGGGTCAACAACCATCATGACTAACTTCACGACAATCCACCAATCGTGACACCCAATCAAGC
>CAZTZA010000018.1:0-6053 GCA_964618015.1 uncultured Spirochaetaceae bacterium | reverse complement strand
TCGAAATTGAAGTACTTGCGTCTGATGATGAAGATCAAGCAAATCCTCGGATATGAACCAACCCCGAGCGTTGTAGGCGTTTCGGGCAGCTTCAGCATGTATAAGCACGCCGGCGCAGGCTGCCTGGTAAGCTGTGAGCTCGCCCCCAGCAAGAATACCACCGATCACGCCAGCCAACACATCTCCCGACCCACCAGTAGCAAGCCATGGTTGAAGACCGTCAATAACGCTCAATCTCGGCGCTAATTCATCCCTACCTTCATCAATGTCTCTCTCTGGAGCAATGACGTAAGTCACATGCCCTTTTAGCACTACTACCGCACCAAGCCGCGTCGCTAATTCCGTCGCGGCTTCAACTGGATCTGACAGCACCTGAGCCAATGGGATCGATAGCGCTCGCGATAGTTCACCGGGATGAGGCGTAAGCACCCAACTCCCAGCGACCGGATGCCGACTACTATGATCATTCCCGAGTAGAGTAATCGCATCGGCATCTAAAACGCCACGCACAGGTTGCGCAAGCAGACGCTTCAACCAAGCCCCGCGCTCCGGTCCAATACCCCAACCTGGGCCCACTATTATGCTATCGAACCGACCGGATAATTCCGCCGGATCAGTCGATTCTGACCATGGAGATACCATAACCGACGTGAGCGCGGCAGCTTGAATGGGGTAGGTTTCCGCGTCTGCATGAAGAGTTACTACCCCGGCACGACTCCGAGCAGCAGCAGTCGCAACGAGTCTAGCCGCACCAACGGTACCGGTTGAACCAGCTAGGACCGCGACATGTCCGCGCGTTCCTTTGTGTGCGTCAGGACGCACTGCTGGCAATAGAGATGAGACTGCTGCTGGACCGAGCAATCGGGCCTTAGCTCCCGAAACACAAGTCAGCTCCTTAGGAAAGCCAATTGGCACAATAATAATATTTCCGCAGGCAGCCCGCGCTAAAGGCCGGTAAAGAGCACTTTTAGGAAGCTCCAACGCGATTGTCCAATCAGCATGTACGACTGGTATGTCGGCTGTAAATTGATCTCCAACACCACTCGGAGCATCAAGAGAAATCACCCGCATAGCACTTTGGTTGACCTGCTTGGTCAGTAACGCGGGGGGCCCAGTAAGTGGACCACGAAGCCCAGTTCCCGTCATGCCATCGATCACCCAACCACGCAGAGAAACAACGTCTCCTAAGTCAGATGAGATTTCAATTCCAAGTGAGCGACACATAGCTAAGTTAACTGCACACTGGCTACCAGAGATTGGTTCGCCGTTGCTTAAGACCACCTTTAAATCCTGAGCTCCAGCAAAATGCAGTTGTCGAGCCATTACTAACGCGTCACCACCGTTGTTGCCACGGCCTGCCAGGATCGTAATCGGATCAGTCGGTACTGTTCGCCGCCAGATCTCTTGCTGAATTGCGATCAAAGCCTTGATACCTGCATTTTCCATCAGAATCGATGAGGTAATACCGAAGCGCTCGCTCGCAGCGTGGTCAATTGCAGCCATATGGCCAGAATTCACCAGGCTTATCTCCCCGACGTCCTTATCGATCAGCACCGTTCCATTAAAGGATCTACTCGTCACTAAAGAAGTTCCACATTTTTCTGGCTAATGCTCCCACCCTACACAGTATCATCACTTGATAACTTCAGCTCCACAATCTGAACGTTAAGATCTTGCAAAGATAACTCACCCTTCACCATAATCGCTCTATGATATTCACTAATATATAGTTAAGTTAAATTTCTGTTATCTGGACAGTAAACTGCAGTCCATAGAATAAAGCGTAATCTACTGCCAACATGGCTTTGAGAGGTTCATGAACCGTCCAGGAAACCTTATAAGACCCCTAAACGTTCATAAGCTCTTAGCTGTTTCCGCCAACATGTAGGTCAAACTACTACCAGTAGTCACTACTGATGTGATGTCGACTGACAAAGGATACTCCTCAGAACGTTTATATTGGCTTTCGTCAAGATGCTGACGGCAAAGCATACATGGATGGTATCTCTATCTTCCCAAAAAAACTGCGTCACGGCTTTGCATCCGGGGTAACTACAGAGGACCGCCTTATTCCACGACTTCCGAAAAACCATCTGGAACTAGATAAATCTAAACTATATATAGTATAATATTATTTTAAACCGTGCAATTAGAAGCAGGGTACCATACAGTCACCCGCTGCCCGCTGTCAGATTTCCCGGCACCGAGGTGGAATTATTCTTCAAGAAAACGGTGCACTAGTGCAGTCAACAGTCTCCAACGCGACCGTTAACAGAACTATAAAGCCGAACTCTCTCGACATCCATCCTTGACCGTGGTTTCTGAGCGTCTATACACTTCATGCATGCGGGGTTTGGTATCCCGTGTGCTCCGCTCAAAATCCAACCGCGATCTTAAGGACTTGGTTCCCCTCGTCAACCGGATCAACAAGCTGGAGCCGCGGATGGTGGCATTGTCCGATGCCGACTTTACTGGCTGGACACAAAAACTCCGGAAGCGACTGGAAGCTGGGGAATCACGCCTGGCCGTCCTTCCGGAAGCATTTGCCCTTGCCCGCGAAGCCGCTCGACGCCAGCTCGGTGAGCGGATCTTCGACGTCCAGTTGATGGGTGGAATAATCCTCGACCGAGGCGCAATTGTAGAAATGAAGACAGGAGAAGGAAAAACGCTAGCCAGCGTACCAAGCGCCTATCTTAACGCACTAACTGGCGAGGGCGTGCATATTGTCACGGTTAACGACTACCTCGCTGAACGTGACGCTGAGTGGATGGGCCGAGTACACCGGTACCTCGGTCTCAGCGTCGGCGTAGTCTTATCACACATGGAAATGAAAGAGCGTAAAGCCGCCTATGCATGTGACATTACCTACGGTACGAATAACGAACTCGGTTTTGACTACCTCCGCGATAACATGCGCTGGGATCTCGACGCCCGAGTGCAGCGCAACCATCGTTACTGCATCGTTGATGAAATTGATTCGATTCTGATCGATGAAGCCCGCACGCCCTTGATCATCTCAGGATCAGCTGAGGACGATACTGAGCGATTTGCACAGGTAGATCGACTGGTCGACGCACTACGTGAATGTGCTAAGGATACTGAGACTGGCGACTATCCGGAAGATCCCTCGGGTGATTACAAGATCGACGAGAAAGCTAAGCGCGTCTCATTCACCGATGAAGGTCTGGTACACGCGGAGCATCTGCTAAGCCGAAAGAAGCTAATTCGCGGCTCACTCGTTGACGATGAGAACTTCGAGTATATCCACTACCTGACACAGTCACTACGAGCCCATCGACTATTCCATCGTGACGTGGATTATGTTCTTGAGGATGGCAGTGTTCAAATCGTCGATGAGTTTACTGGCCGTATTCTTCAAGGCCGTCGCTACTCGGACGGACTACACCAAGCAATCGAAGCGAAGGAACAGATACCTATCCTTAAGCGTAACCGTACGCTCGCGTCTATCTCCTTTCAGAACTACTTCAAGCTGTACGATAAACTCTCCGGCATGACCGGCACCGCTGACACAGAAGCAACTGAATTTAGTCGGATCTATGGGCTAGATGTAGTAGTTATCCCCACTAATCGACCACTCATGCGAGCCGACCATGATGACGTCATCTTCCTTAACGAGCATGATAAGCTCCAGGCCATTTGCGACGAACTTGCTACCTGTCAGACAGCCGGCCAACCGGTACTGGTTGGGACTGTCTCAATAGAGAAATCTGAACAACTTTCGAAGCTCCTAAGCCAACGAGGAATCGGCCATGAAGTACTCAACGCTAAGGCCCACGACCGTGAAGCATTGATTATCGCCCAGGCCGGAGCTGCAGGGTCGGTAACCATCGCCACTAACATGGCCGGACGAGGCACAGATATCAAACTGGGCGGCAACCCCGAATACTCGGCTCGCAAACGACATGCAACAGAACTCCAACAAAAGGACAGGGACGTAATCGGTCAAACTGACGAGGAAAAACAATTCGAAGCGATCTATGAACAAGAGATCACTACTTGGCATCACCACTACGATACTGTACTGGACGCTGGCGGGTTACATGTACTCGGCACTGAACGACATGAATCTAGGCGCGTAGACAACCAACTTCGCGGTCGTTCTGGCCGTCAAGGAGATCCTGGGTCCTCCCGTTTTTATATTTCCCTTGAAGATGATCTTATGCGTCTGTTTGGAGAAAATTTACGCAACATGATGTCAAAAGTGGGAATGAACGATGGCGAGCCAATCACTCACTCACTGCTAAACAAGGCGATCGCACGGGCTCAGAAGCGTGTTGAAGATCGAAACTTTGAACTCCGCAAGCACCTCTTGGACTTTGACAACGTGCTCAATGAACAGCGCAAGTACATCTACGGCAAGCGTGACGAGATAATGGCTGACGGAAACCTGTTACAGAGGGTTTTAGAGACCGCTTTTGAATCAGTTGAAGAACTAACCTCCCAGACTGAATTCTCGGTCTCAGCGACACTTGCTGCCCTTCGCTCCCAGTTCGTCTTCACGCTACAGGACGGTGACGAAAATCTAAGTGACCTAAGCAGCAAACAACTACGGGAGTTACTGGTGAGCGCGATGACCAGCCATATGACTGAAAAGTCTTACCTCGTTGGCTCCGAGCAATTTAATCTGTTTATCCGATACGAGTACCTGCGGTTAATCGATGCACGCTGGCAAGATCATCTGGAGAACCTTGACGCACTGCGTGAGGCAGTGTACCTCCGAACCTATAGTCAGAAAAATCCTCTCTTGGAGTATAAGCTGGAGGGCTTTCAAATTTTCGATGAGATGCTCACCGGCATCCGAAGATCGATAGCAGAGAAAGCATTCCGAGTAACGATTAGGACGGAAACCGAAAATGTAAGCCCTGATCAAATGTCGCGCGGCGCACGGTCTCAAGGAATAGCTGCTCTGCACCACGAACTCGGTCAGTTTGCCGCGATGCAGCGTCCGACCGATCCTAATATTAGGAGAACAGTGTCATCCACGCGGTCCAGTAGTCGCCGAGCGGCATCTGTCAACGCCGGCGTTCAGACAAACATCCCGACTGGCGCTGGTCCAGCTCTGCCAATTTCATCAGATCAGGAAGGCACTAAAAAAATTGGTCGTAATGAACCTTGCCACTGCGGCAGCGGCAAGAAATTCAAATATTGTCACGGCCGCTGATAGCCTGACCCAATTGTCGATGCACATCCTATTAACCAACGATGACGGACCGGAGTCTCCATTTGTTCTGGCTCTAGTCAAGGCAGCCGCTTTACTGGGTTCGGTCACTGTGGTTCTGCCCCATAGTGAACGAAGCTGGACCGCGAAAGCGATGACACGAAATGCTGACTTGCATCTAACATCGCACAAATTTAAAGGGGAAAGATTTGACCGAGTCACTAGTTTTACCCTTGAAGGTACTCCCGCAGATTGCGTAAACGCTGGCTTTTACCACCTCTGCCCGAAGCGACCTGACTTGGTACTATCAGGTGTCAACGTGGGGGAGAATACCGGCGTCGCTTACGTGGCCTCATCAGGGACGATCGGCGCCTGTATAGAAGCTAATATCGCGGGGGTTCCATCGATAGCTTTCTCTCAACAACTTTCTGAAAATGCCTTCGCAAGCTGGTCTTCCCGTGACGACCTTAATAGTACATCGAGTGAACTTGTTCAGACAGCAGATCAACTCGAACGTATGGCACCGCAGATACTTGAGGAATTGTCACCTATATACAGTCAGAAGAATCCACTGAGTGCACACAAGATACCCGACTGGAGCGTGAATATCCCCTGGCGTCTCTCACCTGATTGGCGAATTGTACCGTGTTCCCTAGACCGCGCACGCTATGGCTCCTGCTTCCAACGGCACGGCGATGCATTTCGTCATGTTGGCGCACCAGCAATTCTTAACCGCGACGCAGGGGCTGACGTATCTGTGCTCGCTCACGGTTGCGTTAGCCTCACGCTCATCGACCTTAGGTCAATTGGCCAGGAAGTAGGTAGCCAGCCATCTAGTTGAATGGAGCGTCAAAAGGGCTCCTATCGGAATCCC
>CAZTZA010000017.1:1325-37616 GCA_964618015.1 uncultured Spirochaetaceae bacterium | reverse complement strand
CACATTGTGTCATCTGATCAGAGGGCTTGCCACCTCTATGAAATTAGAGGATGGCGTCGTCGTTTTCCTAAGACAAAGGTCATGGCTGCGTCCATTCTATCGGGTTATCGGTTGATGATTCTTTCGGTTGTATCTATCTGTTTTGTTTGGCTAAGTTCAATAGAACCGTTTAGCGAATTAATTTTGCGATCGTCTATCGGTCGAATTGTTTCCCTTGGCTGGAAATCCACACTGATTCTGCTCAGTGTCTCCGTGCTGATGTTAGATCAGTATGGATTTTTCTGGTTTGAAGCCTGAAGATCGAGGACGGAGGAGTAGTCCCTATGCCGTGGCGTATGTTGCTGTTTTTAGCGGTCCTTGTTGTAGTGGTGGTCCTATTCGCCGTTAACATGGAAAACCGAGGATCGATCTCATTTATCTTTACACGCCTGGATGAAGTTCCGATCTTCATGGCCGTACTGGTTGCTTTTATAGCTGGCGCGACGGCGATGTTGCCGTTTACGACTGGCCGGCGCCGCAAGAAATCCAGACCGATCAATAAAAAATCTTCAGAGGATCCATCAGCTATAGGTGAGGGAGAGACTGCGCTATCGATGACTCCACCGATTGGAGAACCGTTGGTTACTCCCTCGTCTAGGGCTACAGCCAGGAGGCAAAAGCCGCGACGGCGTCGTCGCGTGAAGAAGAGTTAGTTGAATATCGATAAACATAAAATACAAATGCGGCAAACTCCTTGCATTTGCAGCGCAGCTCTTAGAGAATTAGTCGTTCCGTGAAAGATCGCCAAGCGACTGACTTCCACCCGATGAAGTGTCAGTTACCTCAGGAGCTAGAGCAAGTTGTACGAAGCGAGGGTATTGACCCGAGTAGTGCTCTACTGCTTGCTAAGACTGACCTCAATCTTGCGGGTGACTATGAGTCAGTATACCTAGTGGTTGAGAGTGATCGGCTTGTCACAGTAGGCACACCTGACAGAGGGGGTACTGCAACCCGAGTCATGGTAGCCCGGGATGATATTCATGATATCGGAACTCGTGCCGGAGTCGGCGGCGGTTTTATAGAAGCGGTGATCGAGGACGCGGCCGTTGAGGTCCTCGCATATTCAAATCGATTGGCGCCACTATTTCAGCGCATCGCGAGAAAACTGCAGGCCTGGGCATCCGGCGAGGAATTAGTGGTCGTTGCTGAGGACCGAGAGGATTCCCTCAAGTGCACAACTTGCGGGGTCACGCTGGAGGCGCCTGGCGAGGCATGCCGTCGCTGTCTGCGTCCTGGTAACGTTATCGGTCGGGTACTAAGGTTAATGCGGCCTTATGCCGGCCGTGCCGCGTTAATGATGGGACTGGTTCTCATCACCATCGGTGTCGAGCTCCTTCCACCTCAAATAATCCGGGTTCTTACTGATGTGGTACTAGCGCCAGGACAGGCCGGAAACATAGTTTTGCCAGAGGCAGACGCGATTGCGCTGCTTATAAGGTGGGTGGGGGTACTCCTAAGTGCCTATATCCTTGATGGGGTAGTACAACGGCTGCAGCTCAGATTGAGCAGCACTATAGGCACGCAGGTTACCTACGATCTGCGTTCGAAGGTGTTTCGTCATTTGATGAGACTGTCAATCTCATACTATGACCGGTACGCCACAGGGCAAATCATGAGCCGGGTGGTTAATGACACGGAGCAGCTGAAGGACCTGATTGTTCAAGCCACCAGCGGATTTGTAGCACAGGTCATCAAGGTAATTGCGGTCGGGGTGATGTTATTTAGCTTGAATTGGCAATTAGCGCTCATTACGCTTTCCCCCGCTCCATTAGTCTTCGTTGCTGCTCTCTTTTTCTGGCAGCGCATCTACCCACGCTATTACCGCATCTGGGATGCACGCAGCAAGTTGAACGGCGCACTCAGTTCCATCATCAACGGTATCCGTGTGGTTAAGGCATTTGGCCAGGAAACACGTGAGGTAGACCGGTTTAATCACACTTCCAGTTATCTGCGCGATAGCTTTCGACGTGTTGAGCACATCACTGCCACATTTCAACCTGGTATGGCGATCTTGTTCCAGCTTGGAGGAATTCTGGTTTGGTTCTTTGGCGGTCGCCTGGTTCTGGATGATGGAATGACATTAGGAAAGCTTACGGCGTTCCTTGGCTACCTTGCTATGTTCTACGTACCGCTTAGGCAACTAACCAGCCTAACCAACTGGCTTACCAGCTTTCTTTCCTCCGCACAGCGCACGTTTGAGATTATAGATACGCAACCCCTGATTCTGGAATCCGAAGATACGCGATCGATTCCTGCAGCATCAGCTGCTTCGATAAAGTTTGATAACGTAAGGTTTGGCTATGACCGTGACGAGTCGGTAATCAACGCTCTGAGTTTCGAGGTCTGTGAGGGCGAGCATCTGGGCGTTGTAGGTAAGAGTGGTTCCGGCAAGACTACTCTTATTAACCTGATTGCTCGTTTCTACGACGTTAGCGAAGGTGCTGTATCAGTTAACGGCATCGACGTGCGCAGGCTATCTTTGCCGGAATTACGCCGTTTTGTTGGAGTGGTTTTGCAGGAATCTTTCCTGTTTCGTGGCACGATCTATGAGAACCTGACTTACGGCAATCCCGATGTGAATTTCGATCAGGTAGTCGAGGCTGCTAAGGCTGCTAATGCGCATGAATTCATCCTGCGAAAGCAATTTGGCTATGACACCTATATCGGAGAGCGTGGTGCTGGGCTATCTGGTGGACAGCGTCAGCGCGTATCGATTGCACGAGCATTGCTTTACGATCCGAAGCTTTTGATTTTGGATGAGGCAACCAGTAGCGTTGAAACTGAGTCAGAGCACCTAATCAAGGACGCTCTCGATAAAGTAACGCAAGGACGCACTACTATCGCTATTGCTCATCGGTTGAGCACCCTGAAAAACTGTGACCGAATTATCGTCCTGGATGGTGGGCGTCTACGTGAGGAAGGGACGCATGAGGAGCTATTACGCCGACGCGGGGTTTATTACAAGTTGGTCAAAATCCAAACTGATCTAGCGAGGGAAAGCTCAGCCGAAACGACGGATTCGAACCAATGAGTGAGCTGAATCTAACCGAAGCCCAAAAGCGTGAGAAACGGGGTGAAGGGCCAGACAGTTCAAAGTTACGTTATTTGGATCCCTCGATGTGTCGTTTCTATCCTGGCAATTTTGCGGCGTTGCATATAGAGATTACCGGTATCTGGGTCTACGGTGGTGTGTATGCGGCTTATTGTTTTCCAGTGGAGCACCGTGAAGAATTTATTGCCATCATCCAAAGTCGGAGGACCGGTGACGACATAGAGATTGGGGTCTTGCGTCGTCTCAAGGATTTTCCTGTCGATCAAGTTAACCTAGTGCAAGCTGCACTACAGCGCCGCTATTTTTTTCACACGGTCGAGCGAATTCGGCATATTGGGTGGGATGGTGGTTATGTGTCGATGAGAGTCGACACCGACAAGGGTCAGGTTAGCTTTCTAATGCGATGGAGTAATGACCGAGCAGTTAGTTTCGGACGAGACGGCAAGTTGCTGATCGACGTGGATGACAATCGTTATTTGATTCCTCGGGTGAACGATCTGCCATCGCGTGAACGCGCTGCGTTCACGCGTATTATCTACTGGTAATCTCCAATGGCAAAGGTAGCACGCGTCAAGGGGACGCAGGATTTCTACCCTGAAGTATGGGCTCTTCAGACTACCCTGAGGGATACGATGTTGGCAGCTGGCCGTTCCTACGGTTACAGGGAGTACGAAGGACCGGCGATCGAATATTTGGATCTCTATCTGGGTAAGAGCAGCGAAGAGATTGTTACCCAGCAGACATTTCGTATTCAGGATCGTGATGGGAAGGCGTTGCTGTTGCGTCCAGAGCTGACTCCAACTCTGGCTCGTATGGTTGCCGCAAGTGAGCAAGATATTTCATTGCCAGCTCGGTGGCAGTCTTGGGGTCAGTTCTTTCGCTACGAGCGACCTCAACGAGGCCGCGGTCGTTCGTTTTTTCAATGGAACGTGGATCTGTTGGGTAGCGAAAGCCCTATCGCCGATGCCGAGGTGATTCAGGTTGCATGTTCCCTGCTCAGCGAGATTGGGATTGGCGCGGCAGATGTACAGATTAGACTTAACGACAGAGCCGCTCTAGAAGCTGCGCTAACCGGGGAGATGGGAGTTTCAACCGCATCTATTCGAGGTGTGCTTCAGGTGATCGACCGCCTGGAGAAGGTTGGTTTTGAGCGTGCTGTAGGTCAGATGGAAACGCTTGGGTTAGAGAAGAAGCAGGCGGAGGAAATAGTCAATTTTGTGCAGACGCCGGGTTCCGAGCTACCAGCACGCCTTGCAGCGATTATGGAGCAGTTACAGGTCACAGGGCATGATAAGTATGTGCAGTTTGATCGCAGCATCGTGAGGGGATTCGACTATTACACCAGCACGGTTTTTGAAGCCTGGGGGTCGGGAGACTTGCGCCGTGCAATCTTCGGGGGCGGGCGCTACGACGACCTTACTCGTCAAGTAGGGGGCACAAAGCGCGTGCCTGGGGTCGGAATGGCAGTAGGGGATATGGCATTGCTTGAGATTTTACGAGAGATAGGTAAAGTTCCAGTGCCCGAGCCTATAGGTCCTTCCGTGATTATGACTGTATTTGGTCCGGAACAGCAGAAAACCTCGGCAAGTCTCGCAGATCTCTTACGCATCCGAGGAGTAACGACAGAGCTGATCTTGGATCCTGGACAGCGGTTGGATAGACAGCTTAAGCATGCTGATCGTATCGGAGCGCGCTTTGCTCTCATTATTGGCCCCGATGAGGCAGCTGCTGGTATTGTGCTCGTAAAGGATCTAAGAACGCGGCAACAGGAGAAGCTTTCTTCCAGTAATATAGATGTGCTGGTCGATCTCCTGAGAGCCCACCAATAATGATCATCCACTTTTCAGGTATAACGACCCAGACATGGTAGCAAGGTCGTATCACGAGCCGGATAGAATTGTCTCACTTCAGTAGCACTCCGATCGGAGTAACAGGACGTCGTTCTATTGATATCTATAAAGTTTAAAAAAATACTTTTATCCATTATATAATCAAAATTTATTGAGAATATTCTATAGATAGATCGTCTGTCGTTTAGGTCTTAAAAAATGAGGACCCACGTGATCCTGGAGACCCTTAGGAGTCACTAACAATAATGATTGAGATAGTCATCCGGGAGAAATAGGGACACTTGTAGCTTAGCTACTATCGCTCACGGAGACGATGCAAGGTAGATGTCGCAGTGATCCAGCCATATCTAGTCCGTAACCGGCAACCCAGACGTCAGGAATCTGGAATCCGACCAGATCAGGCGCTGCCTTCGTACGTTGCGCCAGTATCTGCGGCTCTATGTTAGAAATCTGCTTGTCCAGCAGTACACATACCAGTACGCTCTCGACTCCCCAGGCTGCGAGGCGATCACGAAGTGCTGCCAGAGTGAAGCCGTGGTCCAGGATATCGTCTACCAGAAGCATCGAGCGTCCAGCGACATCTTGTGGTTGAAGGTCGATGTTGACGTGGCGTTCTTCTGGCTTACCGCCTACCATCGAGGAGCCGTAGGTGCTAGCCTTAGTCAGGGCGTAATGCACATTCAGCGAGCTCTCTGTCGCCAAAGTTCGTCCGAGATCGGCAGCGAACATGAAGGCGCCGGTAAGAACGGGTGTAATTACCAACTCAGCTTCAGGTTGATAATAATCAGCCAAGAGCCGAGCGAGTTCAGTCACTCGTCTCTTCAAAACCGTCTCAGGAATAAGTACCTGCCGGACATGCTGTTGAAGTGTTTCTGGGAGTGAGATCCCATGCTGCGAGAGTGTTGTTTTGGGCGGGTCAATGACGATTTCAGGAGTTGTTAGCATGAAAAATCGCTATAGACCGATGAGCAGATAGAAGCTCTTGCCTTGGAGGATTCCTGATACATAGCTGTGAGGAAAGTTACCATTGCTAAATTAGCGTCCTTTCAGGATAGTTCCTGCTGCTTTGGTAAGCGGTTGGAAAAGTTCGCCGCTTGAACTATCAACATTACCTTCAGTTCTGAAAGATACACGGTGGAGCATCTTCTCGGATACCTCAGGGGTCACAGTTCAGCAGCTTCGGCAACTCAATTCCATCAGGCGGCGGTGTATCAAGAGGATTTGGTTCGCGCCAGATCTTGCCGTCAAAGGTCCGAACCACCACTTCATCGCCAGAGCGGCCGAGTATATATTGAGGCGCTAATGGCACCTTTCCGTAAGGTGTATCAAGTACGTAAGAGGGAACACCAAAGCCGGTCGTGTGACCGCGGAGTGCCTGGATGATTGATAGTCCGGTCTCAATTGAGGTTCTAAGGTGAGAGGTTCCTGCCACAAGTTGACACTGAAAAATGTAGTACGGCCGCACACGAATTAATAGTAACTGATGGACTAGTTCTACCATCACCTCTGGGCTGTCATTGACTCCTTTCAGAAGTACGGTCTGGTTGCCCAGAGGCACGCCAGCGCTGAGGAGACGGTCGCACGCCAGCGCTGAATCCGAGGTTATTTCCGCAGGATGATTGAAGTGGGTATTTAACCAGATCGGATGGTAACGGTTGATGATCTTACACAGGTCCGGAGTTATCCGCTGAGGCAGAGTACACGGCGTGCGGGAGCCTATTCGGATTATCTGGACATGCTTGATGGCACGTAGTCGGCCAAATAGGTCGTCCAATCGTTCGTCGGAAAACAGCAGTGGATCACCTCCGGTGACTAGTACGTCACGGATTGCGGGGGTTCTACCGATGTAATCGATCCCTTCCTGGATCTTGGAGCGGGTATGGTGTTCTGCCATGTTGCCGACGAAATACTCACGGAAGCAGTAGCGGCAATAGGTCGGACAAACGTTTGTGATCTTAAAGGCGACCCGGTCCGGGTAGACGTGAACTATTGAATCGACTGGCGAGTGCTCTCGTTCAAGCAGAGGGTCTTCGGCTCCGAGGTCGTCAGTAAGCTCCTGGACCTGTGGTACCTGCTGAATTCGGAGCGGACAGGTCGGATCATCAGGGTCCATCAGAGCAGCATAGTAGGGGGTGATCGCCCAGCGATACTGAGTACCCGAGGCTTCAATTTGGTCGGTTTCCTGCTGGGTAAGGTTAAGGTATCGAGATAACTCTGGCACAGACGTTATGCGATTTTTCAGTTGCCACCGCCAGTCATTCCAATCAGATTTCCGTATTCCTTCCAGGAGACTCACATGGCCATTCTGGCTACTGTTTTGCCGAGGTCAAGAAGTAGAAATGGATAAATACGGGTTAATTCTATTAAATATTTTTGATATAGTACTTTAAAATATATTAGTTGTATTCATATGAGCAGTTTTGGTCTTGATGCCAAGGTGAATTTCTCATAATTTGAACCAATTTCTGCTAAGCAACAAAGCCTGGAAGATGACACCTTTCTCAATAATTAGAGCTGTCGTGAAATAGCTATTCCATAAACCATCCAGGATTGTGCCGTAGGTGTTATTATCGGTTGAGAAATTAATGAGTGACGAAACAAGCGATTTTCAATCGGAACTGCCGGCTACGATGGAAACCCAACGAGATAAGCCAGTTTATGCTCCGGCGGAGATCGAGCCCAAATGGCAGAAGCGCTGGGAAAACGATGGTCTGTATCGTGCCCGTGTCGATCCAAGCCGCCCAAAACATTACTTCTTGACGATGTTGCCTTATCCATCTGGAGACCTTCATATCGGCCATTGGTATCCGATGACACCATCTGATGCGCGTGCTCGTTATCTACGTATGAAGGGCTACAATGTCATGTTCCCGATGGGGTTTGATGCATTCGGATTGCCGGCAGAGAACGCGGCTATCGCTCGCAATGTTCACCCCAAGGAATGGACCTATGGAAATATCGATCGCATGCGGACTCAGCTTCGTACAATGGGAGCGATGTGGGACTGGAATCGAGAGATAGTATCATCCGATCCTAAGTTCTATCGTTGGACTCAGTGGTATTTTCTCAAGTTGCTATCTGGCGACTTGGCTTATCGCAGCCATGCCGCGGTCGACTACTGCCCAAAGTGTAATACTACTTTGGCCCGCGAACAGGTGGTTGGAACCGAGCGGATTTGCGAGCGATGTGATACACCCGTAACCAAGCGGGATCTAGTTCAGTGGTTTCTTAGGATCACTAAGTATGCCGAGGAGCTGCTTCGTTTCGAGGGTCTAGATTGGCCGGAGAGGGTCCAAACGCTGCAGACCAAATGGATTGGACGAAGTGAAGGCGCTGACGTGGTGTTCCGGACCGAACAAGGAGACGAACTTTCGGTTTTTACCACTCGTCCCGATACATTATGGGGAGTTACCTTCATGGTACTGGCTCCAGAACATCCTCTGGTGCATGGACTTACTACGGATTCGCAGCGGCAACAGGTCGAAGCGTATATTGCCTCAGCTGCACGACAGACTGACATCGAGCGTGAGTCAGCTGAAGGTGGAAAAACCGGTGTGTTCACTGGTTCGTATGCGGTCAATCCCGTGAACGAAGAGCGGATTCCAATCTGGATTGCTGACTATGTGCTGATGACTTACGGAACTGGTGCCATTATGGCAGTGCCAGCTCATGATGAGCGAGATTTTTCTTTTGCTCGTACTTATGGGTTAAGAGTGCGTCCGGTTATCCAGCCCCCTGATCATGGGCCGTTAGATGGCGAAGCCATGATGGAAGCAGTGATCGCCGAAGGGAAGATGATCGACTCAGGTCCACTAACGGGAACTCTAGCGAACGAATCGATAACACGTACCATCAGCTGGCTTGAGGAACACGAATTGGGTCGTGCTGACGTCAATTATCGCCTGCGTGACTGGTTAATATCCCGCCAGCGGTACTGGGGCTGTCCTATTCCGGTAGTCTACTGTCTGCGCTGCGGAACGGTCCCTGTGCCGGAGGAACAACTACCAGTAGAGCTTCCTGAGGACATTGAATGGCGGCCAACCGGAGAGAGTCCACTGAAATTTCATCCTACCTGGAGACACACTACTTGTCCGAATTGCGATGGTCCGGCTGAGCGCGAAACTGACACCCTAGACACCTTTATGTGTTCATCCTGGTACCATCTCCGGTACCTGAGCCCTGAGTGTGGGAGCGGGCCTTTCGATAACGATGAGTACCGTTACTGGATGCCTGTAGATACTTATACGGGAGGCGTTGAGCACGCCACTATGCACCTGATATATACACGTTTCTTCCATAAAGCATGTCGAGATATGGGGATAGGAAACGGTGACGAGCCGATGGTCCAGTTGCGTAACCAGGGACAAATTCTTGGGGCAGACGGACAGAAAATGAGTAAGTCACGTCCGCAAACCTTGGTGGAACCTGACGAACAGGTGGAACGGTACGGTGCGGATGCGATGCGGGCATTTTTGATGTTCGGCTACCGCTGGTCCGATGGCGGTCCGTGGAACGACGGAAACATCCATGGTGTAGTGCGATGGCTCGGACGCGTTTGGGATCTGGCGCAAAGGTTACACGCCGCCGAGAAACTATCCTCTACCAATTCCTCAGAGGAACGATCCCTGTTGCGTGCTACACACCAGGCAATTCAGCGCGTATCTCATGATCTTGAACACTTTGAGTTCAACACTGTGGTATCAGAACTAATGCAATTCACCAACTCAATTCTTGCTGCCGAGGCCGGATTGTTGGGGACTGGTGTCTATCGGGAAGGAGTGAGAACCTTGCTGATGCTGATGGCGCCTGTCACGCCTCATCTTACTGAGGAGCTGTGGGCACTGCTCGGTCAGCCGTACAGTATCCATGAGCAAAGCTGGCCGCAGGCAGATTCAGTATTAGCTGCTGATGACATCGTTACGCTGGTAGTCCAGGTGAATGGTAAATTGCGTGGAAGAGTAGAGGTGTCAGCCGGTATTGATGAGGAGGAGGCACAGCGTATAGCGAAGGAAATGGAAAATGTGGCCCGAATTCTGGCAGGCAAGGAACCTCGTCGAGTGATCTATATCCCAGGTAAATTAATAAACTTTGTGGTGTAACGCATCGTGCCGTTGCCAATTTTCTTGCGTGGCATGTGATTTGACCTGGTTGCATTCGAGGTTGGCTACCGAATCCAGCAGTTAAACGAAGGCCATTCCGTACAGCAAGAATATACGTAGCCAACGGTTTTGGTATGGATAATTGCCTGTGATGATTCTCTTAAAGCACTTCTTGTAGCACGTAGAAGTAGTTCTCGTCGGTACCAAAGATCATTAGATCTTGGGAAGTGACCGGCGCGCTAAGTACAGCTCCATCCAGTTCCATTTCCCAGAGAAGACGACCGTTGTGGGCTGACAGATCAACCATGGCAGGGTATAGCCGTTAGTACGACAATACTGAAGGATAGAGACTAGGAAGGTGACTGGTCGAACGTGATGCATTATGAAGTGACAGTGCGGCTATACCATACGGATGCCGCGGGAGTTCTGTTCTATGGTCGTATTTTCGAAATAGTCGAAGAGGCGTTTGAAGAAGCGTTAGCGAAGACGGGACTACCGCTGGGTGACCTGTTGCAGGATGGAGATTTGAGGATTCCTGTTGTTCACGCGGAAGCTGATTATATTACTCCTGTTCGTGTCGGGGATAAGTTAAGGGTAGCGGTGGACCTAGAGGCTGGTAGGTGTTCGATGCGCGTTAAAGCTGATATTGCTGATCTGAGTGGGCGTAGTGTTGCTAAGGCTAATATCGTACACGTCGCGGTCGATGGTACTACTGGAAAGGCGATACCTCTGCCAAGGTTGTTGTACGATGCGATCGATAGAATCAGCTGCCCGACTGTCCCAGTTTAGAGTAGATGGGGATGCTTCCCTCTGTTTTAGACAAATATATAATCAAGAAGAAGTTCTAATACAGAGATCCAATTATCTGTAATAGTGGTGGCTTATTAGAGGAAACAAGAATGGCCTGATTGAACTCAGCTCCGTAGGCGGCGTTGATCAGGAGGATTCTCAAATGCAGCATATTTCGATTGTCGTCTCGCGATGGGGTTGGAAGTTCTTGAATGGATCATCTATGTCCAAATTTGGTGCTGAAAAAATTATCTAATGGAAATGAAAGTTTTTCCAAAAGTAAATTACTAAATCTTTTCAGCCTCCCTTCGAGCCATGATGGTTAGCTGAGCTCTGTTTGGCTTGCTAATCACAGCGGAATCATCCAGGTCATCCGGTTTGCCTAAGGATGAGACGGGCATCCGGTAGTAACGAACGGGGTGCTTGAATCGGGCCAACCGAGAGGCAAGCAGTTGCTGGAGTTCCGCTTCAGGGGGCATCACAAAACCGTAATCATTTGCACGAGGCTCAATGAAAGCTACTGGTCTGGTGCCAAATTCTATGTCAGGTGCAGGTACCACCACAGCGACTGCTATGGCGGGGTGTTCGGTAAGGATCGCTTCGATTTCTTGCGGTTGAATGTTCTCTCCTCCCGACACGAACATGGCGTCGGCACGTCCTGTGACGGTTAGAACTCCGGATGCACTGAGGTAACCATAGTCACCGGTCTGGAACCAGGCGCCGGAGCGCAGTGCGGGCTTCTTGATACCGGTTGGAGTTAGGTAGCCGGAAAATAGAGTTCGACCGCCTACTTCTATTTCTCCATCGTGAACCCGCAGCCTCCGATATGGGAGCACTGTGCCGCAAGCACCGGGTTGTACAATGCCTTCAGGGGCAGTGGTAGTTACCTGAGAAGCCATCTCAGTCGAGCCATAGGTCGTCATAACTGGGATTCCAGCTTCCTGTGCCCTCCGAATCAGTAATGGTGACGCCGCCTGCCCGCCGACCAGTACGCTGCGTAAGTTACGAAAACGGTCTTTCGGTATCTCTAAGAGTCGCTGAAGTTGTGCTGGCACCAGAGAGAGCCTAGTAACCTGAGGAAGGAGGTCTAAGGTATCATCATCGCGTAATGACCCAGAGCGCGCGATGAGCGCAGTTGCTCCTGCGATTAAGCAACGGAACAAAATTGATAGTCCTGACACATGGCTTAGCGGAAGCATGATTAGCCAGCGGTCGTCGGATTCGATAGGTAAGTTAATAGCTGATCCCATGGCGCTATATAGATGATTTGCAAGTGTGTGAACTACTATTTGTGGATGACCAGTACTCCCAGAGGTGAATAGCGCAGTTGCTGGAACTGCCGGGTTGACCGTGCCAGTCGGAAGGCTACCACTTGGCAGATCGAGGTTATGGTCGGAGAAGAACGCCTTGCATTGCATATCAGCTATCAATGATTGTGATCGGGATAATGGCTGCCGAGGGCTTTGTAGTAACGGAAGATGGCCAGCACACCATGCGCCGTATAGGAACGCGACTAACGGAATGGTGTTACCAGCCTGAACAGAAACTCGCGACCCAGGCGTAAGCCCGTTTTTACGGAATCGATCGACCCACCCGCCAGTAGCCTCAGCCAGCCTATGGTAGCTCACGCTTTTAAATAGGTCGTCTTCAATGCCGCCAATTGCGATTAAAGATCCGCGTTCGGTAAGCAACTCTACCAGATCAAGTTGCTTAGAATTTAGGCGATCGACCAACCAATGCAAAACAGGAGGGCATGGAGCAGCATCATACGTGCTGTGCCAGATAGCGCGTGATTGAGCTCAGCAGGGCCGCTGGGACGTAACACGGTCAATAACCATGGAGAAGCAGCGACTATAGTCATCAGTGGAAGGGCCGTTGTCCAGCGGCCGGTTGCCAATCCCAGTACAGCTGGGGCTGCCGCTGCCAACACAACGCAGGCAACATACTCGGCACGCGCGAAGCCAGCTCCCCAGCGGACTGCCAAGGTTCGTTTTCCAGAGATGCGGTCGGTTTCAATATCGCGAAGGTTATTCACGATTAGGATCGCTGTCGCCATCAACCCAGGGCCGATTCCTGCGATTATTGATTCAATTGAGACATTACCGGTATGCAGGTAGTAAGTGGTGGAGGTCGCTACTGGTCCAAAGAAGATGAAGGACATGGGGTCACCTAGTCCAAGGTAGCCTAGAGGTTTACGTCCACCAGTATATGCTACAGCAGCAGAAACTGAGACGGCTAACACAATCAAGATCGGCCACCCGCCACTTGAGGCAGCGATAACGCCAACTGCAGCTGCTGCGACAAAAACTATGCCAGCACCACGTTGGAGCTGGACTGGTGTAAGTAGACCAGCCTGGGCAGCCCGACGCGGGCCAACGCGGTTGGCGTTATCGGCGCCGCGATTGTAATCAGCATAGTCGTTGTGCAGGTTCGTGCCAATTTGAATTAGCATTGCTGCAGCGAAAGCTAATATGGCAGCCAACCAGGAAAATGCTTCGGCAACCGCCGCCATAACTGAGCCGATGAGAACTGGTGCAGCAGCAGCGGGCAGTGTACGAAGCCGTGCTGCTTCCAGCCAGATAGCTACTTTAGTCTGAGGCATACTCTACACAGCTACGGTCGGCGCGGAAACCGTGAGAAGTCGGGCTGCCTCTTCTGGACGAAGGCTTCACGGCCCTCCTGTGCCTCTTCGGTTTGGTAGAAGAGCATTGTGGCGGCTCCTGCCAACTCCTGGAGGCCTGCTTGACCGTCACAGTCAGCATTAAATGCTGCCTTCAGACAGCGGATTGCGGTGGGTGAATGCTGAAGGATCTGCCGGCACCACTGAACCGTCTCTACTTCTAGGTCCGCGAGAGGTACTACCGCGTTGATGAGGCCCATAGACAATGCCTGGTGAGCATCGTAACGCTGGCACAGGTACCAGATTTCCCGTGCTTTTTTCTGGCCCACGATTCTCGCTAGGTAACTAGCGCCAAAGCCGCCGTCAAACGACCCAACACGCGGACCGGTCTGTCCGAATACGGCGTTGTCGGCCGCAATCGTCAGATCACACATCACATGTAATACGTGACCACCGCCAATCGCGAAGCCGGCTACCATAGCAATGATCGGAAGCGGGCAGCGCCGCATCTGCCGTTGAAACTCTAATACGTTGAGTCGGTCTGTACCGCTCTCATCCCGGTAACCGCTATGGCCACGTATCTTCTGGTCGCCGCCGGAGCAGAAGGCAAGATCGCCTGCTCCGGTCAGGATGACTACACCAATTCTTTGGTCTTCTGTAGCGTCGCGTAGCGAGTGGATCATTTCCTCCACAGTGAGCGGGGTGAAAGCATTCCGGACATTCGGTCGGTTGATGGTGATCTTGGCAATCCCGCCACCCGTCGGAAAGTACGCTTTATGAAATAGAATTTCTTCGTACGATCCGTAGGGCACCCATTCGACCATGGTCGTTTGATCTGCGCTCATATGATTGAGAGCTCCTTATCGATAAAGGTCAAGACTTGTTTAGCAAATTCAGTCGGCTTGCAACAGAGCACTGCGTGGCTGCAGTTGGGAAGTACAAGAGACCGAATCTCTGAACCACGATTTTCCATCTCCAGTGCAATGGTTGTATAGCGGTGATCTAGGCTCCCAGCAACTGCTAGGGTAGGTTGCCGTAAATTGGGCAAGTCTTCCCAGAGAGATGGAAGCACTCCAGTCCCAAAGCGGTCGAGGACGTTCGCCCAGGCATGGGTGTCAATTTGTAGGCGACGTTCAAGCATCGCTTGGTAGCACCTATGACTAGTAAGTCCGGCAAATATTTTCTTGGAATACCATTCTTTCAGGAAGACACTCAGATCTCTGGTGCCTTTTAGTGAACGTAAATTCTGGGATAGGAGCATGTCATTTCTACGGCGCTCGGCTCGGTCAACAGCCGTGAGCAGCCCAGGAGAGCCTGAGAGCAAGATGCCAGCAAGGTAGCGCTGAGGGTCTCGTAGAAGTAGATGTAGGGCAATCCGGGCCCCCATTGAGTATCCCATCAACACAACTGGTTTCGATGTTTGCTGACGAATCGCCGCGTCCAGCGTTTCTATCGTTAAATGATCTAACAGCGAAATTGTTACACAACGAACGCTTCCAGTAAGTTGCTTGATAACAGGCTTCCAATCAGCAGAACTACCCAGGAATCCGGGTAGCAGAATCGCTGTGAGACGTGGATTGCGATTCACCCTTCTACGCGTGTGCACGTATCGATAGCTGTGCAGGCATTTTCACGTAACCGTTGGTGTAGGGAGAGGTTCTGTTCGCGATCCGTCGTAATCTCGATCACAGCGGATCGTTCGTCAACGAAACATTGTTTTAGCACCTCACGTGACTCAGAACGCGTTACTGGCTGGTAATAGTCAAGGTTGAACATCCGGCAGGCATACTCGAATCGATGGCCGTGTGGAGCGGCGAAGTAGTGTTCGAAAACATCGCGTTGGTCGGTGAGTGTTGGCAGGAAATTAAAAATGCCACCACCGTTGTTATTAGCTACCACTATTACTATCGGCTGTGGTGACTGAGCAATCATAGATAGTGATCCTAGGTCGTGTAGAACAGATAGGTCGCCGACCAGAGCGGCAATCGGAGCATTAGCTCCGCAAGCGTATCCTATCGCTGAGGAAATCGCTCCGTCGATGCCACTTGCACCTCGGTTTGACCCTACCATGAGTGGCTCAGGTCTCCGATTGGCTGATTGAGCAAAGGTGTCAAGGTCACGAATCGGCATACTGCTACCACTAAACACTCCCCATTCCGGCGGAAGTAGTTCGATCAGATCGGCGGCAAGTGCTGGCTCATTGGCATCGGTTTCTGTTCCGAGTACTGCTGTTACAGCTTGAGCTGCTGCCTGTCCAGCGTCAACCAGAGTAGCAGCCCGAGTACCATTAAAGCGATAAGAGCCGCTGCCTACTATGTTGTGTAATGCATTATCGAGTGCGGAGCAGAAGTGGTCCGGCGCTGACTGGATACGGCTGGTCACAGTGTGCGCCGGATCGATACGGCGCGGATGCTCGGCGACGTGTATGCACGCGGCTGGAGGCTGGGTGCTGAGTTGTCTCAAGTACGCTTTTGAGGTGAGTCGCCCGCCTAGGTGTAACACTACATCCGGCGTAAAAAGGGTAGAATTTTTTTTTGTTTCCACACAGTCAAGAACCAAATCATAATGCCTTACGGTCGATGGGAGTTGATGGTTTGCCCAGGCGAAGCGCACCCCTGATTGGATGTCAGCAAGAATGGGCCAGCCCAGGTTGTCAGACAGCGAGGAGATTGCAGCCCGATTAGTTGCTGCTTGCAGGGGTCCTACCACAATTACACCGTTGGTGGCGCCAACGATAGATGAAGCAACTTCCTCTACAAGTTGTTCGGATGGTTCAGACGAAGGCATAGAGTAGGTGGTGTAGGGACGGTCGACGGCCCGGGGATCTTTCCAGTTGGATCGAGCGCTGCCGGACATCAGTGGTTCAGCGAACATGCAATTCAGGTGGACTGGCCCGGAAGTGGAACGGGCCCGATGTACTGCCTGGTCGATAGTAGTAAAAACGAAAGTCAGTTCGATGCGATCGTCGGGGACCGGAAGATTGAAGTGCCAGGCAACCATGGTACTGAATAGCTGTGCTTGGCTGATCGTTTGGTTAGCACCTGTATCGTGCAGTTCTGGTGGACGGTCAGCAGTGATCAGGAGCAATGGAACGTGCCGCGTTGAGTGCTTGATAGCCAGCAGCCCGCTCGTCTATGCATATTGAGGTCTGGATTTTTGTTGAGCGGGCCGCTGCCGTAGCTAACGGGGCGGATCGGGCGCCGGGACAGATCCATGCCGCTCTGCAGCCACAGCGGGACAGTTCGTCTACTATCAATTCTCCCCATAGTTGATTTCGCATAGAAAGGGACCTATGGTCGCTCAGCCGGTCGGATCGAAATAGTGGCGGATTTTTGCTTCCAACTCCTCCCATTCTGCTTTAGGGGAAGATCCAGTAACCACGCCATTGCCAGTGAAGAACAACACGGCACCATTATCGATCAGCGCTGAGCGAATGCCTACTGCAAAAGTAGCTTCTTCTTGCCCCACCCAGCCAATCGGGGCTGCGTACCAACCACGATCGAACAACTCGTGCTCTATAAGAAAACGGCATGCTGATTTGTTCGGTTTTCCACCAACTGCTGGGGTAGGATGGAGAGCATCTAATAGGTCGGCAGCGTTTAGACTATTTCGTAACTTTCCGGATAGTTGGCTCATCAGATGTTGCACCCCGGGTAGTTGCAGAATGGTTATCTCACTCGTTGTGGTTTCGGTACATAGCGCTGAAAGAGCGGCAGAGATGGCATCATGTACGATTTGGTGTTCCAAGAGATCTTTGGCCGAGTTGGTTAGTTCTTGCTGAAGGCGTTGGTCAATCTCTAATGTCTCTCCGCGAGGCCTTGTACCTGCGATTGCTTCCGAGTGTACAGATCGTCCTTTCAGAGAAAATAATCGTTCGGGGGTAACGCTGATAAACGCAGTTCCGGGACGAGTCTGCATGAGGAAGCGGAATGATCGATCGTCTGGACGACTCATTGAGGATAGTAATGCTTGGGGTGTGAATTCTGCGGCTGAGGTGGCTTCAGTGCGTCGTGCTATCACTACTTTACTCAAAGGATCGGTAGGATCATTTATGGCTTCTAGGGCTCTATGTACCAGCTTTATCCATCCCGAACGGTCGGGAAGGTCTGCATCGCGATGCAGCAGCACTCGTGGCGATGCTGAGATCGGCGATGGGCACATACGTTGGAGATTAATCATCAATTCCGGAAGACGATCGTGCTCAGTAGATAGGAAGTTGCAAGCAAGGAACGTAGAGCCGTTGCGCGAGAAGGCCTCAAAACGAGGTACTATAAATCTGTATTTACCTAGTGTTTGCCATTCGGTAGCTGTCGGTGAATTAGGATTAAAGCAAACTCCACCGTAAAATCGAATTCCATCAGCAGCGGTCCGCAGGTGAGAATTGATCTGCTCTATCCATGGTTTAGTGTCAGTTCCAGAGACCTGCGAGACCTCGACAAGAATCCCGGAAGCGGCGATTTCCTCATCACCTTCACGACTTGCCCAGTAGCAAAGATTTTGTTCTGAACGGCTTGATAACCAAGTGAGGGGATTGGTTCCAGTGGCAATTTCTGCTCTACAGATGTGGGAAGTTGGGTCGTGACTATGGCTATCTCCAGCAAGAGGAGAGGGTAGAGCCAACTTGGCAGCAGAGGCAACGTCGCTCATGCGATCGTGGGTATTATAGCGTAGGATTGGGATTTCATTTTCGAGATAGATACAGGGTTGCTACGCCGAAGGTCAGCGGGCGCGTGATAGTCTCAAAAAATTCTGCGCGCTGAAGTAGAGAATTGACCATCTCGCTCGATGGGAATGCTTCCACCGAGTTGTTTAGGTAGCGGTAAGCTAGTGCATCGCCCGAAATGGATTGGCCAATTGCGGGCAGCACATGGCGAAAGTAGGCTAGGTACAGTGTTCGCACTTTGGGTGACTTAGGTAGAGAGAACTCTAAAATCGCAAGCGTACCTCCGGGTTTAAGCACTCGGTGCATTTCAGTCATCGCTCGGAGGCGGTCGACCATATTCCGAATGCCAAAACCTACCGTGATGGCATCGAAGCTTTCGTCGGCGTACGGCAGTCGGGGCGCGTCTCCCAGAGTAATCTCCGCCGTGATTCCCGCTCGGGCTACCTTAGCGCGGGCAATGTTCAGCATATCAGGGGCAAGATCGACGCCGGCGGCGCGACTCAGATTAGGAATACGGCGACACACCGACAACAGTAGGTCAGCTGTTCCTGTGGCAACATCTAGAACGCTCCGTACACGTCGAGCGGCCAACGAACGTGCAACATAATCGCGCCAGCCGACGTCTCTACGCAACGATAGTAATCGGTTGAGTCGGTCGTAAGTTGGTGCGATGCGGTCGAACATCGAGCTGATTTCGGCCGATCTGGGATTCACACCCATCACTATGAGGTTGATGAGGTCTTCTCGACAACTTGGGGAGGGATGAGGCAGGCTCCTCGTCGAGGGTCGATGCTTATGGTCATTATAGATCCGGGTGTCGGCACTGTGATGTCAGCCGGCATCCGGAACCTTAAGATGATTTCTCCCACTGCTATTTCTATCCGCTGAACGGATCCACGAAACGATTGGGAACGAACTTCTCCTCGAAACACCCAGTTCTCATCATTGGTCTCTATGCTCTCTTCCATTTCAAAGAGCGCTCCATTCGGTAGCAAAAGGAGTTTCGTATCTAATTTTTCTTCAACGTTTTGTGGTAAATATTCAGCAGGTAGTAGACCCAAGTTTGTACGCAGAAATCGGCGTCCATCGCGTTGTTCCCAATGGGCGTTGATCATGTTATCCAGTCCTAGGAACCGTCCTACAAATTCACTTTTAGGGGCCTGGTAGATCTCTTGGGGCGTTCCAATCTGGGCGATTCGGCCTGGCTGCATGATCGCGACTCGATCCGCTACCACCATGGCTTCTTCTACGTCATGCGTGATGTAGATCGACGGTAAATCGAGTTCTCTGAGGATGACAGCCAAATCTTCGGAAAGACGGTCACGGAGATTTCGGTCCAGTGCCGCTAGGGGCTCATCTAACATCAGAAGGACTGGCTGTGGAGCTAACGCTCGCGCAAGTGCTACACGCTGTCGTTCCCCGCCGGAAAGTGTTGTCACGTCACGTCGTCCGAATTCATTAAGGCCAACTATTTCAAGTACCTCAGCCACTCGTGCACTTATTTGTTTTGCTGACTCACGTTGTACACGTAGACCGAAAGCGACGTTCTCAAAAACGTTCAGGTGGGGGAATAGTGCGTAGTCCTGGAAAACCACGCCAAATCTACGAGCGGAAGTTGGCATAGTGCTGATATCCCGTCCACGCCAAAGAATCGTTCCTTCGTGAGACTCTAAGCCAGCAACGACGGATAGTAATGTACTCTTGCCGCATCCGCTTGGGCCAAGCAGCGCGACGGTTTCTCCCTGATGCACTTGTAGATCGATCTGGTCAAGAGCCTGAACTTCCCCGTAGCGTTTACTGACTCCTCTCAACTCTATGTCTATCACATAACCCTCAGAAGCTTGATACGCGTGCTATCCGCAAGCGCTCAATTAACGTAATTACTACTCCTGTCATCAGCATTAAGATAGTCGACAATGCTAGCCCTTGACCCAGATTAAGTGCCCCAGGTCGGCTCACGAGGCGGAAAATGGCAAGGGGTATGGTCGGAAGATCTCCGCGGGCAATAATTGCGGTGGCTCCAAATTCACCCAGCGAGATGGAGAAAGCAAAGGCAGCGGCTACTGTCATGGCTCGGGCAACAATAGGAAGTTCAACGCGGCGTATAATAGCCATGCGGCCGGCTCCTAGCACGCTCGCTGAGTCAATAAGGCGTCGCTCAACGGTTGCAAGAGCTGGGGATAGACTGCGAACAACAAAAGGGAGTGCTACCAACGCGTGGGCGATGGGGATCAATATTGGCGATGCCCGTAGGTCCAATGGCGGACGGTTCAACGCAACAATGAATCCCAGCCCAAGGGTCACAGCCGACGTTCCTAGCGGGAGCATCAATATCGGGTCGAAGAATCGTGATGAGCGATTATTGCTATGCCTTCCGAGTGCCCAGGCCGCCGGTGTCCCAATAGATAGGGCAATGATAGTGGCGGCAAAGGCAAATCATAGAGAATTACGAACTGCATGCAGCGGGCTGCCGTGAAATGAGCTCTGTCGACTCTCTATGCCAAGGGTTTTATAGAAATTCAAGGTGAATCCGTCGGCACCGGTGATTGACTGTGAGGCGAGTGATACGAGCGGTACCAGGTGAAACAGAGCAATGGTCAAAAGGATCGCTATTGCTATCGGTCTGCCTACTTTGCCGGTCAGACGCTGTTCATTTCTGAGTGGTGAGGTCAGCGGTAGTGGTCGGTTTATCCGGTGCATCAGTCGTGCGTAGATGATGCTAAGGATAAGAGTGATTCCGATTTGAAGGATTGACAGTGTAGCTGCTACCGGCAAGTTGAACAGACTGACGGTCTGGTAGTAAATCTCGACCTCAATGGTGGCGTAACGCGGTCCACCTAGAATTAGGATCACCCCGAACGATGTGAAGCAGAAGATGAAGACTAGTAAGGATGCAGCAGCGATTGGTGCGGATAGGAGCGGCAGAGTTACGCGTTTGAATAGTTGTAGCGGGCTGGCTCCTAGACTGCGGGCTACATCCCAAAGACGATGGTCAATCCGTGACCAATAGTCTCCGACTAGGCGCATCACAATCGTAGTGTTATAGAACACGTGTGCAACTAGGATGGCACCGATCGTACGTGTAAAACGTACCGGAGATAGATCCATCTTCTCTAGCGCAGAATTTAACCAACCGCTTGAGCCTAGAAGCGTATCGAAGGAAATTGCGACGACCAAGGTCGGGAGTACAAACGGTATAGTAGTGAGGGAGCGGAAGATTAATTTCCCGTTAAATTTGTAACGAGCAATAAGATAAGCTCCTGGTAAGCCAACGAGGAGCGTTAAAATAGTAGAGGCAGCTGCCTGCCCGACGGTGAATAGAACTACGTGTCCTATTGCGGGATTTACTAGCGCTTGGATCAATCCATCGACTTCGCGAGTGAAACTAACCGCAACAATTTTTGCGAGGGGATAGACGTAGAAAATCCCTAGAAATGTAAACGGCCCAGCCCATATGAGGGCCGAGCTTAGCGCAGAACGACCTCGGTCCACTTTCGGATCCAGCGTTCACGATTCTGTGCAATCACATCTGGAGAAAGTAGTGCCGGATCCTCTGGAACTACTAGAAAGTCGACAAATTCTTGTGATAGCAGGGCATCGCGGTTGACTGGAAAGACGAACATGTTCATAGGCATGTCTTCCTGAAAAGTAAGCGACAACATAAAGTCAACCCAAAGCTCGGCTATATCTCGATTTTGTGTGCCGGATAGAATTCCGACGAATTCTATTTGCCGAAAGCACGACTTTGATCCGCTTACCGAAGCGGTAGACGGCTTAGTTAGTGGAGACTCAGAAAACAGCATTTCAAATGGGGGACTCGAGCTGTAAGAGACCACTATCGGTCTCGGTCCGCGTCCAGCTGAGCCCGAGAACTCCTGGAAATATGCGGTTTCCCAGTCGTTGACCACTAGCACATCGTTGTCGAGGAGAGATTGCCAGAAATCAAGGTAGCCGGGGTCACCATAGCGGGCCACGGTTGCCATGAGAAAGGCAAGTCCGGGAGATGAAGTAGCGGGGTTCTGAACCACAGTGAGCCCATGGTAAGATAGGTCAATAAGGTCATCTAAATCCTTTGGAGGATTTAGATTCAGTTCTTCGAATGATGGGATATGGTAGTTGAGACAAACGTCTCCATAGTCAACTGGCAGTGCACGAAACGAGGGGTCGATTTGAAATTCCATCGGGATCGCGGTTAAGAGTGGGGATTGGTATGGTTCGAGAATATTCTCATCCAACGCACGGCTTAGAAAGGTGTTATCGATTCCGTAAATGACGTCCGCCAACGGCTTCCCGCGAGACAGGATTGCCTTGTTCAAGGCTGTGCCCGTATCACCAGCTTCAAGGATTCGAACCTGTAGTCCGTGTTTTTCCTCAAATGAGTTCAATACCGATTCAGAGATGGCGAACGAGTCGTGAGTCATCACTGAAAGCGTACGCGGCGTTACTTCCAACTCTGGGCTGGCCGCTGCTACTACGGTTATCACAGCGATCCCCAGTATGAAGATCAGGCGGAAAACCATGCGTTCGACTGCGCTGTGATTCATTCGAAACCTCCTCAACCACGGGGTTTCGCAATGATAATATCGCTTAATAAATCCATCCCTCCGCCGGTATTATCCGGATCAGGTGGTTCGAGTCGAGGGCTTCTCGCCCTCCTCTCAGCTCGGCACTACCGAGCTCCCCGTGAGCCAGAGGACAACATGCCACTCGCACTGGTTTCCGTCAAGAGGCAACAGAAACGCGTTAATAATCTTGTTTTCTTGGAGTTGATAAGACGGTGGCCTAGTACTCAATTCTTCCTTGCATGTATGCGGATACCAAAGGTGCTTTGGCGATCTCTTGAAGGTAAGCATTCATGCCGCTGCGGTTAAGGGCGGCAAGGTAGTCGGTCCAGTCGGAGTCAAGGTCAATCTCACCGAGGATGAAGTTTATGGTGTAATCCTGGATGATTGTGGCGAGTGCGGATCCGTAATTCTTACGCATTGCAGAAACATTAGTCTTGTTCAGAAAATCGTAACGGTAACTATAAAGATAGTCGTTTCTATAACGCTGATTCGAAAGCAAATCGTCCTCTATGGTTGACCATAGGGCACCGTTCCTTTTGGTGATCTCGTGAGTCCAGGGCAGCCAGTAGCTGCTGATAATACGATTGCTGTACTCAGGTCCTGGTGGATTGTCTGGATTGATCGACTTGATTGTGGGACCCGAATCGCTAGAAATCAGCCCGGATTTCCAAGGCTCTCCTTCCCACCGGTAGTTTATCCCATCTACTCCGTAGTGGTTCCGCATAAAACCTTCCTGAGTAGAGTTGACCCAATCGAAAATTCGCATAGCGCGATCGAACTTCTCGTCACTGATTTCTGCCGAAGCCAAAGCGGCACGCTCTGGGATCTGATTTAGGTAGACGGTTGGAATCGACGGTGTGATAGCGCTGCCACCAGTCGAAGCAGCAAATCTGCCGGTTTCAGGGTGGTGCTCCATAGGAACGATAAGAACCTTAGAGCCCTCATTGGTCATGAGCATCTCGAAAGGCACGTGCCATTTTCCCTTGCTGAAGTCGACATCAAGGTAGCGGTAATGAGTCTGCGCGTAGCCTAATGTACCGGCGTTCCATAGATTGGCAAATGCCTGGAAGTCCTGTCCTGCAAGCACAGTCTCTTTGGTCAAAATGCCATCGTTATACAGGGTGTTAAACCATTGGAGAGCTTCTCGGTAAGCATTGGTAGCAAAGCCAAACTTTAGCTCGTCATCTTCCATGACAGTGGTGTCAACACTTAGTTGAGGATATTCGTTGTAAGGAGTGACTGCGCCGCCGAAAGCCGTGAACGTTGCTGCATAAAACGGACCCAAGCCGTAAGTAATGTTCTTGCCACTGGCGTTAGAGTCAACGAATTGATTAAGGATGGCTCTCTGTTCCTCGAGGTCGAAGCCCTCGTTACTCCAGTAAACTTGATCAGGAACCAACTCGACTAGTGCTCCTTTGGGTTTTATACCTAGCCTCTCCATCCAGTCGAGGCGGTAGAAGCTGACCATAATGCTAGGCAGTGGTTTGTAATTCATCTGGGCTATGCCCATCAATTCGTCCTTACCTGGGACGCGTAAGTAATTCCATCCGCCTGTTTTGTCGAGCAGACGAGCGGTATTGGGCATTTTCTCTTTGATATCCTCAAAACTCCAAGTGCGGAGCATGCCATCGCTGTAGAGCTTTTCAATATTTGTTTCAAGAATCGCGCAGAACTCAGGAATTTTTCCAGTTGATAGCTGAGCGTTGACCTTATCAGCGTTGCTCCAGTCGACCAGGTCCGGCCACTTGAACGTAGTATTAAATTTATCCTCCATTTCATTTATAAGTAAATATATATGAGATTCTTCTGGATTGAGGTTTTGCATCATGTAGCCGAGCCACTCAATTTCCAGATGTTTAGCGAAGGGATCAACCGACGCTGCTTGAGGTTCTACTCCGCCGACGGCAAACGATAGTGCAGTACCGAGAGACATTGTCAGAGTCAAAATCGTAAACCGGTTGATTCTTGCCATAGTCTTTGCTCTATGAAGGCAGTGGGAAGCTGCGATGGATACCATACTTCAGATTTTCGGTACTCAACAAATAGTTCGTTTTCTGTGACAGAGTTGTCGCGATAAAAAATAGTCTCAACGGAGAGATGCTCTGCAAATCATCTCGGCCGCAAAACCAATGATTAGCTCGTCAAATCTCCTATCACCATCAAGATCAGCGTTAGCGAAATAGATTTGTGCGGACTCGTGGATGACACTTTCGGTGAGTAAACGATGGCGTTCGGTAGTCCAAACCGAAGTTGGTGGCTCGTTCTCGTCGGTGGCACCGACCTGAGGCAAGCTGTTGCCAAATAGATCTTCGTTCTCGGGCGAGTAACGCGATGCGAGTTGCCTTTCCTGATCCAACTGAAGAGTACGAAAATTGCTGCTATCCACGAAGGGCATAAGGCGTCCAGCCACATAATGGCCGCAACCGTGTCCTTCTACTTCGGTTGCGGCTGCAACCAGAAGTAGAAGGACACGGTCGTTTCTATTGGATGAGACCGGCGAAGATGATCAGCAGTATTACCTATAGCAATGGTGCATATCGACCATGAAGCCATAAGCGACCTGTTCTTATCGTGAATTAACCAGAACCAGTAGCTACATATCACCAGCGTGAGTCGCTTTGGAGATGTCAGGATTTGCTAGTTAGTTAATTATTTTACAGTCAAGAAAGATCAGCCTTTCAACGATCCCAGGTTCGCTTGCGAGGATCGCTGACAGCAACGGAGAGCTCTGGCCCCATGCCCTCGATCGACAGTCGAACCTGATCACCATCCTGGATTGGTGAAAGAGCGTAGTGGTGGGTACCGGTGGAAACTACATTTCCAGGCTCCAAGGATAGGACCGAGGTTACCTCTGCAAGAAGCTCTGGCACGTGTCGGGCCATCTCACTTGTATTAACGTCGTGCTTAAGGTCATCGTTTACCCACAGCCGCATGCTCAGTGAGTTGGGATCTGGCACCTCATCTGCCGTCAAGATCACCGGACCCATCGGTCCAAATGTATGCCAGCTTTTGCCGAGAAAGAAGCCACCGGGGAGGCCTCGTGCCGAGACATCGATGAATTGCATATAGCCGAAAATAGTATCAAGGGCATCTTCCGGCTGCAGTTTAGATGCACGTTTCCCCATGACAAGGGCAAATTCTGGCTCAAAATGGAAAACGGTCGCGTCAGTTTCGGGGAGTTCCACAGTGTCGCCGGTAGCCATGACCGAGGTTGGAGACTTTAAGAATGCGTTAAAAGTGTCTTTCTTGGGGTGATCAGGTTCGATATAGTTGCCTGCTAGACAAACCAACTGGCCGGGACGTGGCACTGGCGGACGTAGGCGTACTTGGTCGACTGGGCGGGCTGTTCCTGAGTCCGCAGCTGATGCGATGGCATCTTGATAAATATCCCATCGCTCAATTACCTGGTTTAGCAGTTCCTGAGCTGTGTGGTAGTGCAAATTAGTGATAGCAGCTGAAACGTCAACGACGCCGTCATCACGCAACACACCAAGCCGGTAGTCATCGAAGAAAACGAGTTTCACATAATCCTCCGTATAGGTTCTTAGGTTACGTCTTCATTGTTTAGGACGTAATCTTACCCATATTACCATGATAAATTCAGATTCGGTTTGAATAGCGTTTAAGTGTTGCTCGTTTCCAAAGAATTGACTGTCACTGGACGGTTTGTGAATGTGAGACACTTTGGGGGTACAGTATTAAACTTAATCAGATCGTACCTGTAGTCGGCGGTGGGCGAAGCAGATCGCGCGCGGTCGAAACAAGCCGTCGGGCCTGCTTAGTGGAATTAGCCATTGCGGTTAGGTGGCCCATCTTTCTACCGGGTCGCGGGAAAGCCTTGCCGTATAGGTGCAAGTTTACTCCAGGAGATGAGGTAGCCTGTTGCCATTGAGGATCTCCGTTTGACCAGAGATCACCCAGGAGATTAGCCATTGCTGCAGGATGGTGTAGGTCAGTGGAGCCGAGTGGAAGACCGCAAATCGAGCGCAGTTGTTGCTCGAACTGGCTAGTTGCTGCTGCTTCTATGGTCAGATGTCCAGAGTTATGCGGTCGGGGGGCAATCTCGTTCACCAAGAGATCGCCATCAGTGGTAAGGAAGAGTTCTACGCAGAGTACACCGGTGACTTGCAGTGTTACCATAAGATCGCTGGATAGGGAGCACGCCTTTTCTCTAACTGTATCCGGCACATCAGCAGGACAACTTGATAGATCCAAGATTGCGTTCTCGTGTCGGTTCTGAACCGTTTCGTAGGTAACTGTGTGACCATCATGCGCTGATCTAGCAGCGATCACGGAGAGCTCGTGCGTGAACTCTACCTTTTTCTCCAGTATAGCGGCTGGTTCATTATTTTCCTGAGATCCATAATTAATTACTTGATTCCATGCGGCTTCTATTTGATCTGCGTTGTTGAGGGTCGCCTGCCCTTTGCCATCATATCCAAAACCAGTGCTCTTTAGAATTCCTGGCAGTCCCACCTCAGTGATTGCATTCTGAACTTCATCCAAACTATTGACCGCGCGAAAAGTCGTTACTGGAAAGCCGTGCTCGGCAAGTGTCATCTTCTCTTTTAAGCGGTTCTGCGCAATTTCAAGAACACGGCCGTCCGGATGAACTTGGGCATATTCAGCCGCCGCACATGCTGTAGCGACCGGCACATTCTCGAACTCAAATGTCACTACATCGACCGATTCTGCAAAATTCCGCACTGCATCAAGATCCTCATACGAAGCTGCAATCTCGTGATCAGCGACTTGCCCGGTCGGGCTATTTTTCTCCGGAGAGAAGGTGTAGAGCCGGTAGCCCATGCGCCGACATGCCAGGGCCAACATGCGACCTAACTGACCGCTGCCGAGGACGCCTATCGTTGCTCCGGGAAGGATTATGTTACCCATGCAGTTCACTCCAACTTCTGAGCGAGCACCTCATCCCGTCGCTCATTTCGAAAACGCTCCAACGCATCACGTAGCTTTGGACGCCGGACAGCCAGCACCGCAACCACAAAGAGGGCGGCGTTAATAGCGCCGGATTCTCCAATCGCCATGGTTGCTACGGGCACGCCTCCAGGCATCTGTACGATCGACAGTAGTGAATCCAGCCCTGACAGTTCTCGACTCTTTATTGGTACGCCAATGACTGGGACTGTGGTGAAGGAGGCTACCATCCCGGGTAGATGAGCTGCTCCACCGGCCCCAGCGATAATTGCTTCGATACCACGGCTAGCCGCCTCGCGTGCATACGATCGCATTAGGTCTGGTGTTCGGTGTGCGGAGACCACTCGCTGCTCGTGTGGCACTTCGAACTGTTTCAGAATCTCACTTGCTTTGCGCATTGTTGGCCAATCGGAGGAGCTACCCATGATTATCTCAACGGTTGATGATAGTTTCGTCATGCGATCTATTCTGCCACGACAGGCGGGAGATGATCCGCTACCGTAGTATTAACTGTTATGACTGCTGTTGTAGACCATGTGGGGCTTAGCGTACGCGACCTTGATAACTCGATTGCGTTCTACTGCGATCTATTGGGGTTTAAGCTACGTCGTATCATCGAGGTGCCGCCGGATATGAATCTGGGCGGCATCGCTGGACTACCCCCCAGCACCGCGCGTATTGCGCACCTGTACCAAGGAGATGTAATGATTGAGCTGTTCCAATACATAGATCCTGAGGGTCGACCGATTGGCGATTGGACTCAGGCCGACAGGGGGTTTTCCCACTTGGGTTTTCTATGTAGCGATATCAAGGCTGATATCGATCGCTTGCGGGAGGTGGGTGTCGATATGGTGGGCGAGCTAGTAGAGTTTCGCCCGGAGGTTTGGGTGCAATATTTCTACGGACCGGACCGCGAAGTGCTGGAGCTGCGGCAGCTCCCGGAGTCGGAATGAGCGATCGTAAAGTGGCAATAGTTACTGGGGCCGCAACTGGAATCGGTCGTCGGATAGCAGTGACGCTAGCTCGTGACGGTGCCGACATCGTGATCGCAGATCTAAATATGTCTGAGTCTTTGGTTACTGCTGCCGAAGTTGAGCAAGCTGGCGGCAGACCGCTCTGTTTGAGCACCGATGTTGCTGATGAACAGGCCGTGCTGAAGTTGTTTCGTATCGTTGATCAGCAGATAGGTCGTATAGATATTTTGATTAACAATGCTGGAATTTGTGAGTTAACCCCTATCCTCGATCTTTCAGTAGCAGCGTGGGATCGGATGATGGCAATCAACCTACGAAGTGCATTTATGGCTAGTCGTGAGGCGTTTCGAAGGATGAAGGAGGCTGCCAGCGGCCGTATTGTTAGCATGTCGTCCATGGCTGGTAAGATGGGTGGCGCTGCTGCAGGAGCCCACTACTCAGTATCGAAAGCTGGTATCATTTGCCTGACCAAGTCATTAGCCCTGCAGGCAGCGTCCTTTGGTATTACTGTCAACGCAGTAGCACCGGGGCCCATAGATACACCCTTGACCCGTGAGTGGGGAGAGGAAACTAATCAAGCCTTTGCTGCCAAGATTCCGCTCGGCACTTTCGGTAAGCCCGAGGATGTCGCAGAAGTAGTAGCTTTTCTCGTTTCTGATCGCGCGCGGTTTATTACGGGCGAGATCATCGACGTTAACGGCGGATTCCTGATGGACTAGACGAATATGCAGTTAAGCGAGTTAAAACGATGACACGAAATCCGATTGACAGTTCTTTTCTGTGGGAGCGATGGGAGTCGCAACCGCAGGATGTCAAGAAGCTCAACAAGCGCCTCGCGGCTAGGATGCTCTTTGACACAGTTGCTATTCATAACTTCGAGCACGCGTTACTTGAGCTCAAAAATGCCGGCGCGGTTTGGGGTCCGGTACATACCTCGGTGGGTCAGGAGGCTACCGCTTCTGCGGCGATAGCAGCGCTTCGACCGTCTGATAAGATGGCCGCCACCTATCGAGCTCACCATCAGTTCTTGGCCAAAGTGCTTCAAGCACAGGTGTCGCCTAACTGGGATCCTACGGGCGGGGATCTGCCCGAAGAGGCGCAGGAGGTGTTCTATCGCACGATGGCGGAAATCATGGGGCTATCTCCTGGTTACTGCGGCGGTAGGGGCGGTTCGATGCACCTGCGGCATCATGAGTCAGGCTTCCTGGGATCGAATGCTATTGTCGCCGGGGGTCTGCCTCTGGCTGCTGGGGCTGCGTACGCGGAGAAATTCTCTGGCAGTGGTAATGTAGTCATCTGTTATATCGGTGACGGGGCAGTCAACCAAGGAGCTTTTCACGAGGCTTGTAATCTGGCGGGGCTTTGGTCGCTGCCGCTTATTGTGTTTGTAGAGAACAATCGCTATGCAGTGGCTACTCCTGTTGGGGAATCGTGCGCGGTGGAGCACTTATCGCAGCGCGCAGCTGCTTATGAGATGGATGGCTTCATGGTAGATGGTGATGACGCTGTTGCGATCTATGCGTTGGTTAAAGAGGTTGCCGACTCCATGCGCGACGGTGGTAAGCCAGCTCTAATTGAATGTGAGTGTTACCGTCGTTATCACCATGCCGGCGACGTGAAAGGCAGCGCTTTTCGTTACCGCACTAAGGAAGAGGAAGACGCATATGAGGGTACAGAAGTAGCGGTTATGCTGCCCAAGATCCTAATGGATGCTGGCCTTTTGGATCAGTCCGAGGTGGAGACCATCGAGCGGCTGGCTTCGCAGGCAGTAACGCAGGCGCAGTCAAGCTGTACTGAACCAGGCGACCCACCGCGCGTACGCGAGAGTCTGTGGCCTGATCCGGCGACTGCGGGGGACGGTATGCTCAGCAACGGGACGGAACTTGAAGGATTGCGCTTTGCTGAACGAGATAGTTTATCGCTTGAGCCGACGAGGTACTCTGATGCCATTGCCTCCGTCACTGGCCGTTGGCTAGATCGAGAGGACAACGCAATCGTGTTCGGCGAAGAGGTAGCTAATCTCAGTGGTGGTGCCTACGGGGCAACCAAGGGGCTAGTCGAAAGGTTCCCAAACCGCGTTATCAACACGCCGATTTCGGAAGGTGGTTTTTCTGGGCTAGGTTTTGGTGCAGCAATGCTGGGTATGCGAGTGGTTGTAGAAATCATGTTTGCTGACTTTGCTTTGGTGGCTGCGGACCAGCTCTTTAACCAGCTCTCAAAAGCACGTCATATGTACGGTGACACGACAGACTTGCCAATCGTAGTTCGCAGTCGCATCGGTACAGGACTTGGCTACGGAGCACAACATTCAATGGACCCCGTTGGCCTCTATGGACTCTTCCCGGGCTTCCGCATCATTGCGCCAGCGGACGCGTTTGATTACATCGGTTTGTTCAATACTGCCATGCACTCACTAGATCCAGTGGTAATTTTGGAGCACAATGCGTTATATACGCAGCGCTCGGAGGCACCGAGTAAAGACCTTGACTACGCTATTCCGTGCGGTGTCGCTCGTACTGTTCAAGAGGGCGATCAGGTAACTGTACTGACGTACGGCGGCATGGTTGGACGCTGCGCTAGGGTGGCAGCTGAACTGGTTGCTGAAGGAGTTTCCGTGGAGCTAATCGACTTGCGCTGTCTTGATCGGTTGTCGATTGACTACGAAACCATCGGTATTTCGCTTGCGAAAACTGGTAGTATAGTCATCGTCGAGGAGGCGGCCCGTAGCCAGGCGATAGGTCCGGCGTTGTCAGCTGAGATAACTACCCGCTTCTTCGATGACCTAGACAGTCCGGTAGCCTGCCTTACATCACTTGATATATCTACGCCGGTTTCCCGTAGGCTTGAGCTTGCGGCATTAGTAAGCGACGATCAGATTGAGTCGACTTTTCGTAAGGTGGCCGAACGAAGCTGGAGCGGATGAGCACTATTGAGTCGATCCTCTCGACGGTCCAGATTCCGGATGTGGTAAAGATTAGGCAATCATTGCCGCGACCGCTCCTGGAGCCAACAAAACTCACAAGAACCCTGTCAGACCGTGAGATAGGGACAATAGTACGGCCTGGTGAATCGATCGCGGTTGCAGTAGGCAGTCGAGGCATCGCTGACCAGTCTGATGTGGTATCCCAGTTGGTAGACTCGCTTCACGCCGCTGGTGCTGACCCGTTCATCGTTCCAGCAATGGGCAGTCACGGTGGAGCCACCGCTAAAGGACAGGAAGATCTTCTGGTTGACATGGGTATCAGTGAGGCAACCGTAGGAGCGCCGGTACGGTCGAGTATGGCAGTAGATCAAATAGGCACCGCTTCTGGGCTACCCGTGATGGTCGATCGTCTAGCGTGGGGTGCTGATGGAATAATTATCGTAAACCGCATTATGCTTCACTCATCGTTCCGTGGTAAGAGAGAGAGCGGATTGGCCAAGATGATAGCGATAGGGCTGGGCAAGCAAGCCGGCGCTCAGGCATGCCATCGCCAAGGTATGCCTGAGATGGCCAATAGTGTGGCTATCATTGCTAAGCAAGTGCTATCAACCGGCCGCATTCGTGCTGGTGTGGCTCTAGTAGAAAACGCCTATCATGAGCTGTGCTATGTAGAGCTGATTCCTGGAGCCGAGATCTTTGAACGCGAGCCGGCGCTTCTTGAGATATCGCGTGACTTACAGCCTACTCTGCCTTTTGACGATCTGGACGTGTTAATTGTAGACATGGTCGGGAAGAATATCGCTGGCACTGGTCTTGACTGTAACGTAGTAGGGCGGTACAGCAGCACGGCGATGAGTGGAGGGCCATCGATTAGCCGTATCGCTGCACTGCAACTGACCCCAGAAACTCATGGTAACGCTAACGGTATTGGCCTTCTGGATGTAACAACCCGGCGCGTGTATGACCGCATGACTTTTGAAGAGACTTACCCTAACGCTCTTACCTCCACTGCAGCCGTGAGCGTTCGAATACCGATGGTAATGGCCAACGACATGCTGGCAATCCGAGCCGCTATTCAGACCAGTGGAGCCATAAACCCGGCCGAGGTAAGACTAGTTCGCATCAAGGATACATTGTCCTTGGGCGATCTGCAGGCCAGTCCCGCAGCTGCAGCCCAGCTAAGTAGCTCGGCGGATGCAAAAATTATAGGTACATCGGAACCATTAGCCTTCGATGACGCTGGCAATCTTTTGGAGCTAAGCACTGATTAGAACTGATTTCTCGGTATGGTCCTCGTTCCCTCGGTCAGACTCTGAATAGCGTTTTGATAGTCGGTTGATGGCTTATAGTTCATAGCTATAGGGAAAATCTGGGGTAGCCTATCCTGTTATAGAAAATCAATTATCGAATCGGCAACCTTTAATTATTATTCAGTTTAGGATTCGTACTGTCCCGATGAGACGATAACTGATGAAACTTGAATTTCAAGGTCTCGGGCTTTGTTGTTGACGAACCGGCAAGCTCTTTGGACGGTCGTAACAATTGTTGCAGTGTGCCCACGGCAGGAAAATGTTCGGGCATACACTGTCTACGTTGGGGCCGCATGGACAAGTGGCTATTGGAATACAACCTGTAAATCTATTGGTTCGTGTAAGAGCAGGAAATCTAGTAGTGGGATCTCGTAAATTAAAGTTTCCCCCTCCATGCGACCACCGCTCTGTGAGATAAGTTCACCATCGACGGTGACTTTAATGATGATCAATGACTCTGAGATCGCAGGCGGTCCACCTGGCCCCAGGACAAATCCCATCATGGATAAGTAGTCCTTAGCGCTGATATCAGTGTTTTCTTCAGGGCCTATCGCACGGATTACCGGATCATCCAGTACGGGGAATATAGTGGAGAGCTGTCTATAATTATCGATGTCGAGATAAAGTCTGAGGCTGGCCTTGCCTTCGATCTCTTCGAAAGTGACCACGCCGGCCTCCCAGAGCAAGCTAGCGCTACGAAAGATTGCCTCTACATCCTCAAATGAGAATTCCAATTCCACTTGGTGTTCGACGGGGGCTTCTGTTCGTACGATTGTTAATCCTGGCCGTGCCTCCAGGCTTTTGTTTATAGGGGATAGGTCAATCAGTCCTGTTTCCGGTAGTTTGGCACCAGTGAGCGTTGCTATCTCCCTCAAGTAAGATGCGATCTCAGGGCTGATTTGGACTATGATCGAAGTATCTCCTGAGCCATCCGTGCGGATAGTCAGCTGCTGTGAAACTGCACATGAGCAGAATGTCCAGAGAGCAGTAAAGAGCGAAGCAGTAAGAATTATTGCGCGGCAGAGTTGCCCAAACGGCATGTTAAGCTGCTACGCTCTTGGCAAGCCGCTGGAGCAGTCGGCAGTAGGCCACACGGCCTCGCTGGTAACTAGATAGACGAAAGAACTCATCGGGGCCATGAGCACCTTCATCATCGAGAGCGAAAGCAAAGATAATTGTCTTTGCTTTAAGATATTGCTGGATCATTCCCAGGATAGGGATGCTACCACCGGAGGCAATCTTGTAGGGTTCAGAACCATAAATCTCTGCAAGAACTTCACTCGCAGCCTGGTTCCCAGGGTGCTCAGCTGGGATAGTGTACGGTAGCCCACCCGACCCGAGTGAAGTTACTTCCACTCTGACGCTTGGGTCCGCATGACTAGTGACATGAGCTGTGATTGCCGCTCGTATCTGTTCTGGGTTTTGGCTCCCTACCAGACGGCAGGTGATCTTGGCGTGCGCCTTACTAGGTAAGACTGTCTTTACGCCTTCGCCCTGAAATCCGCCCCATATTCCGTTAATTTCCAGTGTTGGACGTCGCCATTGCCGTGCACGTGTGGAATAGCTAGGCTCGCCGAACAGTCCCGGTGAGACAGACTTTTCCAAAAATTGTTGCTCATCGAAGGGAATCCGATTGAGATCTGCTCGATCTATTTTGGTGAGGTCCGATACGCCTTTAAAGAAACCGTTGACCAAAATCTTTCCGTCTGCGCTACGCATTGAATCTAGAATTCTTACAAGTGCGTGAATTGGATTGTGGATGGCGCCGCCGTAGGTGCCGGAGTGAACATCATGAGCGGGCCCAGTAACGTCGATTTGCAACGAGCAGAGTCCACGAAGGCTCAGCCACAACCCCGATTCAGATGGGCTCCATTGCGATCCGTCAGCGCTGACAGCCAGATCGCAGGCGAGCATAGCGGCATTCTCTGACACAAATGGTTCCATAGTCGGGCTACCGATTTCCTCTTGTCCCTCCAGTAGGAATTTTACGTTCACAGGCAAGGACCCGTTTTCATTTAGCAGAGCTTCAATTGCCTGCACCGGTATCAGAAGGTTCCCTTTGTCGTCGGATGCTCCTCTGCCGTAGACGCGGTCTTCTGTGAGCACTGGGTCGAATGGATCAGCACTCCAGCCGTCAGAGAATGAGGCTGGTTGAACGTCAAAATGGGCGTAAATTAGAATGGTCGGTGCTCCAGGTGCGTGAAGGTGGTCGGCATATACTGCTGGCTGTGCACCGGTTTCCAGAATTGTGGCATGTTCCAAGCCTGCCTGTGTTAGTCGGTCGCAGATCCATGTCGCAGCAAGACGAACATCTTTCTGGTGATCTGGAAGTGCCGAAATACTGGGTATACGCACGAAGTCGCGGAGTTCGTCTACGTAGCGGTCATGATTACCAGCGAGGAAGGTCAAATGGTCAGACATCAGGTAGGAGTGTAACCCACTATCTCTTATACCGTCGGACTCAGTGCTCTAAAATACCTCCTTTGGTATAAAAAGTGATTAAAATGAGATCTTGAATAATAAAATACCGTGGACTACGAATTACTCTTATCGTCATAGTTGCAGTATTGCAGTCTGGGTTCACTGTTTGAATGGGTATGATTTTGAGGAGCTAATATGACGTTATCGGATAGGTGGAATTTGGAATCGGTCTTTGTTGGTGGCAGCCGATCAGTCGAGTTCAGAGACTTCGTTTTATCAATCGAGCAAGATGTAGCTCAACTAGGTGACCGTGCTCAAGCACTATCGATAGATTCTCCTGACGCGGAGATTGTCGTTCTGTTAGTGGACACTCAACAGGTTGAGTCCCGCTTGGCTGAAGCGGTTTCGTTCGCAGAATGTCTGCGGGCTGAAGATGCTGGAGACGCTCAAGCAGGTCAATGGATGGCTCGCATAGATGAGGTTGCGGCTTCGCTCAAATCGATCGAAGCGATTCTATCGGCCTATACGGCATGTCTTCCTAATGAGCGTTGGGAGGAGTTGGTGGCTGGATCAGAGCTCCAATCTGTCAGCTTTACACTAAATAGGGAGCGGAATCTATCGAGGCGTAAGATGGACGCAACAGTTGAGGGACTGATAGAGAAGCTGGCTACTGATGGCTATCATGCCTGGGACCGTCAATACACAACCCTAGCAGGATCACTGCGTGGCAAGGTGGAGGTGAACGGCGAACCGCGCCGACTTTCCATGGGTCAACTTGCGGCGCGACTCGAAGAGCCAGCGCGGGAGGATCGCCTCGCGGCGTTTCAGGCGATAGAGGGAGCGTGGCGTTCAGTAGCCGACCTAGCCGCTGGTGCGCTCAATAGCCAGGCTGGCTTTCGCCTTACGTGGTATGACCATCGCGGTTGGGGTTCCGTTCTTGATGAGCCGCTTTACTTGAACCGGATTCAGCCTGAAACGTTAGATGCAATGTGGGTAGCAGTTGCCGAGGAAGCTCCTCGCCGGCTCCTCCGCCGCGAGGCGCAGTGGCAGCAAC